>JAHJDE010000142.1 GCA_018812525.1 Gammaproteobacteria bacterium
TCGATCTGATTGAGCAAAACCGCCTATTTTCGCGGCAGAGCCGCTCCCACCGCCGTGGGAGCGGCTCTGCCGCGAAAATTGATCGATTGAAGATCGGCCAAAGATGGCCTGAAGATGAGATGCGAGATGTACAAGTTATTCTCGGACAGTTCCTTAGATGACGTGGCCCTGAACACCCTGATATTTCCATTGCGTTTCCTTGGGCAACAGGATAATGTCGCGGTTCTGCAATATCCTTGACCTGAGTCTGGCGCCTCTTTTCGTTGTTTCCCTTTCGTAACATCAGAATCGATCTTCGTAGTGCTCGCCTGGGATTCGCAGTGTCGGCCCGTTCGACGGGTTTTTGTAAGTCATTTTTTTGAGGTTGATACTGATGTCTGAAAGGCAAACCGGAACCGTGAAGTGGTTCGACAACGCCAAGGGTTATGGATTCATTCAGCGCGAGGGCGGCAAGGATCTCTTCGTCCATTTCCGTTCCATCGTCGGTGATGGTCATCGCACCCTCACGGACGGCCAGCGGGTTGAGTTTACCGAAACTCAGGGCAAGAAGGGTCCCCAGGCAGATAACGTCCAGCCTTTGTAAGCCCCCGGATACCCCCGGCCACCCTACTGGATGGCCGGGGCTTAAGTGTTTCTACCCCTCCCGGTTATCGACGGTCACGTCGAACTTCTCCAGCCGAATGGCGGCGTCCTTACCCTCACCCAAGAGGTAGATGGAAAAGGACTGCCTGGGCCTCGGGTTATCAAAGCTGAACTCCAACTGGCCCTCCTCCTGGGCATGCAGCAGGGGGAAATCCTCGTGTTTGATTTCCTTGAGGGGGTGCTCCCACTGTTTGAAGGCCAGCCGGAGCTGTACGCCCTCGGCCGGCGCCTCCAGCATCTTTACCCTGATCGACACCCGCACCCTGGAGCGGGCCGGGAAGTCCAGGTTTTGTGCGCCAACCAGGCTGTCGGCCCAGTCGCTCTGGATCTTCTCCGGCAACCGGCGGATCTCCCCGTTGGCGAATTGCAGCACCCTCTCCCCCTGCTGGGGGGCAAGTTTCTGATCCAGTACGGCTGAGATGAGATAAATCTCGCTGCCAATCCCATTTTTGTCGCGCACGAATTCCGCTGGTGGCGGACCCAGCAGGCTATCAGCCTTGCCCACCCGGCAACGACCGTCGTGGGCACATTCGTAGCGCAGGTTCTGGGCACTGTGCCAGCGGCGCTTGGAGGCGGTAAAGGAGATCATCTCCCGGGGGCTGCTGTAGTCACGGAAGAAGCTGCGGCCGATGACCGACTCGGGGATCGGTAGCCCCAGGTAATCGAGGATGGATGCCTCCATGTCCACCAGTCCGTAGCTTCCCGCCTTGGTGCGCGGTAGCTGACCGTTTTCCGGGGCGAGGACCAGCCCCAGGCCCCAACTGCCAACCCAGTCGGCTGCTTCGGAGCCGTGGGACTCGTCCGATGTGACTATGACCAGGGTATCTTTCAGGACGCCGTCCTTGCGTAGATCCTCGATGAAGCGGGCGACGGTCTGGTCCAGCATGTCTATGGTCGCGATGCGCCGGCTGGGATACTTGGCTGCGATGTCATCGGGAACGGCGTAGGGCTGGTGGGTCCCGACCGTCAGGAGGGTCAGCATCCAGGGGTTGTCTTTGGTGCGGAGTTTGGCGATATAGTCCCGCGCGCCGCGAAAGAATATGTCATCGATTACTCCCCACTCGAAGGGATAGGGGTTGGCCTCCTTGAACCACTCGCTGCCGTGGGCCTGCTGGAAGCCGATCAACGGCATGAAGCGGTCCTTCCCCATGAAGGCAAGACCCGCCCCCTGCAGGAAGTGGGTACTCCAACCCTGACTCGCCATCTGGGCGGGCAGGCAATCCTTGGCCCGTTCCGGCAGGCCCTGGAGCTCGACCGCCTTGGGCGTATTCCAGGATTGCTTGCTGAAATCGCCGCACAGTAGGGCATAGAGGCCTCGGATGGTCTGATGGCTGTGGACGGCAAAGTCGGGGATCACCATGGCCTGCGGCGTGCTCTTCGCCAGCCGGTCCATGGAGATACCGGTACTCTCCATCCCCATGGCCTTGCGGGCCTCGGGGTAATAGAGACCCGGTATGCCTTCCAGGGTGACGATGAGGACGTTCTTCGCGCCATACTTTTCCGATAGGGCCTTGCCGTCGAGATCCTGCCGGCTCAACCCCTGGGGGAGACGGTAGTTGGCCAGCGCCGCTGCCGTCAGGCGCGGCCGTGGGGTAAGGGCGTCCAGGATGAACCAGTGGAGTGCGTTATGGCGGGCGGCAACGCTCTGATCATCATGGTTCGCGCTGGCGTAGCCCTGAAGCAGCAAGAGCGCGATACCGACCATCAGGACCCCCGGCAGGAGGTGTTTTCTTTGGGGCCTGGGGATGGGCAGGACTGAGGCCAGAATCGCCGATATCACCAGCATCCAGACCAGACCGGGCGATGAGAGGTTGAAGCTGCCCGTGCTGTTTTTTACGAAGGCCGGATCGGTCAGGTAATGAATATCCTCCCAGGAGGGGAGACGTAGCATGGCCGCCAGGAGTTCGTTGGCGCCGATGATGAAACCGGCCCAGACCGTGGCCAGGGCGATGCGAAGCCAGCGGGGGCTGTAGAGGAGCAGGAGGAAGAGGAGGAGCCCGATCCCGCCGTCCGACAAGAGGCCGATGATTTCATTGGTGCCCTTATGAGCGAGGCGCCAGAGGAAGGGCGCCAGGGATAGCAAGCCAAGGGCGGCAAGGGCGATCTTCTGTTGCAAGGGCGAGCTCCGTCTGGTGGGAAAGAAAGGTTTCCTCCCTCCACCCCCCCCCCAGAGGGAGGGGGAGCAAACGAGCGCTTCGCGGCTTCCATTACGGTAAGTCTCTATGAGCGCCAAGGAGAAAGGGTCTATTGTCGTCTTTGCGCGAGATGCGTGGTGTAACGAAACTGTAAGATTAAGGTGCGGTGAAAAGGTTCCGCAAGGTCGAGGGGATCTCCCCCTTGGGGATGAGTTCGTTGTCCTTGCCGATCTCATAGATCCCGAACCACTCCTCGGGGTCCGCCGGTTCGTGCTGGTTCTCGTCGCCGGTCACCCAGCCGATCTTCCACCACTCGTCCTGGAATTCAAAAAAGACCAGGCCGCTGAAACGCTCTCGGCCCCGCGCTGTGCGGATGTCCTGCCAGACCGAGCGGAAGGCCGCCGGGATCCTGGCCACATCGTGCCCGCCATAATCGACCACCTCGGGCTTTGGCATGATGGGGGAGGTGGAGAGTCCCACCTGGGTTACCAGTATGGGCAGCTTGCTGCCGGCCGCCAGTTCCTCCAGATAGCCCTGGAAAGAGGTCCCTGTGACCGATCCAGGCGGCGAACTCATGACACCCTGGGCGTAGGTGTAGATGTTCATGCAGAGCAGATCGCCCATGTCCGGCACCAGGACATGCTCGCGCGGGATGTCCAGATCGGGACGGTTGGCCAGGGGGCCGATATGGGTCCAACTGGTGTGGCAATAGAGGTGGCGCTGGCCGTAGCGCTTCAGCTCATAGTCCATGGCCGCGTCGATGAGGCGGGCGATGGCGACCTCGCTGGGGGAACGCCCCGTCACGCTGAGGTGCTTGCCCCGGTAGTCGCGGATCGCCGGGTGGAGCCTGTTGGTGCGCTCCACCGTGGCGGCCTGCAACTCGTCACCGACGGAGAAGAGCACCAGCCGGTCAGGGCGGCCGACGGCATAGGTATGGTCGATGACCCGCTTGACGCTGGCGAGGGTGGCAGACTGGTACTTCTCGTCCAGGATGTCAGGGGCGAAGGGGTCTATCCAGATATCCTGGCCGTAGACCAGATCCGTGGCATCCAGGGCGGCGAAGAAATTGGCCGGCATCAGCAGGGGGAATACATGGAGGTAGCTCACCCCCAACGCCTTGATCAGCGACAGGTGACTCGGATAACGCCCGTCGTTGCCCGGCCCGGCCCCCTGTTGCGGGGTCTCACCCTTCAGGTAGGGTGAATAGCCAATGCCGCGGAAAAAGACCGGCCCGTTGCCGGTACGGTCCAGGAGCTGGGTCCCCTGAACGACGAAACGGCGCGGCTGGGGGGTATCGGCATGGATCCCGGCCTTCTTGCCAGCGGCCTCGACGGCAGGACCAAGCAGCAAGAGCGTCCATGCAAGAAGAGACAAGGCAGTTCTTGCGATCATGGGGGTCACCGGTGGGGTTTCGGCCTAAGGAACTGTCCGGAAATATGTTGGACAACAGCTTCCGCTTAAAAATCGAAATTGATGCCTGTGATGAAGATGCTGTAGGGATCGTCCCTTTTTGGAACGGGGAGCACCTCCGCCATCAGGCCAATGGCCGCAGTGAGATGGTATCGGACCCCAAGGGTGGGCAGGGGCATGATGTAGGGCAAATCCTTGTAATTGCTGACGAGATGGAGGTTGCCCGTCAGATCGAGCGGCCCTATCCGGTAAAAGGTATGTGAATACCCTGCCGTGAGGCCGAACCGCCCTTCCGAATTTTCCAGGACGCCGAATGACCAGGAAGACGCCGGGCTGGTGGCGTATTCGAGGACGAAGGCCTCCGGGCGCAGGCCGTCGTTCTCGGAAGGATCGCCGATATGGTCGATACTGATGATCTTGGTGAACGACCAATCGTCGGCATGGGCGCATGTCCCCTGCAATAGAAACAACAGGGTGAATATCAGCTTATTGTTATTCATGCGGGCTTCCTTGTGGGCTCTAGCCAGGGCGCTGGTCTGAATTTTCCTTTACTCAGGTTTAAATAACAAGCAAGGCAGGCAATCATCCAGAGATACCAATAGCCTGGATTCTATCCGGTGAATCAATAGACCGTCGTAATCCGCCGGAGCAGATCCCCCCAGCTGTGGCTCAGTACCACCAGCAATGAGACGATCGTGACGAAGGCGAACAGAACATAACGGAAACGCCGGTCGGCCCGGATCATTTCCATGTAGTAGTCGATCACCAGACGGCTCTTGATGGCGATCAGACCGGCGGCAACCAGGGTCAGGGGCCAGCCGGCCTGGCCCGTTTCGGCAAGCCAGGCCCCTGCGCCGGTGAGGCCGATGAGCAGCAACCAGATCCTTTCCGCCGGTCCGGGTTTCATCGCAGCACGTAGAAGAGGGAGAAGATCGCGAGCCAGATCAGGTCGGTGGTGTGCCAGTAGAGCGCCGCGGCTTCGAGTCCGGAATGGCTTTGCGCCGAATAGGCCTTGAGCGCGGTCCGCGCCGCCACCCAGCCCAGACCCAGCAGGCCCCAGCTCAGATGCACCAGGTGGTTGAGGGTCAGGTAGTAGTAGACCGTGTAGAAGACGCCCGCCTCGCCGTCGATGCCATGGGCCAGGTTCCAGCGGATCTCGAAGAACTTCACCAGGGGATAGCCCAGGCCGAGCCCGATGGCGAGCAACACCCAGCGCAGGGAAATCCATCGGGCATCGCGGCGGATCGCCTCCACCGCCTTGAGCATGCAGTAACCGCTGGTGAGCAGCAGCAGGGTAATGGTCACGCCCGCCAGGGTCGCCAACTTGTCGGGACCCCTGAGAAAGGCATCGGGGTTGTGCGCCTTGGCGACGAAATAGACGCCGAACAGCAGCAGAAACTCGACCAGTACGCAGAAAATCCCGACCCAGATCCCGGCATTGCCGGGAATACGGTCGGGGGTATCGGCCGATGCCGGATAAGGGGAGGCCAAGGCGGGGGTGTCCGAGAGGTCCATCCGAGAAGCCTAGGCAGATACAGGCCTCAAGCATTTGAGGGAGATCAAGCGGGTAACATTCGAGGGCGCGGGACATGGCCTGGCCCCAACCACTGCCCCATCCCCCCTCGCCTGCCCACTACAACGAACGTAACTATTCAGATCGCCTCAAAAAAAAGCGATTTTTTGTAACCATTCAGCCCCCTCCCCCTCTGGGGGAGGGTTGGGGAGGGAGTGGCCTAATAAATTCAGAGCGTTATCCACAACCGCCCTCCCCCCAACCCCCTCCCAGAGGGAGGGGGGGTGAACGGTAACGATTTTTGGGGCGATCTGAATAGTTACGCTGCATCAAACCTCCAGAAGCAAGGCTTGAGTTTCGAGGAGGTGAGATCCGTTTTCTAGGATGGGCGTCACACCCGACCGGACATGTCCCTGGGAAGCGTTAGGGATCGCTATGATAGAGTGCTAGGCTGTGCGGTAGGTCGATGAAGTGAATCGTGCGAGCGAGGAATTCAATGTTTGAACAGAATGGGATGGCACTGCTGGAACCCATCCTCCGGCGCCACGCGGGAGACCCCACCCGTCTGCTGCAAATGCTGCGGGAAGTACAGGAAAGGGAGGGCTGGGTCGCCCCGGAGGCCATTACCCAACTGGCCGACAGTCTCTCCCTTCCCAGGGCGCGGGTGGAGGGTGCGGCCGGTTTCTACAGTTTTCTCCATACCGACCGCCCCTGCCGCTATCGCATCCTCTTCTCCGACAATATCACTGATCAGATGCAGGGCAGCGGGGGGTTGCTGGACTACCTCTGCGGCCGTCTCCTGGTGGAGAAGGACCATGTCTCCGAGGACGGCCTCGTCCAGGTAAAGACCACCTCCTGCACTGGCCTCTGCGATCAGGGACCGGGCCTGCTGGTGAACGGCCGGGCCATAGCCGCCATCACAAGGGAACGGCTGGATTGCATCGTCGATCTGATCCTGGAGCAGCGGCCGGTTGCGCAGTGGCCGGCCGAGTTGTTCGTGATCCAGGACTATATTCGACGCGAAGACATCCTGCTGGGGTGCGGTCTCAAACCCGGAGAGGCCCTGCGTGCCGTCATCGTCAATCCGCAAGGCCCGCCGCTGGGGGTGCTGGAGGAAATCAAGGCTTCCGGGTTACGTGGCCGGGGCGGGGCGGGCTTCCCCACGGGGCTCAAATGGGAGGCCTGCCGCAACGCCAAGGGCGAACGGCACTATATCGTCTGTAACGCGGATGAGGGCGAGCCGGGAACCTTCAAGGATCGTGTGCTGCTCAGCCGTCACGCCGACCAGGTGTTCGAGGGCATGACCCTCTGCGCCTATACCATCGGTGCCGCCGAGGGTTTTCTCTACCTGCGCGGGGAATACCGTTTTCTGCTGGAGCCGCTTGAGGCAGTGCTGGCGCGGCGCCGGACCCAGGGCCTGCTGGGCCGGAATATATGCGGACGCGAGGATTTCGATTTCGATATCCAGATCCACCTGGGAGCCGGGGCCTATGTCTGCGGCGAGGAGTCGGCCCTTATCGAGTCCCTGGAGGGCAAACGCGGCATTCCCCGCAACCGCCCGCCCTATCCCGTCACCCATGGCTACCTGCAACGGCCCACCACGGTGAACAACGTGGAGACCTTCTGCGCAGCGGCTCTGATCGCCCTTAAAGGGGGCGACTGGTATCGGGCCATCGGCACCCCCAGATCGGCTGGGACCAAACTCCTGTCCATCTCCGGCGATTGCGCGAGGCCGGGTATCTATGAATACCCCTTTGGAATAACCGTTCGCCAGATCCTGGCCGATTGCGGTGCGGAAAACACCCAGGCGGTGCAGGTGAGCGGACCCTCGGGCCACTGCATCGACGCCAGTGAATTCGACCGCCGGATCGCCTTCGAGGACCTGCCCAGCGCCGGTTCCTTCATGATCTTCGACGAGGGGCGCGACATGTTCGAGGTGGCGCGGAGCTTCGTCGGGTTCTTCGCCCATGAGTCTTGCGGCTTCTGTACACCCTGCCGGGTGGGAACCTCCATGCTCAAGGGGGTGATGGAGAAGATCGCCACAGGTCATGGCACCCCTTACGACCTGGGGGAGATCGATAAATTGAACCGAGTGCTGCACCAATCCGCCCATTGCGGCCTGGGCCAGGGCGCCTGCAATCCCACCCTGGATACCCTCAAGCGCTTCCGGCCCACCTATGAAAAGCGGCTCAAATCCCTGGAATTCGAACCCGCATTCGATCTGGACGGTGCCCTGGCGCAGGCCAGGCGTATGACCGGCCGGGACGACGCCGGGGCGCACCTGGGGAACGAGGCATGAGCGATTCACAACACTTTCTGCTGGACGGGGAGGAGGTCCCCTTCACCCCCGGCCAGACAGTGATGCAGGCGGCGCTGAGCGCCGGCCGTTACATTCCCCATCTCTGTTACCACCCGGAATTCAAGCCCCACGGGAGCTGCAAGGTCTGCACCGTGAAGGCCGGCGGCCGCACCGCCGCCTCCTGCACCCTGCCGGCCCAGTCCGGCCTGGAAGTGGAGAGCGCCACCGAGGAGATGAACGCGCTGCGCCGCACCCTGGTGCAGATGCTGTTCGCCGAGGGCAACCACTTCTGCCCCTCCTGCGAGAAGAGCGGCAACTGCGTCTTGCAGGCCCTGGGCTACGATCTGGGCGTGACCAACGCCGGTTTTCGCCACCTCTTCCCCGACCGGCCGGTGGATGCCTCCCATCCGGACCTGCTGCTCGATTTCAACCGCTGCATCCTCTGCGAACTCTGCGTGCGGGCCTCCTGCGAGGTGGACGGCAAGTGCGTCTTCTCCCTCTCGGGGCGCGGCATAGATAAACACCTCATCGTCAACAACGCGAGCGGGCGGCTGGAGGATACGGATATCGCCCTGGACGACAAGGCCGTGGCGGTCTGCCCGGTCGGGGTGATCCTGAAAAAGCGGGTGGGCTTTGCCCTGCCCATCGGCCAGCGCCGCTACGATGCCCGGCCCATCAGCGCCCAGGCCCTGGAGGATGCCCCCCGGCCAAGCACCCAGGGTCCTTGCAATGCCTGCGAGGACGCCCCATGACTGTCCCGGCCGAGATAAAAAAACTGCGTGTCGCCACAACCTCGCTGGCGGGCTGTTTTGGCTGCCACATGTCCTTTCTGGATATCGACGAGCGGCTGCTGGAGCTGTTGCACTACATCGAGTTCGATCGTACCCCCCTGACCGACATCAAGCACTGCGGTCCCTGCGACATCGGTCTGGTGGAGGGTGGTATCTGCAATGCCGAGAATGTCCATGTGCTGCGGGAGTTCAGGAAGAACTGCAAGATGCTGGTGGCCATCGGGGCCTGCGCCGTTACCGGCGGCCTCCCCGCCCAGCGCAACCACCTGGACCTTGCCGATTGCCTGCAAGAGGTCTATGTGACCGAGACCAGCCTGGGCAAGGGCGGCATCCCCAACGACCCGGAACTGCCCCTGCCCCTGGACAGGGTCTATCCCATCCAGGAGGTGGTGAAGGTGGACTACTTCGTCCCCGGCTGCCCGCCCTCGGCGGATGCCATCTGGAAGTTCCTTACCGACCTGCTCGCCGGGCGCACGCCCCGGCTGGGGCATGGCCTGATCTCCTATGATTGAACGGGACCCTCCCATGAGTGCCGACCTGGAAAGCGCCCAACACCCCGAGACCCTGCGCCGCGTGGCCATCGAACCCCTGTCGCGGGTGGAGGGCCATGGAAAGGTTACCCTGCTGCTGGATGAGAATGACCACATCCGGCAGGTGCGGCTGCATATCGTCGAATTCCGTGGCTTCGAGAAGTTCATCCAGGGCCGCCCCTATTGGGAGGCCCCGGTGATGGTGCAGCGCCTCTGCGGCATCTGCCCGGTCTCCCACCACCTGGCCGCTTCCAAGGCCATGGACCAGATCGTCGGGGCCTCGCAACTCACGCCCACGGCCGAGAAACTGCGCCGGCTCATGCACCATGGCCAGATGCTCCAGTCCCACGCCCTGCATTTCTTCCACCTTTCCTCGCCGGACCTGCTGTTCGGATTCGACTCGGATGTGGCCAAGCGCAACATCGTCGGGGTAATCGAGGCCTACCCCGAGGTCGCCAAACAGGGGGTGCTGCTGCGCAAATTCGGCCAGGAGGTGATCCGCCTCACCGCCGGCAAGCGCGTTCATGGCACGGGCTCGGTGCCCGGCGGGGTGAACAAGAACCTGTCGCGGGAGGAGCGCGACTTCTTGCTCAAGGATATCTACCAGATCATCGCCTGGAGTCGCGACGCGGTGCAGTTGGCGCGGCGACTGTTCGAGCAGAACCGGGAACTCTACAACGCCTTCGGTCGCTTCGAGGCCCATGGACTGTCGCTGGTTCGCGCCGACGGGGCCATGGACCTCTACCACGGCGGCCTGCGCGCCCGCGACAAGGGCGGCGAAACCCTGTTCGACCATGTCAACTACGACCACTATTGGGAACGGATACTGGAAGAGGTCAAACCCTGGTCCTACATGAAATTCCCCTATCTGCGGGAACTGGGACCGGAACAGGGCTGGTACCGGGTCGGGCCGCTCACCCGCGTCGGCCTGTGCGACTTCATCCCCACTCCCTTCGCCGACCAGGAACGGCGCTCTTTCCTGGCCTATGACGCCGGCCGGGCCGCCGGGGCGACCCTGGGCACCCACTGGGCGCGCATGATCGAGATGCTGCACAGCGCCGAGGCCATCAAGGAACTGTTGCACGACAACGATCTCTCGGGGGATGCGTTGGTGGTCAGCGGCGCGCGCCAGGAGCGCGGCGTGGGCGTCATCGAGGCCCCGCGCGGGACCCTGATCCACCACTACCGGGTGGACGAGGACGATGTGATCGTGCGCGCCAACCTCATCGTCTCCACCACCCACAACAACCAGGCCATGAACGAGGCCATCCGCCAGGTGGCCCGCCAATACCTGGACGGCAGGAAACTCACCGAGGGTCTGCTCAACCACATCGAGGTCGCCATCCGCGCCTTCGACCCCTGCCTCTCCTGCGCCACCCACGCCCTGGGCAAGATGCCCCTAGTCGTGGAACTGCTGGATGCCGAGGGGGCGACAGTGGATAGCCTGATCAGATCGGTAGGATGTGGTGAGCGATAGCGAACCGCATCGAGCGTCCTTTGCAGTCGAAATGAAGTGAATCCCCCAACCCTCATCATCGGCATCGGCAACCCCAGCCGGGGCGACGACGCCCTGGGGCCGCTGGCCATCGAACGGCTGGAGGCTCTGGCCCTCCCCGGTGTCGAGCTGCTGACGGATTACCAGCTCCAGGTGGAATACGCCCTGGACCTGCAAGGCCGGGAGCGGGTGATCTTCATCGACGCCGCCGCCAGCGGCCCGGAACCCTTTGCCTATGGGCTGGTAACGGCGGTGGAAGATGCCAGCTACAGCAGCCACGAACTCTCCCCCGGCGCCCTGCTACACGCCTACCAAAAACTCTACGGTGAGCCGCCCCCCGCCTGGGTCATGGCCATACGGGGCTATGGGTTTGGGTTGGGCGAAGGATTGACTGGACAGGCGGCCGGTAATCTGGAGGCTGCGTTGGCGGCGATGATGGAGGTTAAGTGAATTTAGTAAACCGTCCCCGTAATTCGTAATTCGAGGTGTTGGCCAAAGATCCCGAATATCAGGATGGCGGGGTCTGGTTGCTGGTGGATATCGATGTCTCACGGATCGGTCCGGCCCCGCAGCGGGTGAACATCTCCTTACCGCGCTACCTGGTGGCCGGGATCGATGATTACGCCCGCGCCCATGGCGCCACACGCCCTGGCTTCCTGGCCGACTATCTCGTTGTCGTTCGGAAATTCCATCGCTATCATCGTCAGTCGCTTACGGCCATCAAGGACGGCTTCCAGCTCGGCGGCGAACCAACGCCGGGCCTTGGTCGACAGCCGCTGTTGGAATAGATCCCCAACGGCAATCCACGCTGTGGCCCAGTCATCGGTCGCTGCTGGCCTGGTGCTTTCATTCAGCCGCCATGTAACTTTTTCCGGATGCGGGAGCCTAAGGGGGGTTATGACCCCTATGCAAGTAACCCCCTCAATGGCCAATCCCGACACGCCGATGGCTGAGCACCATCTGGATGACTATATCGCCTGTCCCGATTGCGACCTGCTGCATCGTCTGCGGCCGCTGGAATCGCGCCAGTTGGCCCGTTGCCGCCGCTGTAACGCGGTGCTCTATCGTGGCGGCTCGGTGAACCTGCAGCACCTCCTTGCCTGGCTGCTGACCGGGCTGATTCTGCTACTGGTCAGCAACAGCTATCCCATTCTGCAACTCGCCTCCCAGGGGCAAGAGACCCACGCCACCTTCTTTCAGGCGGCAGCGGCCTTCGCCGTTCAGGGCATGTGGTGGCCGGCGGCGCTGGTGTTGCTCACCAGCATTCTGATCCCCTTCTATCGGCTGGGGGTGTTGTTGCTGATCGCTCTGCAGTCGCAGCTGGGCCGTCGGCTGCCGATCGACAGCGCCAGACTGTTGCTCTGGCACGATTGGCTGGCGCCCTGGAGCATGTTGGAGATCTTTCTGCTGGGACTGCTGGTGGCGCTGGTGAAGTTGCAGGACCTGGCGGAGGTGTCGCCGGGCATCGCCTTCTACGCCTTCTTTCTGCTGATACTCAATCTTGCCATCATCTCGGCGCAACTGGATCGCCGGCAGTTGTGGCGCATGACCACCCAGATTCGCGCCGGGGTGAAGAAATGAAGACCGCCGCCGAACTCGGCCTGACGCGTTGCAGTGTCTGCGGCACCCTGAACCCCGTCCATCGGCAGCGCTGCAGCCGCTGTGACGGCAGCCTACAGCAACGCCGTCGCCACAGCCTGAGCCATGGCTGGGCATTGATGTTGGCGGCGGTAATCCTCTATCTGCCGGCCAATCTGCTGCCGGTGATGACCGTCACCTCCCTGGGACAGAGCGAACCCAGCACCATCCTCGGCGGGGTTATGCTGCTGCTGCACGAGGGGATGTGGCCGCTGGCGCTGTTGATCTTCGTCGCCAGCATCTTCCTGCCGCTACTGAAGCTCGGCATCCTGGCGGGGCTGCTGATCTCGACCCAGCGGCGCTCGACCCGGCGGCCGCTGGAGCGGCTGCAACTCTATCGCCTCAGCGAATTCGTCGGCCGCTGGTCGATGGTGGACGTGTTCGTCGTCGCCATCCTGGCGGCACTGGTGCAGTTGGGCAATCTGGCCACCATCCACGGCAATCTCGGTACCAGCCTGTTCGCCACCGTGGTGGCCCTCACCATGCTGGCTGTGGAGTCTTTCGATCAACGACTGATTTGGGATCCAATACAAAAGAATGAGCATGAATGACCTCCTCGACAACGATGCGCAAGAGCCGCTGATCGCCTCGGTGCGCGGGCTGTCGTTAATCTGGCTGGTGCCGCTGCTGGCGGCGCTGATCGGCGGCTGGATCGCCTGGAAGAGCTGGTCCGAGCAGGGACCGACCCTCACCATCACCTTCGAGGACGGCCAGGGGCTGGAGGAAGGCAAGACCAAGGTGCGTTACCGCAACCTGGAGATGGGCACCATTACCCGCCTCCACCTGGACGACGACCGCCGACGGGTGATTGCCACCGCCGAGCTGAAGGATGGCGCCGAAGATCTGCTCTCCAAGGCCACCCGCTTCTGGGTGGTGCGGCCGCGTATCGGCATCAGCCAGGTATCCGGTCTCGACACCCTGCTCTCCGGCGCCTATGTGGAGATGGATGTCGGCACCAGCAAGGCGGACGGCACGCGCCGCTTCACCGGCCTGGAGACGCCGCCGACGGTCTCGGTGAATACCGCGGGCCGCCATTTCCGCCTCTTCTCCGACCGGCGCGGCTCGATCACCCAGGGCAGCCTGGTGCTGTTCCGCAGCATCCCGACGGGGATCGTCACCGACGTCAAGCTGGCCACCAAGGAGCGCCGCGTCGAGTTCGATATCTTCGTGCGCGCCCCGTTCGACAAGCTGGTGACCAAAAACACAGTGTTCTGGGATGCCGGCGGCTTGTCGGTCAACCTCGATGCCGACGGCTTGAAGGTGAATGTCGATTCGCTGGAATCCCTGGTGGCCGGCGGCATCGCCTTCGGCCTGCAAAAGGGGGTGGAGGATGGCGATCCCGCCGCCGCCAACAGCCTCTACTTCCTGCATGAATCGGAGAAGAAGGCCGAACACAAGCGCTCCACGGATACCCAGCGCTATCGGGTCTTTTTCACCGACTCGTTGCGCGGCCTTAACATCGGCGCACCGGTGGAGTTTCGCGGCATCCGCATCGGCGAGGTGCTGGACATCGACCTGGAGTACAACCCCGACAACCTGGAGATCCGCACCCCGGTGCTGGTCGAGATCGAGCTGGACCGGATCGAGGTGATCGGCAAGCAGCTCGATCCATCGACGCCGCGCAAGACCATCTTGTCTCGCCTGATCGAAAAAGGCCTGCGCGCCACGGTCAAGAGCGGCAATCTGATGACCGGCGCCCAGTATGTCGACCTGGTGGTACTGCCCGACGCACCGCTGGTCGCCGGCTCGCCCGAGCATACCAAGGGCTATCCCATGATCCCCTCGATCTCCAGCGGCCTCAATCTGTGGGAGCAGCGGGTCAACAAGCTGTTTACCCGTCTCGACACCCTGCCCATCGAGGAGATCGGCGGCAATCTGAATAAGAGCCTGGCCCAACTCCACCTCACCATCACCGAACTGAACAAGATACTGAAGCCGATCGACAAACGCGCCGGCATCAATACCCAGGCGCAGCTGATGACCACCATGAAGGAGTTTGGCGAGGCTGCGCGGGCGATCCGCGACCTGGCGCGACTGCTGGAGAATAATCCGCAGTCGCTGTTGCTGGGCAAACCCGCCAGCGGTAAACGAAAAACGCCCACGCCCACCCCTACCCTGCACTGATGGATTCAACCGCCATGACACCGATCAGGGGGATTCCCGGCCAGAGGGATCCCCATGTATCCGCCAGGGTTAAGTGCGTCTGTGGGGAGGGTTGGGAAGGGGGGAACGATCAGGGGCGAGACGGACTTTCATTTATCCGGGTGGCGTGTCTCGCCCCATGATCGTTAGAGTGACTTTTTCCGACCTGCAGGAGTCTTTCTTGGCATGACGATGCGTTTTACCTCCATCCCCGCCATCCTGTGGGTCGTCGCGCTCGCCTTGCCGACATCGGCAGCATGGAGCGCCGCCCCCCGGATCGGCATCGACGGCCTGGATACCGAGCAGGAGAGAAACGCGCGCGCCCATCTCTCGCTGAGCAAGTTGAAATGCTCGACCCCTGAGTGGCGACTGAAGGCGATGCTGGAGAAGGGTCCGAAGGAGATCCGCCGCGCGCTACAGGCACTGGGGCACTACCAGGTGTCGGTTCAGGGCGGCAAGCTGCAACGCGGCGGCGGCTGTTGGTCGGTCGCCTTCACTGTCGATCCGGGCAAGCCGGTGGTGATCGCCGAGGTCGATATCCGTCTGGTGGGCGAGGCCGCCGACGACAAGGCATTCAGCAGACTGCTTGAACGGCAACCGCTGAAACAGGGGACGGCGCTGCACCACGGCGACTATGAGACGACGAAAAAGGCGTTGCTGTCGTTGGCCGCCTCGCGCGGCTATTTCGATGCCGAGCTGAGCGACAAGCGCTTGCTGGTCAAGCCTGAGAGCCAACAGGCCTGGGTCCACCTGACCCTCGACAGCGGACCCCGTTATCGTGTCGGCCAGATCCGCTACGACGCCCGCGAACTGGATGACGAACTGGTCACCCGCTTCTTTACCCTGTCGCCGGGGGAGCCGTACCACCAGGAGAAGCTGCAGCGACTGCAACAGTCATTGACCGGCAGCCGCTATTTCGAAAAGGTGTTGGTGCAACCCCGGCCCGACAAGGCAAGCAAGGCGGTCGATCTCGTTGTCGACCTGAGCGCTCGCAAACGCCATCGCTATGCCCTCGGCATCGGCGCCGCCACCGACACCGGTCCGCGCGCCCGGGCGACCTACGAGAATCGTCGGCTCAACAGCCGGGGACATCGCTTCGAGGCCGAAGGACAGGTTTCCGCCATTGGCGGCAGGCTCGGCGCCTCCTACGCGATCCCACTGGACAACCCGACCCAGGAGTGGCTGACCTTCTCCGGCGGTTACGAGCGCGAGGAGACCGACAGCAGCAAACGCGACACCTTTCGCATCGGCGGCAAGTTCACCCAGGTACTGACCGACGGCTGGCTGCAAACCGCCTATCTCGACCTGAGCCACGAGAGCTTCGAGGTTGCCGGCAGCAACGGCCACGCCACCCCGCTGACGCCCGGCATCAGCTGGCAACACATCCGCAAGGACAATCCGCAGAGAATCCGCCAGGGTCATCGCCTCGACCTGGAGGTGCTGGGCGCGCCGATCGATTTCTCCGAGGGGTCGACCTTCCTGCAATCGAAGGCATCCGGCACCCTGATCGCCTCGCCGCTGGAACAGGGACGCCTGATTCTACACGGCGGCCTGGGCGCCACCTGGGCCGAACAGCAACAGCGGATGCCGGTCTCGCGGCGCTTCTTCGCCGGCGGCGACAACAGCCTGCGCGGTTACGAATACCAGAGCCTCGGCCCCAAAAACGCCGCCGGCGAGGTGGAGGGGGGCGCCTATCTGCTGGTCGGCAGCCTGGAGTATGAGCAGTTCATCAACCCGGAGTGGTCCCTGGCGGCCTTCGTCGACAGCGGCAACGCCTTCAACGACAAGCTCGACACCCTCTACACCGGCGTCGGCGTCGGGGTGCGCTGGCAGTCGCCCGTCGGACCGGTCAAGCTGGATGTCGCCCATCCCCTCGACGGCCAGGATGACTTCCGCCTGCATATCGGCATCGGACCGGAGTTCTAGCGGTCCGCGTCATGCGCACCTACCGTTCCGCCCTGTCGCGCATCATGCTGCTGCTGTCGGCGCTGTTGATCCTTCCGCCGCTGCTGCTGATCGGCCTGTCGGCGAGCGACACGGGGAGTCGCTGGTTGCTGCTTGCACTGCAACCGTTGACGCCGGTAAACATCCCCGCCGAGGGCATTCATGGCCGCCTGTTGGACAGGCTCCGCCTGGAAGGCATCACCATCGATGCCCCGCCCCACCGTGGACACCTTGAGCGGCTGACGCTGAACTGGCGACCGCTGAGCCTGTTGCGTGGAGAGCTCCACCTCGAACAACTCAAGCTACAGGGACTGACCCTGGAACTCGGCTCCGGCGACGACGGGGAGACACGCAGGGACGATCAACCGGCGCCGCCCTCGCTTGCCTTTCGGCTCGACAGCATCGAGCTGGAACAGGCGCGGCTGACCCAGGGGAAACGTAGCGTTGCCATCGATTCCCTGCATCTGCGCGCCCACAGCGAAACCGACCGGGTGGTGCTGGAACGAATGGAACTGGCGGCCGCGCCGCTGCGCCGTCTCACTCTCGATGGCGAGATCGCGCTCGCCGCCCCGCATGCTCTGCAAGCCAGGCTCCACTGGTTGGTGGCCCTGCCGGCGGGAGAGGAGATCGAGGGGACGGGCCGGTTGACGGGGGATCTCAAGCGTATTCGGCTACAGCATGACATCAGCCGCCCGTTTGGTTTTCACAGCGAGGGGCATATCGCCCCCGGCCCCGACCCCGCCTTTGATCTGCGGGGCGATTGGCGGACCCTCGCCTGGCCGCCGCAGGGCGAGGCCGACTATCGCAGTGATAACGGCCGCTTCCGGATCGCCGGCAACAGCACCGACTATCGGATCGAACTCAAGGGTCAGCTCCAGGGTCGCGCCCTACCCGCCGCCACCCTCGACCTGACAGCCAAGGGCGACAGCCGGCAACTGACCCTGGCGCCTTTGCGTATCGACACCCTGGGCGGACGCATACTGGCCGACGGCACCCTGAACTGGGGAGCGGCGATGGCGCTGCATCTGCGGATCACGGCGGAGGAGTTGCACCCCAATCGCTATCGTCCCGAGCTGCCCGAAAGCCTCGGAGCCGTGATCGAGGTCAACGGAAAACTGCACGAGCCGTCGCCCGAGTTCTCGGTCGAGCTGGCACGGCTCTCCGGCGCCTTGCGGCGGCAACCGCTGAACGGTAGCGGCCGTCTCCATTGGTCGAAGGGGCTTATGGCCGTCGAGGGGCTGTCGATTCAGGCCGGCGGCAACCGCCTCCTCGCCAACGGCAGGCTGGCTCGACAGGCCCGCTTCGACCTCGACCTCAATCTGCCGAAACTGCAGCAGCTGTGGCCAGATTTCGCCGGTGCGCTCCAGGCCAAGGGGCAACTGAGTGGCGAACTGAGCGCCCCCCGCGTTGAACTGGACGCCCAGGCCAGGGGACTGGCTTTCGGCACGGCGTTCGGCGCCAGGAGCGCGACCCTCGGCATGCGCTGGGATCCGGCCAGCCCCAAGGATTCCCGCACCGAGCTGGCTCTCTCGGGGATCAAGACCCCGGCCCTGGAGATCGTTCAGGCAGGCCTCAAGGGCCCCGGCAATCTGGCGGAACATCACTGGCAGACCCGTATCCAGGGCAAGGAAAGTGCCGCCGACATGCGCATCGCCGGTGGATACCGCGACAACCGCTGGCAGGGCCGCGTCACCGAAGGCGCCGTCGTCACGCCGGACGGCGGCAAATGGCGGCTTGCCAAGGCCTTCACCCTTTCGGTGGGCGGTGAACAGGTCCAGCTGGAACGACACTGTTGGCGCAACCAAGCCGCCTCCCTCTGCGGCGGCGGGGATTGGCGCAAGGATCGCGGCGTGGTGGGCGAGGCGATACTGAAACAGCTTCCCCTCTCCCTGCTGCGGCCCTTTCTGCCGGAGGGTGACCAACTCAGCGGCAGCCTCGACGGCACGATCAAGGCCATCGGCGACAGTCTGAATACCTCCCTCACCCTGCCCAGCGCAAGCTACCGCCCGGCGGTAAAGTCCGCCCCGCTGTTTCTGGGTTTGCGGAAACTCCGGCTCGACGCCACGGCAACGCCGCGGCGGCTGGAGACCCGCTTCAGCGGCGAGCTGCGGGCCACGGAATCGAAGCAAGCGATGTGGGGCTCGGCAACGGGCAGAGTGGTACTCCACACGCAGCGGCAACCCACCGGGCTGGAGGGGGAGCTGCGCCTCGACTATCCCGACATCGCCCCGCTCGCCGCGCTGATCAGCCGGGTCGCCCGCCCCAAGGGACGGCTGAATCTGGATGCCCGGCTGGGCGGCACCACGCTACAACCGAGGATCAGCGGAGAGCTGGCCCTGGCGGAGGCGGGCTTTCAGCTCCCCGATCTGGGCGTGGAGATCGAGCAGCTCGGGATCAAGGCCGTTTCCGCTTCCGGGGAATCCCTGGCATTAACTGGCGAGGCGCGCTCGGGCAACGGTCGAATCGAGCTGAAGGGGTCTTTCACCCCCTCGCCCCAGGCGGGATGGCCGTTACGACTGCAGATCCAGGGCCACAACTTCACCGCCGTCCGTCTCCCGGAGGCGGAGGTCGAGATCTCGCCCGACCTGCTGTTGCAGCGCCAGCGGGAGCGTCTCTCCCTCAGCGGCAAGGTAGATGTCCCTCGCGCCGAGATCTCTCTCAAGGAGCTGCCGGCCGACTCGGTACAGATCAGCGAGGATGTCCGGATCATCAGCGACGACAAGCCGACCAAGCCTCCCGAGCCCACCGTCCCGGCCACGATCGATAGCCGCATCGATATCACCCTGGGCGACAAGGTGCAGTTCTCCGGTTTTGGCCTCAAGACCCGTCTCACCGGTTCCGTGCGAATCGACGCCGAGGCGGGAAAGCTCCCCGCCGGACATGGCGCCCTGTCACTGGTCGACGGGACATACAAGGCCTATGGCCAATCGCTCACCATTGACCGGGGGCGCATCCTGTTGGCGGGGCCGCTCGACAACCCGGGCCTCGATATCCGTGCCACCCGCCAAGTGAAAACGGAAATCAAGGTCGGCATGCAGGTGAGCGGTAACGCCAACAACCCCACCCTGAGCGTGTTCAGCGAGCCGCCCATGGCCCAGCACGATGCCCTCTCCTACCTGATCACCGGCAGAAAGGGGGGCGACTTCGGCGGCGAAAAGGCACTCAGCGGCACGGCCGCTGCCTGGACCCTCGGTCAATCGAATTCGGAACAGATCAGCGACAAGGTGCGTCGCCAGATGGGTCTCGACGAGTTGAACCTGGGAGGCGACAGCCTGGAAGAGAGCGCCGTCAGGCTCGGCAAGCAGCTCAATCCGGACCTCTATCTGCGTTACGTACAGGGACTTTTCGACAGCTCAAGCGCCGTTGAGCTGCAGTATCGGTTGACCGATGCCTTTGACATCAAGGCCTCGGGCGGCAAGGAACAGAGCGTCGATCTGTTCTATCAGATCGAACGTTGAGCCGCCCTGTTGCAGGCGCTCTCGGCTGAAGGGGATGAGGCGGCATAAAAACCGCCGTGGCTTCTGGCTTCCTGGCCGAGGCAGCGCGAGCAGCAATGCGTTAATATCGAAAAATTAGAATTACGGTGACAATATCGCGCTCAGATTCAAGTCAGATTTGGTCGATCTGATGGAGCAAAACCGCCTATTTTCGCGGCAGAGCCGCTCCCACCGCCGTGGGAGCGGCTCTGCCGCGAAAATAGATCGATTGAAGATCGGCCAAAGATGGCCTGAAGATGAGATGCGAGATGTACAAGTTATTCCCGGACAGTTCCTTAGACTGAAAGGTCCCGGTAGCAGCCATTTCACATCTGCCCGGTCCTTGACGAGTCACAACCCCACCTTCGACAACCAGGAGAATTGTATGAGCGTATGGGTCCTCGTAGCTGACGCAAGCCGCGCGCGTTTCTTTTCCGCCGACAAACCCGCCAGCCCGCTTACCGAAGTCACCGAGCTGATCGATCCGGTTGCCCGACTGCACGACGCGGAGCTGACCACCGACACCGACAACCGAGGCCGAAGCCCCAAGGGGATGGGGAGTCACGGTCCCGGCGACGCACCCTCCCTCAAGACCGAGCAGGCCGGGCACTTTGCCCAGCAGATCTGCGACCTGCTGGGGCGCGCCCACCGGGATGGCAAATTCAGCAAACTCTATGTCGTCGCAGCACCGGCGTTTCTTGGCATCCTTCGCAAGTGCCGCACCCTGAGCCATGACAAACTTGTCGTCGGGGAGGTCGCCAAAAACCTTGGCACCCATAGCTTGGCCGAGATCCGCGCCCATCTGCCGCAGTATCTCTAAAGAAATCCCGTGACCCCACCGCCCGGCGATCCGCGATGATCCCCGGGGCATGGGTTCAGGTGACAGTATACTTAGGGGCTGTCCGGAAATAAGTTGGACAATATCGCGCTCAGATGAGGAACTTGCAAAATGGCCATCCTGGCCATTTTGCAAGGCGAAAACGAAAAATGCGATTTTCCGTTTTCTTCATTTTCAATGGCTTAGGCCATTGAAAATGGCGGTTCATCCCTGAACCGCAAGAGGTTCTTGCAGTTTTGCAA
>JAHJDE010000017.1 GCA_018812525.1 Gammaproteobacteria bacterium
GCCGAAAGACTCGATCGTGTTCCAGTCATCCGCACCGCCAATGACGGCACAGATCGCGATGGCCATAATGTTGATTAGGGGATGGGCACACTTCTTCTCGATCCGAGGGTCTGGTATCTCGGCCAATCGTTCCAGTAGAGAGATGTTCGTCCCCGCTTTTTCTTTCATGTCGGCTCCAAGTGCGTGTTGACCCACGCCATCTTGAAACTACCATTGCGATTTGTCCAGCCAGACCGGCCACGACACAGAATGCCCACATTGACATCATGCACTTGCACCGAGTGCGGAATGAAGCGATACCTTACTCACTAACCGTATGATATTAAATGCTATTTCATGCGTTTGCCCTGATGAAGTGGCTTATCGACTACACTTGGTTTAGCCCACATTGGCTAACGCTACTTGCGGAGACTTACGCTTACCAAAGCGGCTCATGAACGCAATTTATTTGCGTTAAAAAATTGGCAGATTCTGCCAAAATTGCCTTCACAGCCCACCCACCGCACACAGCAGTTGAAGCGTAGCGTACTCGGTTATTCTCCATTTATGGGGAAAGGGAGGATGTGCGCCTAATGAAAAAATTTGACTCACCTGAGGCTCTTGCAACACTCCGAAAGAATCGCGCCAACACACAATATATAGTGGTTAGTCAACGATAACGCCTACATGATGTGCAATTTTGCAAGAGGCTCACCTGTAAGGATTTTCGGCCGTTAAAGCTTTTAATTCAGGAGGCCCGCACCCGCCTATGGACCCGACTGTCACAGTGCGAATTAAGTATTGTGTCCCCTTATTTTACTTACTTTTCGGTTTTATAATTCAATAGAACTCTTGAGTAACCAGCGGTCTGGTTTTGTCGACATGTCAACAACGAATCTAAAACACGAGCCCGATGAATAAACCCATTCATGACAATGTAAAACATTATTACGGCGAACGACTCTCCGGCAGCGGCGACCTGCGCACCGATGCCTGTTGCGATCCCAATGCCATGCCCGCGTATCTCAAGCCGCTGCTGGCCGATATCCACCCCGAGGTGAGCGGGCGTTACTACGGTTGCGGCCTGGTCGCCCCGGATCTGCTGGAGGGCTTGCGGGTATTGGACCTGGGTTGCGGATCGGGGCGTGATGTCTACCTGCTCTCCCGGCTGGTCGGGGAAACGGGCGAGGTGGTGGGCGTGGACATGACCGCCGGGCAACTGGCGGTGGCCGAGCGCCACCGGGAGTATCACCGCGAACGCTACGGCCATGCCCGGTCCAACGTCCGTTTCCTGCAAGGGGAGATCGAGCGGCTGGATCGACTGGGACTGGAAGCGGGTAGCTTCGATCTGATCGTTTCCAACTGCGTGATCAATCTCTCCCCGGACAAGCTCGCCGTGCTGGGCCAGGCCCATGCCCTGCTGCGTAGCGGCGGCGAGCTCTATTTCTCCGATGTCTACGCCGACCGGCGACTGCCGGCGGAACTCTCCCAGGACCCGGTGCTGCATGGGGAGTGTCTGGCCGGGGCGCTCTATTGGAACGACTTCCTCCAACTGGCCCGTGCCGCGGGCTTCACCGATCCCAGGCTGGTGGAGGATCGTCCCCTGGGGATCGAGGACCCCGCCATCGAGGCGCGGCTGGCCCCGGCCCGCTTCTTCTCCGCCACCTACCGGCTGTTCAAGCTGGCCGGATTGGAACCGGCCTGCGAGGACTACGGCCAGGCGGTGGCCTACCGGGGGAGCCTGCCGCGGCATCCGGGCCAGTGGCGGCTGGACAAGCACCACCTCTTCCCCGCCGGCAAGGTGGTGCCCGTCTGCGGCAATACCCGGCGGATGCTTCGGGAGACGCGCTTCTCTCCCCATTTCGATCTCTTCGGGGAGGGGACGAGGCACCTGGGGATCTTCGACGGCTGCGGGACGGAACTGCCCTTCGATACCGAGGGAGGGGCGGCTGGCCTCTCCCCCTGTTGCTGAGGGAGCGGGGATGCGCGATCTGCTTCCACACCTGCTGCCCACCCGTTTCGAGACCCTGTGGCGGGGAGAGCCGGAGACCCTCCAGGTCAATCTCGGCTACCGCTGCAATCAGCGTTGCCTTCACTGCCACGTGGCGGCGGGACCCCATCGCCGGGAGTCCATGGACGAGGCGACCCAGGCGCTGGTGGCCCGGGTCCTGGGGCAGGGGCGCTTCCGGACCCTGGATCTCACCGGCGGGGCGCCGGAACTCCATTCCGGCTTCCGTTCGCTGGTGGCTGACGCCCGCGCCCTGGGGGTGCGGGTCATCGACCGCTGCAATCTCTCGGTGCTGCTGGAGCCGGGGCAGGAGGGGCTGGCCCGCTTCCTCGCCGACCAGGGGGCCGATGTGGTGGCCTCGCTGCCCTGTTATCTGGAAGAGAACCTGGACCGCCAGCGGGGGAAAGGGGTCTTCGCCCGAAGCATCGAGGGGCTGCGCCTGCTGAACGGCGAGGGTTTCGGCATGCCCGGCACCGGCCTGAGCCTCGATCTGGTCTACAACCCCCAGGGGGCCTCGCTCCCCCCGTCACAGCCGCTGCTGGAGGCGGACTACAAACAGCAACTGCGGGAGCGCCACGGCCTCCATTTCAACCGCCTGCTGACCCTGGCCAATCTGCCCGCCGGGCGCTTCGGCAGCCTCTTGCTCGCCAGGGGCGAGTTGACCGGCTATCTCGACCTGCTCAAGGCCAACCATTGCCCCGCGAACCGGGAACAGGTCATGTGCCGGCGCCTCGTCAGCGTCGATTGGCAGGGTTATCTCTATGACTGCGATTTCAACCAGGTGCTGGGGCTGCCCATAGGCTGGGGGGAGAGATGGCCCGGTCCCGTGGGTGTGGTTTCTGGCCCCGGAACCGGGCCATCTCTCCCTCATCCGGCCCTGCGGGCCACCTTCTCCCAGGGGGAGAAGGAAAGCGGCCAAGGATTTCTGGGTAGGGATGACCCGGCGCCACGGCCCCATCTGCGCCACCTGCTGGAGCGGGATCTCTCGGGGAACCCGATCCGGGTGGGGGAGCACTGCTACGGCTGTACCGCAGGCCAGGGCTCCAGTTGCGGCGGGGCGCTGGAGACCGGATGACCCCACTCTCCATCATCCTGCCGGTGCTGAACGAGGCCGAGGGCATCGTCCCCCTGCTGGAGGCGCTGCTGCCGCTACGCCGGCAGGGTTGCGAGGTACTGGTGGCGGACGGGGGCAGCGTGGATGGAACGGCCGAACTGGCCTTGCCCCTGGCGGACCGGGTCATCACAACCCCGCGGGGGCGGGCCAGGCAGATAAACGCCGGCGCGGCGCTGGCCACTGGGGCTGTCTTCTGGTTCCTCCATGCCGATAGCCGGGTGCCGCCCGACGCCGGCACGATCCTGCTTGGGGCGTTGCGGGAGAGCGGCCGGGGATGGGGGCGGTTCGACGTCCGCCTCTCCGGGCGTCACCCCCTGTTGCGGCTGGTGGAGCGCATGATGAATCTGCGCTCTCGGCTTACCGGCGTCGCCACCGGCGATCAGGGGATCTTCGTCACCCGCCGCCTCTTCGAGCGGGTGGGGGGCTTCCCCGATATCCCTCTCATGGAGGACATCGCCCTGTCGAAACGGCTGCTCGCCCAGGGCCAGCCGGTCTGCCTCGCTACGTGCCTGACCACCTCCAGCCGCCGCTGGGAGAACGGCGGGATAGGTCGCACCATCCTGCTCATGTGGCGCCTGCGTCTGGCCTATTGGCTGGGCGCCGATCCCGCGACCCTGGCCCGGCGCTATTACCCTACGACCAAGCGGCTCCTGGTCTTCGCCAAGGCGCCGGAGCCGGGGCGGGTCAAGACCCGGCTCATCCCCGCCCTCGGCGGGGAAGGGGCGGCCCGGCTCCATCACCGGCTGCTGGAGAGGACCCTCGCCGAGGCTACGGGGTTGCCGGACGTGGAGACGGAACTCTGGTCCCCCGATCCCGGACACCCGGTTATCGTCGAGCTGGCGGCCGCGCAGGGCGCCGGGGTAAGGGAACAGCGAGGGAGAGACCTGGGCGAGCGCATGGGCCATGCCTTGGCGCGAGGTCTGGCCGGGGCCTCGCGCGCGGTCTTGATCGGCAGCGACTGTCCGAATATGGACCGGGCCTATCTGATGCAAGCCTTCGCGGCCCTGGAGGAGGCCCCCGTCGTCCTGGGACCCGCCCTGGATGGGGGCTACGTGCTCATCGGCCTGCGCGAGGCCTGCCCGCCGGGGTTGTTCCGGGACATCCCCTGGGGTAGTGCTCAGGTGCTGGAGATCAGCCGCGCGCGGCTGCGCGAGAGCGGGCTTGCCTGGATCGAGCTGCCGCCGCAACGGGATCTGGACCGGCCGGAGGATCTGCACTATTTTCCCTTTTTGAACCCACTGCTCGCGGAACAGACCCCATGAAATGGATCGACCGGCTATCCCTGACTACCCTGGTTCTGGTGGCGCTCACCCTGGGGTTGGCACCTTTCCTGCCCGAGCCCCATCTCTGGGAGAAACTCAGGATGCTGGCCGCGGGATCGCTCAACCGCCCCCTGGACATCTTTGACTTGGTCATGCATGCCAGTCCCTGGGTGCTGCTGGTTTTTAAGCTGATGCGCATGTCGAGCGGCAGGGGAGCGACGGCATGAAGGCGGAAGCACCGCTGCTCTTCGTCTACAACGCCGACAGCGGCCTGTTCAACACCCTGGCGGATATCGGCCACAAGATATTCTCCCCCGGGACCTACCAGTGCGATCTCTGCGCCCTGACGCACGGCTATTTCCAGGAGCGCATCGAATGGCGCGCCTTCGTGGAATCCCTGGGGGTCGAATGCCGTTTTAGCACAGGGACGCGTTCCGTCGCGACTGGCCCGCGATTACCACCCTCTTGCCGGCCGTGTTCCGTCTGGAGGAAGGCCGACTCGTTCCTTGCCTTGACCGGGATGCCATCGCCGCCTGCGGGGATCTCAGTGGGCTGAAGGGCGCTATCCAGGATCGCTGCTTCGCGGCCAAGGCTTCATGCGGTTTTCCAGACGCTGATTCAGCCTGATCCAATTCCTGGAGATATCCAGGTCATGGGGGATTGATTCGCGACCTGGGGTCCACAAACCGCAAGAGAAGTTCCGACAAATAGTGCGCGCTCTCTTGCGAATAGACCCCCTTGGTGGCGTAGATGGTCAGGAGATCCCGCTCCACCGGGCCGTCTGTCCGGCTGAAGGTCAGGGCCGAGACCTTGGCCTTGTTGTGGCCGTAACCCCGTATGTCGCGCTGCCGGACCAGAAAAAGCCCAACTTCCTGCGATTGCTCCACAAAACCGGCCACTGCCTGGACGGGGAGCAGCAAGTAGAAAACCCCAGGTTCCACCAAGAGACGATCCACTGCCTCGATCAGATCGTCGAAGGGGAGGAGATCCGTGTGGCGTGCAAGATTCTTTGGAGCAGAGGCTGCCTTACTGTGGTTCACATAGAAGGGGGGATTGCTGATGATCAGGTCGAAACGTTTGTTCGTGGTACGGGCGTAGGACTGGATGGACTCGTTGACCGCTTCCAAACGGACCATCCAGGGGCTGTTGTCGAAATTTGCAGCCGCATCGCCACAGGACAGCTCGTCCAATTCGACAGCCGTCACCCAGCCCGCGCCCAGTTGGGCGGCAATCAAGCTCAGCAGACCGGTGCCGCAACCGATGTCCAGCACCCGCTCACCACCCGCAATCGGGGCCATGGCACCGAACAGGGTTGCGTCGGTGCAGACCTTCATGGCCGAGTGCTCCTGACGCACCGAGAAATGCTGGAAGCGGAATAGGGTCAAGACAGCCGTCTCGATCTATTTGTAAGACTGCTGTTTCTTGATGCCGTATTGATCCGCCCGGATCTCCTTGCGCATCTTGCTCCAGGATTCGGAAGCGGCAGGCGCGGCCAGGGCCTGCCCCACCTCCCGGCTGCGCTTGCTCTGCTCCAGCAGGCGTTCCGATTCATAACGCTTGGCCTGATCTTCGAGATACTCGGCCTTCTGCCGTAAGACATCCCCGGCACCCTTGGCATCGCCCCTGTCCTTCAGTTGCAGGGCCTTTTCATCCATATTCGCCCCAATCTGCTCGGCGGCTGAGACCATGACCGCCTTGTTGACTGACTGTTCGACCTTTTCCGGGGCACTGGAGTATGCGATCCGAACCCCGGCCTTGATCCGGTCGTTTTCTTTGCTTACCAAATTACTGTAGGTCACCTCCACATCGGCCAGATCCAACTCCGTCCCATCCTGGCCAGCCGGGGTCTCCACCTCCAGCAGCAGATACTTCTCCTGCTTGGCGTAGAGCTGGTTGAGACGCGCCTTGACAAGGTTGCCTTCGATCTCCGCCTCGCGCCCCAACGCCCTCAGCGGGCGCACCCCGTTGCGGCACTGGATGCTGATGATGACATCCCCCGCCACGACACTGGTCAGCTCGCCGAATTCGTTGCGAAAGACCTCGGCCAATTCCGCCGGTGTTTCCGCGAAGACATGGTTACCGTCGCTGGCATCGGCCAGCCGCACCATGAGGTCCTCGTTATAGCCCAGCCCCAGACCGATGGTGGTCACGGAGACCCCCTCCCCGCCCAGCCGGCGGCCCAACTGACCCAACTCATCCGGTGTACTGGGACCCACATTGGCCAAGCCGTCGGACAAAAGCACAACCCGATTGACTCTGGTTTCGGACAGGTAGCGCCGTAACTCGTCGGCACCCTGCCGTACCCCGTCATAGAGTGCTGTCCTACCCTCAGCCCGGATATTTCTGATGGCGTTCTCGACGGCCATGCGGTCGCGGAAGGGGGCGGCGCGTACCAGGACCTCGACCCTGTGGTCATAGATCACAACCGAAAGACTGTCGTCACGGCGAAGATAGTCCAGGGCCAGAATGGCTGCCTCCTTGGCCTGGGCCAGCTTCTGGCCGCTCATTGAACCGGACCTGTCCAACACCAGTGCGACATTGATGGGAGGACGTTCCTGAACGGAAGGGATAGCAAAACCCGCCAGTCCAATCTTGATGTAGCTCTTTTGCACCTGCGCGGCGGGCAAAATCCGCTGTCCCGCCTCAAGATTCAACTTCACCTGTTCCGCCCGTACCCCGAAGGAGAGCAGCAGGGCCAGGAAAATTACAGTCAGCGACTTGCCGGATACGAAGGCACTTCCGTTCATAGGACACTCTCCATTAGCAGGAGTTACGTTGGGATTTCCAAGATAGACCATGAAAAATCACGGGGTTTCAAGAGAATTCTAGACCGCTTCCAGCGTTCCTTTTGGGGCGTCGGTCAAATATTTCTTTCTCACCCCCTTGATATTACGCCTGCCCCTCCATAAAAGACTGAGGGTCAAGCAGCTACCGGACACCGATCCAGATGCAGACCCTACCGATCACCCACCTTAGTCTTTTGTTAGCCCTCATCTTTTCTACGTCGGTCGCTGACGAGACTCAACCTTTTCCTTGGAATCCAGCCGCCCCCCACTCCTCTTCAATACTTCAGCGCTGCTGGAGCGAAGCTGAACTTGTGGGCTCATCCAATGAACGCCGCATCCGCAAACTGTCAGGCTCCGACCGGGAACCCCCGCCTGCCGAGATGATCGAGCGGGCCGCTTCCCTCCTGCGACCGCTGCCCAGTGAGCGGCAGGGCTCCATTCGCTACGTGCGGGTTAAGGGAAACAGAAGACTGGTGGCCCTGACCTTCGACCTCTGTGAACAGGGCAACGAAGTTGCCGGCTACGAAGGCGCCATCGTCGACTACCTGCGCCACCACAAGATCAAGGCCACTTTTTACGCCGGCGGGAAATGGCTCAGAAGTCACCCGGAGAGGGCCATGCAGCTCATGGCCGATCCCCTCTTCGAAATGGGAAACCACGGCTGGACCCACCGCAACCTGCGACAGATCAAGGGACAGGCCATGGAGGAGCAGATCCTCTGGCCCCAGGCCCAGTTCGCCCTGCTCAGGGACCAACTATCGCAACGGGATTGTTTCCGCCGGGCTTCAGCGCAAGAACAAAGCAGAATCCAACAGTTGCCGACCACCTTTCGCTTCCCCTTTGGCGTCTGCAGCAAGGATTCCCTGAATGCGGCGAGCCGCTTCGGCCTCGCAGCTGTGCAATGGAACATCGTCAGCGGAGACCCCTGGAAGCGCCAGACCGCGCAAGGCATCGCCAATGCCGTGCTGGAGGGGATCAGGCCCGGCACTATCATCGTCGCCCACGCCAACGGCCGGGGCTGGAAGACAGCGGAATCCCTGGACCTCTTCATCCCCAAGCTGCGCGCTCAGGGCTACGAATTCGTTACCGTCAGTGAACTCCTGGAGGCGGGAGAACCCTATGCCGCCACCAGTTGCTATGAAATGAGGCCCGGCGACAACCTGCGCTACGACAAACCGGCCGGCGCACCCCAGTATTTTGTAAGGGATCAATAAACCCCACCTACCCCCACCGCCCCATCCGGTAATACTGACGCAAAGTCCAACACCGGGAGGCGATGAGGAAGAAGGGAAAAAGGGGACGCAACCCTTCCCTATGCAATTCTTCAGCAATGCCCAGACTAGCCAGAACGGTTTTTGCCGACGTACCTCACCACATCACCCAGCGCGGTAACAGGCGCGAAGACATCTTTTTCACGAAAGAGGATCGTGTCGCGCATCTGTACCTGGCTCAAGGAATACAGCGACCGATTCGGGGTCGAAATACTTGCCTATTGCCAATCACGTCCACTTGGTTGCCGTGCCGGCGACCGATGATGGCCTGCTCTGGGAGCTAAAACCGTTACACATGCGCTACGGCCAGCGCCTAGACGGGTTGCTCAATCCAGAATCGAGCTGGAGTGCAAAATTTATCGATTTTGAAAACTGGGCAACCTGGTTGGCTGAAGGCGATGAATCCGAGAAACAACTGACGCTGAGACGCAATATCGAGAAAGGATTGCCCTGTGGTGGTTCTGAAGGGTTTGTTCAAAACTTGGGCGAACAGGTTGGGCGCTTACTGGAGTATCGCCCACGGGGACGGCCAAAAAAGAGGGAAAAGGGTAGCGTCCCCTTTTTCGCTTCAGCGGGGAGGCGGTGCTACTATTTGGATATCGAATAGTTTTCAGTCCTGTGAGTGGTAGAAGGAAATAGGGCGGCGCGCATGGGTGGGTTTTTTTGTTTGGAACAATGTCGTTATGGCTATTGAAGACCTGACGGAAACTGTTAAGCGGGCGCTACCGGAGATGATCCGCACGGACCCGGCATTCCGGCGTTTTGTGCTCGATTTGACCCGGAATCTGTATGCCGACCGTCAGCAGACGGAGGACCGTTTCGACCGTATGTTGAATGAGCTGCGGTTGGACCGGGAGGAGCAGGCACGCAAGTGGGATGAGCAGAACCGCAAGTGGGAAGAATCTCGGCTTGAATTTACGCGGGTGCATGAGGAGATCATGGCCCAGGCCAAGAAGTTTGATCGTTCCATTGGTGCCTTGGGTGCTCGCTGGGGGATTCAGTCCGAGACGGCCTTTCGTCAGGCACTGGCGGGTATTTTGGAAAAGAGCTTTGGGGTCGAGGTGCTCAATATCAACGAGTATGACGAGCAGGGTGAGGTGTTTGGCCGGCCGGATCAGGTGGAACTGGATGTCATCATCAAGAACGGCACACTACTGATCTGCGAGCTGAAATCTTCGATCGACAAGGCCGGAATGTATATTTTCGAGCGCAAGGCGCGCTTTTATGAAAAGCGCCATCAGCGTAAGGCAGACCGGCTGATTGTCATCTCACCGATGATCGATAAGCGGGCGATGAAAGTGGCTGAAAAGCTCCAGATCGAGACCTACGGCGATTCGTCGGAGGTTGATGAGTTGTAGGATGCCGGTGAGTTTGCGAACCGCATCGTTCGCGTGAGCCTGACCCAATTTGTGCGGTTCGTGCCTCACAGCACGCTACGGTAAGGTGATTTCGGGCAAAAGGGCAGCTTTCCAGTGGTGTTGTTGAGGGCTTAAACACCAAGGTGAAACTGACGTTCAGAAAAGCATACGGTTTTCGAACCTTTCATGCGGCTGAAATCGCCCTGTATCATGCGCTTAGTGCTTTACCAGAGCCAGAATTTATCCACAGATTTTGCTGAAGAGCCACACTTACTAACCCTTTGGGAGGGCGGGCTATGCCCGCCAGTCGAAGCCTCGGCGCATCCCGATGTCGGGCACAGCCCGGCCTTTCTGGGAAGTTAGGTGATGTTGTCCTGTCAGCTGCGCCCCTGCCGGCGAGGCGGACGCGGAGTGTGCCCAGGCCGGCATAGATGCTATCCTCACCGTCCTCGAAATGGCCATGTAACAGAATCCACGGACAGGGACGGCCTGCCGGCATCAGCTTGAACGACAAATTACATACATATCGCATGCTCCTTGCCGGGGGGGCGCTCTACCTCCTCCTGCACCTGGCCCTGCGCCTGCTCTTCAGCAGCACGCTCCAGGTGGACGACACGGAGCAGATCCTGGTCGGCCAGTATCTGTCGCCAGCCACCAGCAACGGCCAGCCGCCGCTCTATTCCTGGATCAGTTGGCTGCTGTTCCATCTCTTCGGCACCAGCCTGGCGACCCTGACTTGGCTGAAATATGGCCTGCTCGGACTGAGCTTCTGGGTCGGCTTTCTCATCAGCCGCCGCCTCTTCCAGGACCCGCGCCTGGTCGCCCTGGCGAGCGCGGCCTGGCTGCTGCTGCCGCCCTTCGCCTGGACCATGCATCAGGGGTTCACCCATACGATCCTCCTGGGGCTGGCCATCCTGATGAGCTTCCATGCCGTGCTGCTGATCGGGGAGCGTCCCCGCTCCTCCTGGTATCTTTACCTGGGTTGCGCCGTCGGCCTGGGACTCTTGAGTAAATACAGCTTCCCGATTTTCCTTCTGCCCCTGCTGGGGGCGGCCCTGACCCTGCCGGACTGGCGTAGCCATCTCTTCGACCGCCGCATGCTGATCGCGCTCGGTGCCGCCCTGCTGTCGGCATCCCCCCACTATCTCTGGTTGGCAGAGCATCCCGAGGCCCTTCTCAACGGTCTGGGTCCAAAACTGGTGGCCGAGGAGACGGGGGATCTGCTGGCGCACTTCATGGCCCTGGCCAAATTTCTCTGGAACGCACTGACCTTTGCCGCCCCCTTTCTGCTGATCCTGGGTCTCATCTTCCCCGCGCTGTTCAGGCGTTCTCCCGGCACAAACCCGGCCGAACGGCTATTGGAGCGGTTCTTTCTGCTGCAGCTGCTGGGTTTGCTGGTGGTCGCGGCTGTCACCGTTCTACCGCAGACCAAGATGCGCTGGATGCATCCCCTGATGATGCTGTTTCCCTATTGGCTGCTGCTGCGCCTCTCGCACCAAAGGGAACTGCTGACCCAGGATCGTCTGAAACGGATGTGGGGGATCACAGGGGGGATTACAGTTATCATCCTGGCGGCGCGGCTGGTGCAGGTCAGCGTCGGCCCCCGGTTTGGCCTCTATGGCCGGCTTAACTTTCCCACCGTGGAGACCCTGCGCAAATTACCGGAGCCGCTGCTGAACGGTACGCCCTTGTTGGTAACCGACTATGCGCTCCAGGCCCATCTGCTCATCCACTTCCCCCGCGCTCGCTTGGTGAACTCGATCGGCCCCTTCGAGGGCAGGCCGGCCGCGATCCTTTGGCAGGGTGAGGAGAAGCCGGTCACAGTGGACATGACAGGTTACAGCAGCGGATGGGTGGAAACGGTCCAGGCCGGATATCGCTATCGGCTCGATTACGCCCTGCCGCTCGCAGCAGGGCGGTGAACCTATATTCCTAGTAACTATTCAGGTCGACCGGCTTTTTGGGTGATCTGAATAGTTACAATTCCTATTCGTCAGCGATCTTTTCCAACCCCTGCAAGTCGCAGATATAGCGGTTGCTGCCGACCTCCTTGAGCAGACCCTGACGGCGGAATTCCGCGATGGTGCGGCTAGCGGTCTCGGTGGTGACGCCTAGCATGGAACCCATGTCCTCGCGGCTGAAGAGTTCGCATTCCTTGGCGTTGGCGTCGCTGTCCTTCACAAGACGCAGCAGCAGGCGGGCAATCCGCTGCCGCGCGGAGCCGGTGGAGAGTTGGGTCAGCCAGGCGTCCGCCTCGCTCAGGGCGCGTTGCCAGCGCTTTAGCAGTTCGGTGTGGAGGGCGGGGTTCTCGTCGGACAGGCGCTTGACCACCGGGATCGGCAGACTGCACAGCTCGGTGGTGTGCAGAATCACAGCGTCGTGCTGATAGGGTTGACCCAGCAGGGCCTCCTGGCCGATGACATCGGTGTCGCGGCTAAGGCGGACGATGCGCTGGCTACCGTCGGGCAGGAACTGCACCAGCTTGACCATGCCGCTGCGGATGGTGTACATGCGGTCGCCGCTGCTGCCAGCGCGGTAGAGGATGGAGCCTGCCGGCATGATGAACTGATCGATGGGTTGGTGGATCTTCTCGAAATCCGCCTCGCGCAGACCGGCGAACAGAACTGTCTCGCGCACGCTGCAACTCTTACAGTCGGCGGCGCCTGACCATGCATCCCCACAAGGAACCGTCTTGACCATCTCATCCCCTTGCTCGGTCGATCCCGACGGTCTCCCTGCCCGTCCCGGATCGGCATTATTGTGCCTTGTCATGGCTCGCTTCGTCTCCCAGTCCAGGCCGGTCGCCGACCTTTTTCGAACCTCGCCAGGGGCGAGGAAACCCATTGAGAGACAGCATCCTATAACAAATTAGAATCTTCCCATAAACCCATTTGCATGTACCAGCGATAAGGGGACGGAAAGCCCCTTGGGTTTCAAGTCAAATAAGGCGATGGTTAAAGATCCCCATAAGCGATCTCCACCACCCAGTAACGGACCTTGCCCAGCGGGGTATGCACCTCCACCTCCTCACCCAGGGTCCGCTTCAGAAGGGCCTGGGACAGGGGCGAATCGACGCTAATCCAGTGTCGCTTGGGATCGAACTCATCGGCGCCGACGATACAGCAGCGCATCTCCTCGCCCGAGGCCTTCTCAAGGGTCACCCAGGCACCGAAGAAGATGCGATCCGGGTCACTCGGCTGGACATCGACCACCTTGAGCCTGGGCAGCCGGACCTGGAGATAACGGATGCGCCGATCCAGCTCGCGCAGCTCCTTCTTACGGTAGATATATTCGGCGTTTTCCGAACGGTCACCCTCGGCCGCCGCTGCGGACAGGGCGGCTACGACCTCCCGCCGCCGTGTCCAGAGCTGCTCGGATTCCTGTTGCAGACGTTCGTAACCAGCCCGGGTGATATAGGGCGAACTGGGTGGCTGGGGCGGTCGGTAACGGGCCATGCTTGCCCGGTCAGTTCCCGGCAATCCGGGGGAGATGCTGGAGGGCCGCCTCGATCTCCTCCAGCGAGTAGTCGCAGTCCTCCAACTCGCCCGCCAGGAAGCGGTCATAGGAGGACATATCGAAATGGCCGTGGCCCGAGAGATTGAACAGCAGGGTCTTGGGCTCGCCATCGACCTGGCAGCGCTGCGCCTCGCGGATGACGGCGGCGATGGCATGGCTGGACTCGGGGGCGGGGATGATCCCCTCGGTGCGGGCGAAGAGTACCCCGGCCTCGAAGGTCTCCAACTGGGGCACGGCAACAGCGTCGATCAAGCGCTCCCGGTAGAGTTGGCTCACAAGGGCGGAATCGCCGTGATAGCGCAGCCCACCCGCATGGATACCTGGCGGCATGAAGTCGTGGCCCAGAGTGTACATCTTCATGAGCGGCGTGAGCCCGGCGGAATCACCCCAGTCATAGGCGTAGACCCCCTTGGTCAGCGTCGGACAGGATGTCGGCTCCACCGCCACCAGTTGCACCTCCTTGCCCAATGCCTTGTCGGCGAAGAAGGGGAAGGCGATGCCGCCGAAGTTGGAGCCGCCGCCGCAGGGGGCGAACACCATGTCGGGATAATCGCCGATCAATTCGAACTGCTTCCGAGCCTCCTCGCCGATAATGGTCTGGTGCAGCAGCACATGGTTCAGCACCGAACCCAGGGCATAGTTGGTATCGGCGCGGCTTGCCGCCTCCTCCACCGCCTCGGAGATGGCGATCCCCAGCGAGCCCGGCGAATCGGGATGGGTGGCCAGGATCCGGCGCCCCGATTCCGTCATGCCCGTGGGACTGGCGAAGACCTCCGCGCCCCAGGTCTGCATCATGGAGCGGCGGTAGGGCTTTTGTTCGTAACTCACCTTCACCATGTAGACCCGCACGTCGATACCGAACATCTGACCCGCCAGGGCCAGGGCGCAGCCCCACTGGCCGGCGCCGGTCTCGGTGGTCAGGCGCCGGATACCAGCCTGGCTGTTGTACCAAGCCTGGGCCACGGCGGTATTGGGCTTGTGGGAGCCGGCCGGGCTCACCGATTCGTTCTTGTAATAGATCCGCGCCGGCGTATTCAAGGCCCGCTCCAAGCGGTGCGCCCGGTAGAGGGGAGAAGGCCGCCAGAGGCGCAGGGCCTCACGCACCGGATCCGGGATCTCGATCCAGCGCTCCCGGCTCATCTCCTGCATCACCAGCGCCTCGGGGAAAATGGTCAGCATTGCCTCCGGCGGCACCGGGTTGCCATCCGGCCCCAGATAGGGGGCTGGTGGGTTGGGCATGTCCGCGACCAGGTTATACCAATGGGTCGGCAATTCCGATTCGGGAAGAAGAATTTTGGTGTACATGGGATACTCCGGCGGTGAGGCTCTGCAATGACATGCCCCAGTAATAACCATCTGTAACTTTTCAGGTCGCCCGACTTTTTGGGCGATTTGAATAGTTCTACTTTGCCACATTCATCTCATTGACTGCCAAAGCCATTTCCCTTTTTGCCCCCCTGAGTCAGCCGCTGGCCGCCATGGCTGTAGCGTGCGCCTGCTCGCGATAGCCCGCATCGATTGATGCCTGTCGCTTACGGTGGCGATTCTCCATCTGCCGGATGCGTTTTTCCTTTGTGCTGCCCCCTCGCGGCAGGAGCTCCGCACCTACGACTTTCCTAGCGACGCCCAGTGCAAGGCAATCCCTTACGGAATTTACGACCCTGTCGCCAACCACACCTTCGTCAATGTCGGCACCAGTGCCGCGACATCCGAATTTGCGGTGGCCTCTATCCGGCTGTGGTGGCAACTGTACGGCATGGCGCACTACCAAAACGCCCACCACTTGCTGGTTGAAGCCGATGCGGGGGGCTGCAATGGGCATTGTCCCCGGCTCTGGAAGCGAGAACTACAACGGCTTGCCGATGACATCGGGTTGGCCATCACAGCTTGCCACTATCCAACAGGCGCTTCTAAATAGAACCCCATTGAACACCGCCTTTTTAGCCAAATCAGCCGCAATTGGGCTGGGCATCCCTTGCGCACCCTGGCAACCATGCTTGGATTCATCTGCGGGACAAGCACCGCCAAGGGTGCTCCAGGTGATGACAGAACTGGATATCGCAACCTGCGAAAAGGGAATCGTAGTTAGTGGACAGTTTCTTAGATGACGTTGTCCTGCCACAAAAACCCCATGCCATGGTCAGGCGCCCCAGAATTTATTAAAGTGACGGGGTACTTCCTACAGCAAGAGAGACGCCATGCGAGCCCTAAAGACTTCTTCGATCCTCCTTTCGGTCCTTGTCGCCACAGCCAGCTTCGCCCAGGACCTGTTGCGGAACCCGGTGGAGGTACGCAACCTCTTGAGCGGCAAGCGGCTGGAAGGCCTCTATCTTCGCACCCAGTCGTCCTATGCACTCAGCTTCCGGGCCGACGGCTCCCTGGTGGATCAGGATGCAGCGCAGGGCCGCTGGTGGGTGAACGATCAGGCCCAGTATTGCCGCAAATGGGAGAGCGGCAAGCTCCAGGGGCACGAGGCCTGCCTCGACCTGGCGTGGGAAGGTGGCAAGATTGCCATCTATTCCAATGGCAAAAAGGTCGCAGAGGGGGCCTTGGTGGCCGAGTGAGGACCTGCGTTCCCAGGCGCAGCCTGGGAACGATCATTTCTCTCCCCGTTACAGATCATCCCCCTTCCGGCCCTTCATGATGCGCTGCATGGCGATGTTCATGCTGTTGCGCAGCAGGCTGACGGCGTGGAAGACGTGGTCTATCTCGTCCTTCGAGTGGTCGGGCTTGGTGTACTTCAGCTCCCGGTCCAGATTGCCCTCGGCAATGGCCTCGGCCCCCTCGGTGAGGTCGCGAAGGCGCTTGATGAGGCCGTAGCGGGTGAAGATGAGATTGATGAGAATGGCGATGACCAGCAGGCTGATACTGTAGGGATTGGCCAGGGTGGGTAGGACATCGGCCAGGGTCAGGTCGGGCAGCTTGACGCTGATGACGCCGCGCACATCGCCCACCTTGTAGCCGAATGCCTTCTTGTCGCCGTACTTGTCGACGACCTCGGGCGGGGCGTCCTTGGGGTCGCCGTGGCATTTGAGGCAGGCCTCCTGGACCAGGATGGGCTCGATGTAGCGGTAGTTGCCCTGATCATAGCCCTCGACGAACTTCAGTCCCCGGTTCGCCTTGACCTGTTGGATGGCGTCGGTCTCGAAGTAGTCCGGGGCGTTGGCGTCGTTGCGGTACTGGTCGCTGGTCACGCGGAAGGTGGCGCGCAGGGAGCTCTTGTTGACGATGTTCGACAGCTCCCGGGTTGCCAGGGCCGGGTTCTTGCCGTGGAAGGTAGTGGTGACGCCCAGGCTATCCGTGAACTCCTTCTTGGCCAGGTAGTCGTGGAAGCCTTCGGGCAGATCGCCTTTCCAAAACACCTGTCCGGCCTTGGCCACCCAGGCGCGGAAGGCGACGACCTGGGTCGCCACGGCCCGGGCCTCGTTGCGCAGGACGTTGGTCTTCAGGTTGCGGATGCCGAGCAGTACGGCCGCCACGATCAGCACCAGAGTGACGAAAAAGATAAAGCTGTACTTGGTCGCAATGCTTTGCTTCATGGGGTTCATCGTATTTTCCTCACCGCGGGGACACCGAGGCACATTTCTCTGTCTCTTCCGTGCCTCCCTGGTGCAACTAGGGATTTCAGGTTCATCACAGGCGCCGGGGTTTGCGGGTTCATGCCTTCAATGCCTCTGCATCCCGGATGAAGGAGACCTTCTCCTCCTTGTCGGCGATCTCCTCGGCAAGCATCTGGATCAGGCGGCCCAGGTTGGTGGCCTTGGGTTCGCAGGAGAACTTCCATTCGTCCAGGCGCTCCTGGAACACGATCTTCGCGGCCGGCCCCAGCCGGTGAGTTAGGGCGGAGAGTATCGCGCGCAACAGGGGTTTCAGCCCCTCGTCGATCTCGGTGCTCAGTTGCTTGGCCACCGCTACCGCTGCCGTGGGCGGTGGAGGGGCTGCCTTGGCTGCCTTTTGCGGCCTGGCATCCTCCATCTTCAATTGCGCGGCCGCCGACCGGACGGAGATATGGACCAGGGAGAAGTTGATGTCCTTACCGGTGAGCAGGGTGATGATGAAGCTCCGGTCGATGCGGTAGCCGACCAGGTAGTTCTCGTCCAGCTCGAAATAGATCTCGTTATGGGTCCTGCCGATGCTTTCGACGCCGTTGAAGATCTGGTCGAGCATCCGGCCCATGGAGGCCAGATTGGCGTCCAGGACATGGGGGAAGGTGGTCGCCTGGATCTCGCCGTTGTGGTAGATGCAGCCGTGCTGGACGCCGGCCAGTTGTTCGAGGTCTTTGAGTATCGCTTCCATCGGTCAGTCCCACTGTAGCATGTCGTAGATCTGCTGCTTGAGTATGCGCACCGAGGTGCGATTGTCGGCGACGACGCCCAGGGCCTGCTCGTCCTCCACATAGAGGGTGATGACATCGTCCCTGGGGCTTTTCAGGATCACCTCCGTCACCCGGCCGAGATTGGCCGCCTCCTCGAAGGTGGGCGCCACCCCCGCCAGGAAGCTGATGAACTCCATGAGTTGGCCGTCCTCGACGGTACTCTCTACGATGTCCCCCAGGGAGGAGACCAGGGCTGCGCCCTTGACGCCCCTGAGCCCCATCACCTCCTGCACGATCTCTTCTTTCATCACGATTTTCTCCATCGCCAAGCCATGGGCCGCGGCGGTTGCGCGCGGCGCGGGCCTGGGCCGGGTGGCGGGTTGGGTGCGTGGCTTGGGCGCGGCCTCGGGCCGCCGCTGAGCCGGGGCCGGTCGGAGCTGTGCCGGTGACGGTTCGGGCCTGATCTCTCCGGGCGGTCCCTCGATGACAATCCCTGTCTCCCGCACGGCATCGGGCTCGGCAACGATGAGGGACTCGGGTTCTGGCGCGGGATCAGGGACGGCCTCGGGTGTCGGGTCAGGTTCCTGGGTCGAGGCCGGATTCGGTTCAGCGACGGCCTCAGCCTTGATATTAACCGGCTCCCCCCTGGCCCCGGCGGCAGCCGGCAGGGGTTCGGGATCGTCCATTTTCTGTGCCTTTTGCTCCTCCACCAGGGATTCGTCCAGGGCGCGTATGGCCTTGAGCGACCGCCAATCGCTGAAAAAGCAATGGGGGGCCAGGAGATTCTCCACCAGCATCAGGACATCACTGCCCTTGCGGGCGTCGATGTAGAAGACCTCGTAATCGAGCCCCAGGTTTTGCATCCAGGAATGGTAGACATCGATGGTCGGCTTGTCCTGCACGTCACTGCGCGTCACACCCACCAGGGTCTTGGTGCGCGACATGATGTGTTTGAACTCGTCGGTGAAAAATTTGAGGTCGCGGTAGGGGTAGTTGCGGGCGTTGTCGATCAGCAGCATCACCCCGAGACAGTCCTTGACGATGCCTCGGGTCAGGACATCCCACATGAACTTGAAGCGCGGTTGGCCGGGGGTGCCGTAGAGATGGACCGTTTCGTTGTCGCTCAGGCGCAGGGTGCCGTAGTCCATGGCCACGGTGGTCATAGGTTTGCGGACGAGGGTGCGGTCCGAGACCTTTTCATCCGTCTCCAGCAGCTGGTCGCTGACGACACGGATGCTGGTGGTCTTGCCAGAACCCACGGGACCGGTGACAAGGATCTTGTAGTTGTTCATCGCGCCTCGGGGTTCCTGCGGGCCATGCCATGTATTTCCTTTCCATTGTCAGGGTTTTGGCGGGTAGCGCCTTGACAAGGATCAAATATCGGGATTGATGGGAAGTCCCGCAGGGGCGCCTTGCGGGCGCGATTCAGCCAACTATTTGCATCCCAAGGGCTTCAGCCGATTGGTTCAGATGAAGGTCACTCCAGTTTTTCAACTCAGGGACAGCGACACGCAAAATCATTGCCTCGATTGTGGCCACATTTGTTGAGCCTAGCCACAAAACGATTAGGTCACAATTTGTTCTGGGTGATTCCGAACATCACCCCCTCCCCAACAGCCCCCTCAAAAACCGCCCCGTGTGCGATCCCTCGCAGGCGGCGATCTGTTCCGGGGTGCCGGTGGCGATGATCTGGCCGCCGCCGTCGCCGCCTTCGGGACCGAGATCGATGACCCAGTCGGCGGTCTTGATGACATCCAGGTTGTGTTCGATGACGACGATGGTATTGCCGTGGTCCCGCAGGCGATGCAGGATGTCGAGCAGGTGCTGCACGTCGTGGAAGTGGAGACCGGTGGTGGGCTCGTCCAGGATATAAAGCGTCTTGCCCGTATCGCGCTTGGAGAGCTCGCGGGAGAGCTTGACCCGCTGGGCCTCGCCGCCGGAGAGGGTGGTGGCGTTCTGGCCCAGGCGGATGTAGCTGAGGCCGACATCCGTCAGGGTTTGGAGTTTGCGTTTCAGGGCGGGCACGGCATCGAAGAATTCCAGGGCCTCTTCGACGGTCATCTCCAGCACCTCGTGGATGCTCTTGCCCTTGTATTTGATCTCCAGGGTCTCGCGGTTGTAGCGTTTGCCCTTGCAGTGATCGCACTGCACGTAGATGTCCGGCAGGAAGTGCATCTCTACCTTGATGACGCCGTCGCCGGCACAGGACTCGCAGCGGCCGCCCTTGACGTTGAAGCTGAAGCGGCCGGGTTGGTAGCCGCGGGAGCGGGCCTCCTGGGTGCCGGTGAAGAGGTCGCGGATGGGGGTGAACAGGCCGGTGTAGGTGGCCGGGTTGGAGCGTGGGGTGCGACCGATGGGGCTCTGGTCGATGTCCACCACCTTGTCGAACAGCTCCAGACCCTGAATGGCCTTGTGCGGCGAGGTCTCCAGGGGATTGGCGCCGTTGAGTTTCTCGGCGGCGATGGGGAAGAGGGTGTCGTTGATGAGGGTCGATTTGCCCGATCCGGAGACGCCGGTGATGCAGGTGAAGAGGCCGAAGGGGATCGCGGTGTCCACCGCTTTCAGATTGTTGCCCCTGGCACCCAGGATGCGCAGCCACTGCTCGCCGGGCGGGGTGCGCCGGGCCGGGACGGCGATGCGCCTCTTCCCGGAGAGATACTGGCCGGTCAAGGATTCCGCGACGGCAATAATGTCCTCGGCAGTGCCCTGGGCGATGATGCGCCCGCCATGGACCCCAGCGCCGACGCCGATATCGACGATGTGGTCGGCGGTGCGGATGGCGTCTTCGTCGTGTTCCACCACGATGACGGTGTTGCCCAAGTCGCGCAGGTGGATCAGGGTCTTCAACAGCCGGTCGTTATCGCGCTGGTGCAGACCGATGGAGGGCTCGTCCAGGACATACATGACCCCGACCAGCCCGGCGCCGATCTGGCTCGCCAGGCGGATGCGCTGGGCCTCGCCGCCGGAGAGGGTCTCGGAACTGCGGTCGAGCGAGAGATAATCGAGGCCGACATTGGCCAGAAACTCCAGGCGCAGGCGGATCTCCTTGAGGATCTTTTCGGCGATCTTGCCCTGTTTGCCGGGCAGGTCGAGGACGCCGAGGAATTCCAGGGTGCGGCCAATGGGGAGCTGGGTCAGGGCAGGCAGGTTGTGGTCGCCGACGAAGACATGGCGCGCGGACCGGTTGAGGCGGCTGCCGCCGCACTCGGGGCAGGGGTGGGTGGAGATGTAGCGGGCCAGCTCCTCACGCACGGCGTTGGATTCAGTCTCGTGATAGCGCCGGTCCATGTTGCGGATCACCCCCTCGAAGGGGTGGGTCTTGGTGACCCCGGCGCCGCGCTCGTTGTAATAGGTGAACTTGATGGACTCGCCATCGCTGCCGAAGAGGATCGCCTTCTGTGCCTCGGCGGATAGCCCTTCCCAGGGGACCTCCGGGTCGAAACCGTAGTGCTTGGCCAGGGAGCGGATCAGGCCGAAGTAGTAGGCGTTGCGCCGGTCCCAGCCGCGCACCGCCCCATCTGCCAGGCTGAGCTGGGGATGGGAGATGACCCGCTGGGGGTCGAAGAACTGGCGCACACCCAGTCCGTCGCACTTCTCGCAGGCCCCGGCCGGGTTGTTGAAGGAGAAGAGGCGCGGCTCCAGCTCCGCCAGGCTGTAGCCGCAGATCGGGCAGGCAAAGTTGGCGGAGAAGATAAGTTCTTTCTTGTCAACTTCGTCCATCCAGGCGATGCGCGCCAGGCCTTCCGACAGGCGCAGGGCGGTCTCGAAGGACTCGGCCAGGCGCAGGCCCAGGTCCTCCCGTACCCTGAAGCGGTCCACAACCACCTCAATGTCGTGCTTCTTGCGAAGATCCAGCTCCGGTACGGCATCGATCTCGTGGATGACGCCATCCACCCGCACTCGCACGAAGCCCTGCATGCGCAGCTCGGCGATCAGGCCTAGGTATTCCCCCTTGCGGCCGGAGACCACCGGGGCCAGCAGCATCAGCTTGCTCTCCGGCGTCAGGGCCAGAACCTGATCCACCATCTGGCTGACGGTCTGTGCCTCCAGGGGCTCGCCGTGGTCGGGGCAGCGGGGGATGCCGGCGCGGGCGAAGAGCAGGCGCAGGTAATCGTGGATCTCGGTGATGGTGCCGACCGTGGAGCGCGGGTTGTGGCTGGTGGTCTTCTGTTCGATGGAGATGGCGGGCGACAGGCCCTCGATGTGGTCCACGTCCGGCTTCTCCATGAGGGAGAGGAACTGGCGGGCATAGGCCGAGAGGGATTCCACGTAGCGCCGCTGCCCCTCCGCATAGAGGGTATCGAAGGCCAGCGAGGATTTGCCGGAGCCGGAAAGCCCTGTGATGACGATGAGTTTGTCGCGGGGGAGATCGAGGTCGATGTCCTTCAGATTGTGCGTGCGCGCGCCGCGAATGCGTATTGTGTCCATGGGTATGGTGCCGCCAAGCCAGAATCAAACCTGCTACTATACCGGCTCTTTTCCAGGGCACCACGCAATACCATGTCACACAGAGAACTGGCTGTCGCCTTCGAGCCAGCCGAGCGGCGGGCCGCCATCGGCCTTGCTGCAATCTTTACCTTCCGTATGCTGGGGTTGTTTCTCATCCTCCCGGTATTCGCCCTCTATGCCCATGAGCTGAGCGGGGCGACCCCCCTGACCGTGGGCCTCGCCATCGGTGGCTACGGCCTCACCCAGGCCCTGTTGCAGATCCCCCTGGGCGCCCTCTCGGACCGCATCGGCCGAAAGCCGGTTATCGTCGGCGGGCTGCTGATGTTCGCCTTCGGTAGCCTGGTCGCGGCCATGGCCTCGACCATCGAGGGGGTGATCCTCGGCCGCCTCCTGCAAGGGGCAGGCGCCATCGCCGCCGCCGTCATGGCCCTAGCCGCCGACCTGACCCGCGAGACCGTCCGCACCCGGGTCATGGCCATGATCGGCATGAGCATCGGCATGGCCTTCATCCTCGCCCTGATCCTGGGGCCGCTGCTCGCGGCCCGGATCGGCGTCAGCGGCATCTTCTGGGTCATCGCCCTGTTGGCACTGATCGGCGTGGCCCTGGTCCTGTTCGTCGTGCCCACGCCCCAGCACAGCCGCATGCACCACGATGCCGAACCGGCGCCGGAGATGCTTGGGCGGGCGCTCTCCGACGGGAATCTGATGCGCCTCGATTTCGGCGTCTTCGTCCTGCACATGAGCTTGACGGCCGTATTCCTCGTTGTCCCCCTGCTGCTGCGGGACCGTTTCGGGCTGGAGACGGCCCAGCACTGGCACCTCTACCTGCCGGTTATGCTGCTGGCCATGGGCCTGATGATCCCCTTCATCATCATTGCCGAGAAGCGGCACCGCATGAAGGAGATGTACCTTGGCGGCATCCTGATCGCGGGCCTGGCCCTGCTGGCCATGTATTACGAAGTGTCCAACTATTGGCTGTTCGGACTGGTCATGGCCTTCTTCTTCGCCGCCTTCAATCTGCTGGAGGCGGTCATGCCCTCCTGGGTCTCCAAGGTGGCGGCGGCGGAGATGCGCGGCACTGCCATGGGGATCTATGCCACCAGCCAGTTCTCCGGGGCCTTCTTCGGCGGTGTGCTCGGCGGCTGGGTGCATCAGCGTTTCGGTCTGACCGCCGTGTTCCTCTTTGCTGCCGCCATGATGCTGCTCTGGGCATTGCTGGCCCTGGGGCTGGAACGTCCCCGCCATCTCGGCAATTTCCTCCTGCCCCTGGAAGGGCTGGGAGAGATGGATCTGGCCTTATTACGCCAGCGGTTGCTGGCCCTGCCGGGTGTCGAGGCGGTGCGGATCATCGACGAGGATGGCGTTGCTTACATGAAAGTGGATAATGCGCTTTTCGACAGCGAACAGGCCATGGCGGTCGTCGCAGCTAATTAACGATCATGGGATGAGGCGTCCCGCATCGGATGATGAAACAGTCGCCTCATCCCTTGATCGTTCCCTCTCCCCAACCCTCTCCCAGAGGGAGAGGGAGCAAAAGGTGCGCTTGAAGCGCGAATTCATGTTATAGGGGAAAGAAATGTCAAAGGGCACCGTCAATAAAGTCATCCTGATCGGCAACCTGGGGGCAGACCCCGAGGTCCGGGCCATGCCCAGCGGCGAATATGTGGCCAACATCCGCATCGCCACTACCGAGGGGTGGAAGGACCGCGCAACTGGCGAGAGCCAGGAGCGTACCGAGTGGCACCGGATCACCCTCTTCCGCAAGCTGGCCGAGATCGCCCAGCAATACCTGCGCAAGGGCTCCAAGGTCTACATCGAGGGCCGCTTGCAGACCCGTAAGTGGCAGGACCAGAGCGGCCAGGACCGCTATTCCACCGATATCATCTGCGACAACATGCAGATGCTCGACGCCAAGGGCAGCGGCATGGGCGCCGGCGCCCCCGCCCCGGCCTTCCAGTCCAGTCCGCCTTCCCGCCAACCCCCGCCCCCTGCCGACACGAGCTGGGGCGCCCCGGCCCCTTACCAGGACCGCGGCTACGACGGGCCTGAGGACGATATTCCGTTCTAGAGATTTACCTGTAGTAAATGCGTAAACATAAACCCAGCAGGCCTGTGTCTGCTGGGTTTCTTTGTTGTGGGTTGGGTGCCTGCTTGTAAATCCATATTAGCCAGACTAGTGCTTAGGAGCTGTCCGGAAATAAGTTGGACAATATCGCGCTCAGATTTAGGTCAGATTTGGTCGATCTGATTGAGCAAAACCGCCTATTTTCGCGGCAGAGCCGCTCCCACCGCCGTGGGAGCGGCTCTGCCGCGAAAAGAGA
>JAHJDE010000143.1 GCA_018812525.1 Gammaproteobacteria bacterium
CACCATCGAGGAGAAGATCGTCAAACTCCACCAACACAAACGCGACCTGGCCGACAGCCTGCTCGAAGGCAGCGACCTCAGCGGCAAAATGTCCGCCAGGGAGATGCTGGAGATGATTCGGGGGTAGGGATGGATTAAGGAACTGTCCGGGAATAACTTGTACATCTCGCATCTCATCTTCAGGCCATCTTTGGCCGATCTTCAATAGAGGAACTTGCAAAATGGCCATCCTGGCCATTTTGCAAGGCGAAAACGAAAAATGCGATTTTTCGTTTTCTTCATTTTCAATGGCTTAGGCCATTGAAAATGGCGGTTCATCCCTGAGCCGCAAGAGGTTCTTGCAGTTTTGCAAGAACCTCAATAGATCTCTTTTCGCGGCAGAGCCGCTCCCACGGCGGTGAGAGCGGCTCTGCCGCGAAAATAGGCGCTCACTCCCCTGTGACCATTACCCTTCTCACTAGAGGCGACAACGTAACTATTCAGGTCGACCGGCTTTTGGGCGATCTGAATAGTTACGCGACAACTATCCTGACACAGGGGGCAGACTGAGAGGCCGTGAAAATACCTCCAGCCCTCGCTACGGCGGGAGGTTTTTTCACAACCTCTGACCTGCAGCATCATGATTGCAGCAACGACGGCGTCAGGTAGCGATGGAAGGGAAGAGAGCGGTGCCAGAGGCGCTGGCGTTTCCTGCCCTCCAGGCAAAAGCTGGTCCCGTTGCAGGGATAGAGGACCACTGTCCTTTCCCGCTTTTCGTTGAGCCAGCGGAAGATGGCGCCGAGCCATTGGTCGAATTCCGCCAGGACTTCCTTCCAGGCCTGTTCGTCGGCAGAGAGTTCGGCATGCTGGAAGGCGTGAAGCACACAGAGCATATCGGCATGGATCGCCTTGGCCAGTTCGGTCCGCACGGCCCCCGCCGCCTGGGCCAGGCCCAGGGCGAGGGGGTCGTCGGCAAGGATCATCTTGAAATGGGCAACCGGGGTGAGCGACTCGGCCTGCCGGCCCGGCCCGTGGACCCAGAGGGCGTTGATGGCCGGGTGGCCGGTCTCTTCCCTGGCCTTGTTGACCGCCGAGGCGTGGAACAGCATCTGGGCCTCGGTGAGCAGCGACTGCCAATAGCGGGCGTCTTCCCCTTTGGGCAGGAAGGCATCGGGCGAACGCCCCGCCGCCAGGCTGAGGGGAGATGTCCTGAGATTGGGCATTCGGGACAGACGCAGATACCAGCGTTCGGGATGGGGGGCGATCATCTCCAGTGCCTCGCCCCTGAAGTGTTCATTGAACGCCTGCGCCAGGGCCTCCGCCTCATCCTGCCGGATCTCCAGGTTCCGGCCCTCGAACAGAATGAGGCGGGTCAGATCGACCTTCATATGGACCGGATCGGCCTGCATCCAGATCTCCTCGCCCGGATCGATCCCTTCGCCCAGGAGGGCATAGGGGGCGGCGGCGGTTTCCACCGGCAGGCCCATGAGGGCGAAGAGTTGGGCCTCGTATTCCCTGGCCCCGTCAGAGCTGCCGGACCAACTCAGCAGCTTTTCCACCGCCGGGGCGCGCAATGTCCCCTGGCCGTGCAGGCCCTCGGGGGGCGAAAACAGACTGGGGACGACCAGGTGGAGGGTTTCTTGTGACATGCCCAGGAGTATAGACGCTTTCTCTTCGGTATAATCCGCCGGTATCCCCACTCGATCGGCGCCAATCCCCATGAACTTTACCGAAACCCGCGGCAACGACGGCCGCCGCCCCGCCAGTGTCAGCTTCTCCGAGGCCATCCTCAGCCCCATGTCCTCCTTCGGCGGCATCTATGTGCCTGAAGACTTGCCGGAACTGGGTCTGGATTTCCTGAACGCGCATCGAACGGCCGACTACAAGGCCCTGGCCCGTGATGTTCTGGCCGCCTTCGAGCCCGACATCGCCCCCGGGGTCATCGGCCGGGCCTTGGCGACCTACGACGCCTTCGACGATCCGGCCAACCCGGTGCCGGTGATCCAGGTCCGCGACGACCTCTATGTGAGCGAGCTTTACCACGGCCCGACCCGCGCCTTCAAGGACATGGCCCTGCAACCCTTCGGCGTGGTGCTGTCGGAACTGGCGCAGCAACAGGGCGGGCACTACCTGATCCTGGCGGCCACCAGCGGCGATACCGGTCCCGCAGCCCTGGACACCTTTCGCAACAAGGCCAACGTAAAAGTCGCCTGCCTCTATCCCGATGGCGGCACCTCCGACGTGCAGCGCCTGCAGATGGTGACCGAGGACGCCCCCAACCTGAAGGTGATCGGCATCCACGGCGACTTCGACGACGCCCAGAGCGCCCTCAAGCGCCTATTGGCCTCGGATGCCTTCCGCGCCAAGCTCCAGGAGAAGAACACCCTGTTGTCGGCCGCCAACTCCGTCAACTTCGGCCGCATCATCTTCCAGGTGATCTATCACATCCATAGCTACCTGGAACTGGTTCGCCAGGGTGCGATTGACATGGGCGACAGGGTCTATCTCGACGTGCCCAGCGGCAACTTCGGCAATGCCCTGGGCGGTTACTACGCCCTAAAGATGGGGCTGCCGGTGGAGAAGATCCTCATCGCCTCAAACCGCAACAATGTCCTGACCGACCTGATCAATACCGGGAGATACGACCTGCGTGATCGCCCGGTGATCGGCACCACCTCGCCGGCCATGGATATCCTAAAGTCCTCCAACGTGGAGCGCATCCTCTGGGATCTCTTTGGCGCCGAACGCACCAAGGCGCTGATGGAGCAACTGGACAAGGATAAGCACTACGAATTAACGGCAGAGGAACTCGCCCGGCTGCAAGCCATCTTCGCCGCCGATTTCTGCGACGACGCAGAGGGCAAGGCCTACATCCAGCAGGCATTCGAGAATGGCTATCTGATGGACCCCCACACCGCTACCTGCTTCAAGGCCTACGAGACCCGCCGCGCAAAGCCGCTGAAGACCATCGTCTATTCCACCGCCGAGTGGACCAAGTTCTCCCCCACCATCGCCAACGCCCTCACCGGCGAGGTCGGCGCCCGCGACATCGACGCCCTACGGACCATCGCCCAGGCGGCCAAGACGACCATCCCCGCCCCCATCGCCCGGCTTTTCGATAAACCCATCGCCCAGACGAGCGTCATCGACAAGGAACGGATCGAAGAGGAAGTGCTGGCTTTCCTGTGAGGGGGTTCAAATGGGTTGGACAACCAGGGAACAATGGGCACGCACGGGGCGCGGGTCGCTTTGCCTACAAACGGTATTGGTAACTATTCAGGTCGACCGGCTTTTTGGGCGATCTGAATAGAGGAACTTGCAAAATGGCCATCCTGGCCATTTTGCAAGGTGAAAACGAGAAGTGGTACAGGGATGTACCGTTTACGGACCAAAGGACGGAAAAATGCGATTTTTCGTTTTCTTCATTTTCAATGGCTTAGTCCATTGAAAATGGCGGCTCATCCCTGAACCGCAAGAGGTTCTTGCAGTTTTGCAAGAACCTCTTGAGTGCCGGAATGCCTTGCATTTGAGTCAAATTCTGCTGCAACGCGTAGGAGCGCCTTGCAGGCGCGATCTTCACCACCCCAATCGCGCCTGCAAGGCGCTCCTACAGTATGGCGGCGTAATTCACGTCTCGTCGGTCTGAGGTGGAGCCTCGCTC
>JAHJDE010000144.1 GCA_018812525.1 Gammaproteobacteria bacterium
ATGGCGGATGCCGAAAGAAGAAAGCGCGGCATCGGTAAGGATCGCTCAATCTCACCCGATGCCGCGCCCCGACCGTGCCGGGCACGGTTGCGGGGATAGTATCCGGCCCCGGACGGATTTCGTTCAAGGGTTTCTTTCGGTTCGTCACCGAGAGAACTCATGGAACTTGCCCTGGCCCGTCGGTGCCTTTGCGCCCGCTGTCATGCGCCGTTTCTGATCTGTAGCCACTGTGACCGTGGCCAGCGCTACTGTGGCCCCCTCTGCTCAAGCATGGCCCGGCGCGCCGCCCAACGGGCGGCCGGGGCGCGCTATCAAGGCAGCCGTTGCGGCCGTCATACCCACGCCGCCCGCCAACGCCGCTATCGTGAGCGCCACAGGGACTCCCCGCCCGAGAAAGTGACGCATCAGGGTTCACCCCCGCCACCCCTCGCTGATGGAATGTCCCCGGAGCCGACGATGCCCCCGCATCCCGTCGACGATACCGCCCCGTCCACGCCGATGGCCGAGCCCCGTTGCCGGTTTTGTGGCCGTCCCTGTGCCGAGCTGTGCCGTCTCGACTTCCTGCGCCATCGCCAAGCCCCGCGAACCGTCCATTACCCTGTGGCACGAGGTGACCGACATGACCCTTCCCCCTGAGACCGAAGCCAACATCCTGCGCTATTACCACGCCGAGAAGTGGCGGATGGGCACCATTGCCCAGCAATTGGGCCTTTCCCATGGCGCCGTCAAACGGGTCCTAACCCAGTCGGGGCTGCCGGAGGCCCGCGCCCCCCGGCCCTCCAAGGTTGATCCTTACCTCCCCCTGATCGTCGAGACCCTGAAGCAGTTTCCCCGCCTGACCGCCAGCCGTCTCTATGCCATGGTCTACGAACGTGGCTATCGGGGTGGGCCGGACCACTTCCGCTACATCGTCTCGCTGCATCGGCCCCGTCCGTCGGCAGAGGCCTTTCTGCGCCTGCGCACCCTGCCGGGGGAGCAAGCGCAAGTCGATTGGGGCCACTTCGGCAAGCTCGACATCGGCCGCGCCCAGCGGCCCTTGATGGCCTTCGTCATGGTCTTGAGTTATTCCCGCCGCATCTTCCTGCGCTTCTTTCTGGACGCCCGCATGGAGAACTTCCTGCGCGGGCACGCGGCGGCCTTCGAGGCCTGGGGCGGCGTGCCGCGGGTATTGCTCTATGACAACCTCAAGAGCGCGGTACTGGAGCGGATGGGCAATGCCATCCGTTTCCATCCCACATTATTGGCCTTCGCGGGCCACTACCGTTATCAGCCCCGGCCGGTGGCGGTAGCGCGCGGTAACGAAAAGGGCCGGGTGGAACGGGCCATCCGCTACGTGCGGGACAACTTCTTCGCCGCCCGTAAGTTCTCCGGGCTCGATGACCTCAATGCCCAGGCCGAGGCCTGGTGCTTGGGACCGGCGTCGGCGCGGTCCTGTCCCGAGGATCGGGCACGTTCGGTCGATGCGGTGTTCTCTGAGGAACGATCCTGCCTGCTGGCCCTGCCCGACAACCCGTTCCCGACCGAGGAACGCGTGGCGGTCAAGGCCGGCAAGACGCCCTATGTACGTTTCGACCTCAACGACTACTCGATCCCCCACGACCGGGTCCAACAAACCCTTGCCCTGTTGGCGACGCCCACCGAGGTGCGCATCGTCGCCGGGGCCGAGGTCCTGGCCCGCCATGCGCGTTCCTATGACAAGGGCGCGCAGGTCGAGGATCTGGCCCACATCGCGGCCCTGGTGGCCCAAAAGCAGGCCGCCCGCCAGCATCGCGGCACCGACCGTCTCGCCCTGGCCGCCCCCCAGAGTCAGGCCCTGCTGACCCAGGCGGGTGCGCGGGGCGATAACCTCGGCACCCTGACGGCGGCCCTGTTGCGGTTGCTGGAACGCTATGGCGCTGCGGAACTCGATGCCGCCATCGGCGAGGCCCTGGCCCGTGGCGTGCCCCATCCCAACGCGGTGCGGCTGGCCCTGGAGCGGCGGCGTGAGGAACGCCACCTGCCGCCACCGCTGGAACTCCATCTCCCCGCCGCCCTGAAGGCCCGTGACCGCCCGGTCAAGCCCCATGATCTCGACGCCTATGACCACCTGACCCCGACGGAGGCCGACGATGAAGCCCTTGTCTGATCCCAATGCCCTGCGTTCCCGCGCCCAGGCCCTGCGCCTTCCCGGCCTGCTGGCCCACTGGCCCGAGGCGGTCGAGTCCCCCTGGCTTCCCCGTCTGCTGCAATGGGAGGAGGAAGAGCGTGCCCGCAAGAGCCTGGAGCGCCGCCTCGGGGCCGCCCACATCGGCCGCTTCAAGGCCCTGTGCGACTTCGATTGGTCCTGGCCCAAACGCTGTGAGCAGCAGGCCATCCAGGCCTTGATGACCCTGGAGTTCCTCAACGATGCCACCAATGTGGTCCTGCTCGGCCCCAACGGGGTGGGCAAGACCACCCTGGCCAAGAATCTGGCCCACCAG
>JAHJDE010000145.1 GCA_018812525.1 Gammaproteobacteria bacterium
TAGGTCAGATTTGGTCGAACCGATTGAGCAAAACCGCAGGCGTAGCAGCGCTACGTCGAGGATTTTGCGATTGAGGTTCGGCCAAATATGGCCTGAAGACGAGATGCAAGATGCTCAAGTTATTTTTGCTCGACGCCTAAGGTTCTGGCGATAAGCCTTCGACTTCATCCTCACGGAGAGGCGTCTCGCCCCCCTCGGCCGGTATCCGGCGATTTTCTCCAAACCACTCACCCAGGTCGATCAACCTGCAGCACTCGCTGCAAAAGGGTCGCCAGTGGGAACTGCTGTCCCAGGCGACGGATTTGCCGCAAGTCGGGCAGGGGACCTCTCTCATATATTGGCGATGGTGAGCCGGAAGGGGAGCTTGCCCTCGCAGGTAATCGGGATCAGGCTCTCTTTGTCGGTACGGCGGAAGCGGATATTGAAGCGGTGCCAGTCGCCGCTCACCTCGGGGAAGACCAGCAGCTCCCGCTCCAGCTCGACGGTGATCATCTGCGCGGGTCTGGAGGCATTGAGGCTGTAGTGGAAAAAGCCGTTCTCCGCCGTTTCATCCGTTGCCACCCCGCTGTCGCGGTAAATGCTCAACAGGATATCGACGGAATCCTTTACGGGGCGTAACCCCTCGAACCAGTCACTGAGCCGCTTGCGCCGCTCCCCGCTGGGGAAATCCAGCCAGAGGTGATAATGGGGGAGGTCCGAGGCGCTGGACCCACCGGGGATGGCGCTGCGCTGCATGATCATCTTGAAGAACTCATCCTCGCGCACATCCAGGGCGATCTGCCGCAATTGCTCATGCAGGCTGTTGCTCGCAATCTCCAGCCTCTTCAGTGTGTCCGCAACGCGCTCGCTGTTCAGACCGGGATGGGCGCCCAGCCGTTCCAGGGTGGCTATGTTGCGCTTGAGCTCCTTGATCAGCACGGACTTGAGGTCGGTCCGGTTGAAGAAATTTACCGCCTCGTTGAGTACGCTGATGGCGACCTGGGTATCCCGTCGGCTGTCTGAGGCCTGGTAGTGGAGAAACCGGGAGAAAATGTCCTCCAGGCGGAGTAACACGCGGCTTCTCTCATTTAACGGATGCTCGAAACGGATCGGATTATCCACGGTATATCTATCTATGCTTGGCAAAATATCTGTTCAGTTTGGTATATATTTTAGCATGTTGCAAAAAAAAGTCAGTTTTGGCACCTGTCGCTGTGGTTGAGATACCCCCGGTGGAGCCTGGCGACCGCCTCTTTCAACCGTTCCGCATTGCCCCCATTCACTATGATATCGTCCGCGATGGTCAGGCGCTGACTGCGCGTCGCCTGGGCGGCGAGGATGCCCCTGGCCTCATCCTCGCTCACCCGGTCACGCTGGACGAGCCGCTCGATCTGAAGCGCTTCGGGGCAGTCGATCACCAGGACACGGTCGATCAGTCCCCGGTGGCCTGTCTCGTACAGGAGGGGGATCACGAAGATGATATAGGGGTGCCGGGACAGAGCCGTCGCCGCTGCCCGCATGGCCTCGCGAATGCGCGGATGGAGGATGGCCTCAAGGCGTTTGCGCAATGTCGCATCGGAAAAGATAAGCCTCCTGAGCCCGCGCCGGTCCAGTTCCCCGGTTCCGGTGAGCACCTCCTTGCCAAAGGCCTCGATGACGGCCGCCAGACCCTCGCTTCCGGGGCGGACGACCTCCCGTGCCACGACATCCGCATCGACGATGGGGGTGCCCAGTTCCCCGAAAAGGGCAGCGACGGTGGATTTTCCACTGGCGACGCCGCCCGTGAGCCCGACGACGAGCACCTCAGCCCAGGCCGGAGAAAGCGAGATAGGAGCGGACTATTCCATCGCCCCAGAGCAGGCTGATCCAGCCAGCAATCGCCAGGTAAGGGCCAAAGGGGATGGGCTTGCGCTTGTCGTGGCCCATGAGGAGGATCAGGGCGATGCCGATCAGGGCGCCGACCAGGGAGGAGAGGATCAGGGCGAGGAATACCTTCTGCCAGCCTGCCCAGGCGCCAAACAGGGCCAGCAGCTTGAAATCGCCGTAACCCATGCCCTCCTTGCCCGTGATCAGCTTGAAGAGCCAATAGAAGCCCCAGAGGCTCAGATATCCCACCGCAGCCCCCAGGATGGCCTGTCCGGCGTCGATAAAGACGGCTGGCAGGCCGAGCAGCAGTCCGAGCCAGAGAAAGGGCAGGGTGATGGAATCGGGCAGCAGTTGCTGGTCCAGGTCGATCAGGGTCAGGGCGATCAATGCCCAAGTCAGGGGCAGGAGGGCAGCGGCCTGAGGGGTAGGCCCCAGTTGCCAGACGACGATGAGCGACAGGAGGGCCGTGACGGCCTCCACCAAGGGATAGCGCAGGCTGATAGGCTTGCTGCAACCGGAGCAGCGGCCACGCAGGATCATATAGCTGAGGAGGGGGATATTCTCCCACCAGCGAATCCCATGACCGCAATGGGGGCAGCGCGATGCGGGCGACATCAGGTTGAAGGCAGCTGCCGGCTCGTCCAGGCTGCCTTCCAGCCCCAGGATCTCCCGGCACTGGCCGCGCCAGTCCCGCTCCAGCATGATCGGCAGGCGGTGCGCCACCACGTTGAGAAAACTGCCGACGCAGAGGCCGACCAGTCCCACGAGAAGGAAGAGAAAGGGCGGCGCGAGGAGGGGTTCGAGATTGGGCATAGGGATTAAACGACGGCTGCCATCTTGAAGATGGGGAGGTACATGGCGACTACCAGGCCCCCGATGAGTGTGCCCAGGATCACCATGATGAGGGGTTCCATGAGGCTGCTCAGGGCATCGACGGCGTTGTCGACCTCCTCCTCGAAGAAGTCGGCGACCTTGGAGAGCATGGTGTCCAGGGAGCCCGACTCCTCACCGATGGCGACCATTTGGATCACCATGTTGGGGAAGATGGGAAACTGCTTCATGGAGATTTGCAGTGATTGACCGGTGGCGACATCCTCGCGAATCCGCCGGATGGCATCGCCGTACACGATGTTTCCCACCGCGCCTGCGACCGAGTCCAGGGCCTCCACCAGGGGGACGCCGGCGGCGAACATGGTGGACAGGGTGCGGGAAAAGCGCGCAATGGCCGATTTATGCAGTATGGCCCCGATCACAGGGATTTGCAGCGCCAGCCGGTCCACCGTGCGCTGAAGGTTTAGCGAGCGTTTCCAGGCATTGAACAGGCTCCAGAAGGCCAGGCCGATGCTGCCGAAGACCGCCCACCACCACTCCTGGAGAAATTCCGACAGGTTGATGACCATCTGGGTGAAGGCGGGCAACTCACCGCCGAAGCTCTCAAAGAGCGATTTGAACTGGGGTATGACGAAGATCAGGATGATCGCCGTGACGATGATGGCCACGGAAAGTACCGCGATCGGATAGAACATGGCCTTCTTGATCTTGCCCTTCAGGGTTTCGGTCTTTTCCTGGTAGGTGGCGATCCGGTCCAGCAGGGTGTCGAGGACACCGGCCTGTTCCCCGGCATGGACCAGGTTGCAGTAAAGTTCGTTGAAATAGAGCGGGTGCCTGGAGAGGGCATTGGCCAGAGATGTGCCGCCCTCTACCTCTGACTTGATGCCGAGGATCAGCTCCTGCATCTGGGGTTTTTCATGTCCCCGGCCGACGATGTCGAAGGACTGCACCAGGGGGACGCCGGCGTTCATCATGGTTGACATCTGGCGGCTGAAGACGGCGATGTCCTTGGGCGTGATTCGTTTCGTCCTGCCCAGGAGGGGCTTGGACTTCTTGCGAATCTTGAGGGGATTGATCCCCTGGCGGCGCAATTCACTCCTGACCATGTTGATGTTGGCCGCGCGGCTCTCCCCGCTGAGTCGGTGGCCCCGCTTGTCGGTACCCTCCCAGGAGAAGACATTGGCCTTCTCGGCCTTGGGGGCGGTTTTTTTGAGGGTCTTCTGGGCCATGGATTAATCCTGGGTCACGCGGTTGATCTCTTCGAGGCTCGTCACCCCCAGCCGGACCTTGTCCAGGCCTGTCTGACGCAGGTCCTTGATGCCCTCGCGGGCTGCCTGGTCGGCGAGCTGAATGGAGTTGCCGTCCTCCATGATGATCCTGCCCATGGCCTCCGAGACGGGCATGACCTGGAAGATGCCGACCCGGCCCTTGTAGCCCTTGTTGCACTTGCTGCAACCATTAGGTTTGTAGATGCTGAGCTGGTCCAGCTCATCCTCCCTGAAACCCTCCTCCAGCAGGGCTTCACTGGGCGCATCATCGATCTGCTTGCAGTGTTCGCAGAGACGGCGCGCCAGGCGCTGGGCCATGATGAGATTGATGGAGGAGGCGATGTTGTAAGGCGGTATCCCCATGTTGGCCAGGCGCGTCAGGGTCTGGGGCGCGTCGTTGGTGTGCAGGGTGGAGAGGACCAGGTGACCGGTCTGGGCCGCCTTGACGGCGATCTCCGCAGTCTCCAGGTCGCGGATTTCACCGACCATGATGATATCAGGGTCCTGGCGCAGGAAGGCCCGCAGGGCCTCGGCGAAGGTCAGTCCGGTCTTGGGGTTGACGTTGACCTGGTTGATGCCGGCCACCTGGATTTCAACCGGGTCCTCGGCGGTGGAGATGTTGACATCCGGTTTGTTGAGCAGGTTGAGCGCGGTATAGAGCGAAACGGTCTTGCCGCTGCCGGTGGGCCCGGTGACCAAGATCATGCCGTAGGGCTTTTTGATGGCGGTCATGAAGGCCTGGCGCTGGGCCTCTTCGAGGCCCAGGACCTCGATGCCGAGCTGAGCGCTGGTCGGGTCGAGGATACGAAGCACCACCTTCTCGCCATAGAGCGTGGGGCAGGTGTTGACGCGGAAGTCGATGGCTCGGTTCTTGGAGAGGCTCAGCTTGATGCGTCCGTCCTGGGGGACGCGGCGCTCAGCGATATTCATCCGTGACATGACCTTGAGCCTTGAGGTCATGCGGGAGGCGATGTTGAGCGGGGGGGAGGCGATCTCGCTCAGCATGCCGTCCTGGCGGAAACGGATGCGGTAGCTCTTTTCGTAGGGCTCGAAATGGATGTCCGAGGCCCCTTGGTTGATGGCATCCACCAGGACCTTGTTGACAAAGCGGACCACCGGGGCGTCGTCGATGCCGGACTCCGCAGCCTCCTTGGCGTCATCATCCTTGCCGATCTCCTCGAAATCGATGTTGTCGAAGTCCGCGTCGGCGAGGCCGGACATCATCGAGGTGGCGTCCTTGGCAGACAGGGCGCGTTCAATGATCTGGTTCAGCTTGTTCTCTTCCACCAGAACGGCGTCGGTGGCGAGGCCGGTGTGGAAACGGATCTCGTCCAGCCCCTGATGGCTGGTGGGATCAGAGACTGCCATGAACAAGCGGGTGCCCCGCTTGAAGAGGGGCAGGACATGGTGCTTGCGGATCAGCTTCTCTTCCACCAGGCCGGTGGGGAGCGAATCGAAGTCGATGGCCTCCAGGTCGAACAGGGGGACGCCGTATTCGGCCGAGGCGGCTATGGCGATATCGCGGCTCTCGACGACCCTGTTCTCCACCAGATAGGAGACGAAGGGTACCCGCTTCTTGGCGGCCTGGATGGTCGCCTCAAGGGCATCGGTATCGGTCAGCAGCCGTTCCTGGATCAAGCGCCGGGCCAATCCGCTCAGATTCGTCGTTTCCGTTTTTGTTGCCATCAGTCCCATGGGTCGTCGCTATCGATTGAGTGTCAAATGAGTTTCCCGCAAAAGAGTGGGGGGCTCGGGGCTCAGTGATGAACCGCCTCAAGTATAGCGAGAGAAACGCCAGTGAACACATTGGAAAGGAAGTATTCCGCGGAATATGTGAAACAGTACAGCTCCATTCGGGTGGAAATTCGCAATAACCGCAAAGCGCGCAAAGGCACGCAAAGAGACCCAGGGAGCCAGATCCCTAACCGGCGCATCCCTGCGCCAGTCCTCCATCCTTTCGATGATTTCCTTCGCGTCCTTTGCGGGGCGGTTAAATGGCTGATGTGCTGAGCGTCACAAGCGGCGCCGGACCAGGCGCAGGGCCGCATCCTCCCTGGAGGGGTGGATGGCGAAGCCCAGCTCCGCGCAGAGATCGAGCATGTGGCTGTTCTCGGCCAGTACATGAAAAGGGGACGTTACCCTTTTTCCACTGCTGGGCCTCATGGGCCTGGAAGGGCTGAGCGCCCTCTTCATCCCGAGGCCAGACCTCAACCCCCTGTTGGCCATCGGCGGACCCCTGCTGGGTCTGACATTTGTCGTCGCCCTGCTGATCCGGCGGTGGGGGCAGTTGTCGCGGCCAGAGGGAAAGTAAGTCCGAATCTGCTTCATCCCCGATCATTGGTGTTCAGCTTCCGGGTCCTTTTGTATGCTTTTGGCGTGAGAGAAGCGTTTTGACTACCTCTGCAATGGGAATCTCTGCTAGCTTCTCGCCGGGTTTCCAGGGGAAAACCGGCTGGAAGCAGGGTGTTACCCCCGCGACCATCTTGGCCACGATTTTATAGCCCAGGTGGCGATAGGCCTCGAATTGGTTCTCGTCGAAAAACTGGTCCGACGTGGTTTCGTGGGGAAAGTCCTTGTGGCTGTCGGCATATTGCCGGAGATCCGGCCATTCATCACCAGTTATCGAGCTCTTGAGATAGATGAGTGCCCCATCGTCCTCATCGGTCAGCCTGTTGCGATAACGGATGCGTGCCACCGCGAAATGGACTCCAGTGTAGCGGTTGTCTCCCTGGGGATGCATAAGTTCAAAATCGGTTGGATCAAACCAAATGTTGATCCCGAAATCGACCCAACATTTTCTCAGCAAGTTTGCCAAATCCTCGAATTCGTAATTAGGGTCGCAGCCAACATCAGTGACGACGATCAGGCGGCAACGCCGCCGGATCAGTTCATATACCCCCAGGTTCTCGAAATGGCCGCCATCGGTGAGATTGACCCAATGGGCCTGGGCATTCGCCGTCCCGGTGAGCTCCTTGAGAATGGGCGTCGCCGCAATCCCTGGGCTGCGAAGCTTCCATGCCTGGTCCTTCATCGGATTGCCGCACCAACGACCCAGTCTCAGGTTGAATGCGGTCAATAGCGCGGCGACGCCCGCCGAGGTGTGATATCCCATATTAGGGCTGGCAGCGGCACCCGATGTCGCCATGAGGGTGCCGAGGGAAATGCCGCCGGCATAATGTTCGGTGTGACGATATCTGCCAAGAGGTTTGCCTTGACTGGTCAAGCACTCGAAGCCTGTCCAGGAGGGAGTAAATGTGAAAGATGCCGAACGGCGAGTCTGCCAAGCCAGATCATCCCCTCCGGTCATGTTGATGGCCGTGTTGATGATGGGGATGGGGCGCTGGAAGCGGAGAGCGCTAAATGGCAGATCGTCGCTGGGGTCGAAGCCCGTGAAGGTATTTGGATGGCGGTGCCTTGAGCGGGAGGCGCCGAGGAAGGTCCGGGTAAGGCGGTTGGAATAGAGGGCGTGGAGGGAAAAGAGATTGATATCGAAGATCAGGGCGGAACCTATCATAAGAGCCAAGGCGCCGAGAAAGGCGTAACCGGTTGTCGTGAGTGAGAACATCTCCATCTGGCAGAGGGCAAGGCGAGAGGCGAAGCCAAAGCCCGAATCGGGAAATACGACAAAGCCATCCCCTACGGAAAAGTAAAGCAGGCCGACATGGAGCAGATGGCCGAGGATTACTGCGACGCCAGACAGAAACAGCCAAGGTCCGGTCGTTGCGGCAAGTTCCCGCCATCGGTTTCCGCTAGACAATCCATTCGTTGTCGGGCTGCGTGCGAACCAGACGCCGACTCCCGATCCGCCCGCCCAGGCTACTAACGCGGCCCAGTCCTTATCGGCCAGCCAGTGTACAAAGGGAGTGGCGTATAACACCAAGCTGAAGACGAACGCCCAAGCCAAGGAAGAGATCAGGACGAACCCTCCCAGCCGGGCCAGCCACTCGCGGTCGTTCTCGCTGAGGGCATTCCCAGCGATACCGATATGCAAGCTGACGATAACTGTCAGGCCCAGGAAGAACAGGGGTGGTCCGTAAGCCGCGGCATGCCGGATATTGATAGACATGTCGCCGAACTGCGCACTGAAATAGCCGGCAGCGGTTTCCATCAACAACCCAAGGAGAGCGCCCGAGCAAGCGGCGGCCAGGAAAAGCCTTATGCACTGCGAGAGAGAGGTGGGAGTCCTATCGGATGCATCCGGCTTCCTGTTCGTACCGAATCTTGAGGGGAGATAACCCAGGAGCCAGGAGGCGCCATAGCCAAGGAAGCCACCCAGCAACCAGTGTTTCAACGCGAGACCATTCACATCGCTTGCTTGGGTTAAAAGGACGGAAAACAGCCAACCTGCAATGAGACTTGGCAACAGAACCCTCGAAAATACCGCCAGGCTGGCATTCTCCGATCTGGCAGGATCTATCCCCTGGACACTCATGAGCCTGCCTGTCGACCAAGCGGCAATAAACATCAATGAGATTGCCAGCACGCCACCGAATATTCGCCAATCGGTGTCAAGGAAGAATGTATTGGCGATGATTTTGCCTGATCCCAGGGCAATCAAATGAGCGAGCAACAGAATAGCGACAACTCGCAAGGCCAGAAATAACTGGATCAGGAAGGAGTTACGCAGCGAAATCGAGATTGTCGAAAGCATGTCACCGGAGAGGCCGAGTCTTGGCGAGAGGTAATTGCAGTAGCGTCGCAAGTAACGGATGGCACTATGCTCGACCGGCTGGAAACGGTTAGTAAAAGGAAGGTCAGGATTGTCAGGGTGAGATTTGAGTGACGATTGAAAATCTCTGACGGACGCCTCGCTAACTTGCTCTTCCTCTTTCGAAGTTTGGCGATGCAGAAGCGTCGATAGCCAGCCACCGATATAACCCCCACCTGACACCATTGAGAGATAATCGAATCGGGACAGCAGACCGTAATGCGCTAAGGCTTGAATAACGCCTAGGTTGAATATGGCACTGCGAATGCCGCCGCCAGAAAATGCTAGGCCGGTAAGGTTCGCTTCTCGCGCCCGTTCATAAACCGATTTATCCTCATTGGTGTTTTCGCACGGAGGTTTGTTGCGAAGTTTCTCCAAGATGTCCAGTTCTTCCGCGAGAACTGCGTCGAAATTGGCTCCATGACCCTTTTCGTCGCATCTATGGCTAATTCCGAAGCTGTCCACGCTGAATTCCTCCGGGAAGAGTTGCCTTTACTCCAGACACAACCAATAAGCTAAAAAATAGCCTTCTACTCAGGGCTTCAATAGCCATTCGTTCGAATTCATGATCTTGGGCAATAAAAATATATCCTAGCTACTGCTGAAACTTAAAGTTAATTCGGTTTGTAGCTGTCTACTTATTGTTATTAGTGTGTATTTGTTCAGGCTGTTGATTAATTTCTGCAAAATGTCCCTCTCAGACTAATGTCAAGCCACGGATTCCCATGATATAACCAGGCAGAGTTATGGGTGCGGAGACCTGTGTGACGGGCTTTTTTCTGTATGGGTTGTAATAGGGGAAGGGGCATGATACTGAAGAAAATTCGTGTGTTTTCCAATGCGCTGCTCGGATTGATGGTGGTATTGGCCACCGGTTGTACCAGTACCATTCACGAAGAGGAGAATATCGGCGGCATCGATACCCTCAGCCTCGATGCGAAACAGCGGTTGATGCTCGTGGGAAACCGCACCGGAGAGAAGGGCCGCAGGGTCACCTGTACCGAGCCGAGTCCGGATGCCTTGGTGGCGAGGGCTGCTGCGATGGCTGCCAAGGGCAATGCACCTAATAGCGGGAGCGGTGAAATGGCTGGACTCTCCTCAGAAAGTGCGGCCTCGATTGGGTTCCGCGACCATACGGTTCAACTGCTTCGTGATGGCTATTTCCGGCTCTGCGAGGCTTATATGAACGGCGTAATAGACGAGGATGAATATGTTCACATGATCCAGAATGTGGACACCTTCATCGTTACCGTCTCTGCTTTGCAGATCCTTGGCTCGAACCCGGTTGCCCCAGCCGTTGCAATTACCACCGGTGGTGTTTCTGTTGGGACAAAGGATGGAGTATCCACAGCTACGGGTACTCCACAAACGGTGCTTCAAGTCTCTTCTGATGTTAAGGGTAATGCAAATCCCAATGAGAATACGGCTGATGCGGCCGTCAGGATCGTCAACGCCTATCTGAAATACCGTGAACCAGATCGCTATCATTCCCGCCGCCGCAAGTAGATTCGGTAAGTCTCCTTGACCTTCCCGTTATGTTTTCAGGCCCTCTTCAGGGCCTGAATCATTTGTGGCCAATTCCGGTTTCTCTCCCTGTCCCATCTGATAGCTCTTGCCTATCAAACCCTTCGGAACAATCGATTTCCATTTGAAACGATGGGGGTCTATCTTTTCTCCACGGTGAACGCCGTTCCCGTGAAAACTCGCGAAGCACCTCCGCCCCCCCTCTATCTGGGGGTTGGGGAGGGGGTGAGTGACGAGATCTCAACAAATCGAGGATTTGATTATGGAACTGAAAGGTAGCAAGACTGAGCAGCATCTGAAAGATGCCTTTGCCGGCGAATCCCAGGCCAACCGCCGTTATCTCTACTTCGCCGCCAAGGCCGACGTGGAAGGCTACAACGACGTGGCGGCCCTGTTCCGCTCCACCGCCGAAGGCGAAACTGGTCATGCCCATGGCCACTTGGAATACCTGGAGCAGTGCGGCGATCCGGCCACCGGCATGCCCTTCGGCGGTACCTCCGACAACCTGAAGACCGCCGTCGCTGGCGAAACCCACGAGTACACTGACATGTACCCCGGTATGGCCAAGGATGCCCGTGATGAAGGGTTCGACGAAATTGCCGACTGGTTCGAGACCCTGGCCAAGGCGGAGCGCTCCCACGCCAACCGCTATCAGAGGGCGCTGAACGAGCTGGAAGCCTGAGATATGTAGGATGTGGTGAGCGATAGCGAACCGCATCAATCGGCGCTCGTCGATGCGGTTCGTCCCTCACCGCATCCTACATGGATTTATTTCATATCAGAGGTAAGAGAAATGGCTGTAAGAGAAGGTAACCTGGAGGCCCCCACCCGGCACCCGCTGGACTGGCGGAACCCCGATTTCTACAGCGAGGCCTCCCTGCTGGAGGAGATGGAGCGGGTCTTCGACATCTGCCACGGCTGCCGCCGTTGCATCAGCCTCTGCCAATCCTTCCCGACCCTGTTCGACTTGGTGGACAACTCCGAATCCCTGGAAGTGGACGGCGTTGCCAAGGCGGATTACTGGAAGGTGGTGGACCACTGCTACCTTTGCGACCTCTGCTTCATGACCAAGTGCCCCTACGTGCCGCCCCACCAGTGGAACCTGGACTTCCCGCACCTGATGCTGCGGGCCAAGGCGGTCAAATATCAACAGGGCGATGTGAAGACCCGCGACCGTATCCTGACCAGCACCGACCTGGTCGGCAGTTTTGCCGGCATCCCCGTGGTCGCGGGTATCGTCAATGCCGCCAACAAGGTCAGGCCGGCGCGCAAGATCCTGGAGTCGGTGCTGGGCGTCCACGCCGATGCGCGGGTGCCGGAGTTCCACTCCCATACCCTGCGCAAGCGGGTGTCGAGCCGCATCGGCGCCCAGGCGCAAGGCGAGCCGGCCGGGCCGACCCAGGGCAAGGTGGCCCTGTTCGCCACCTGCTACGGCAACCGCAACGAGCCGGTGATCGGCGAGGACCTGATCGCGGTCTTCGAACACAACGGCATCCCCGTCACCCTGGCCGGGAAGGAGCAGTGCTGCGGCATGCCCAAGCTGGAGCTGGGCAATCTGGCCGCGGTGGAACAGGCCAAGAACGCCAACATCCCGGTGCTGGCCCGGTTGGTGGACGAGGGCTGGGACATCGTCGCCCCTGTCCCCTCCTGCGCCCTCATGTTCAAGCAGGAACTGCCGCTTATGTTCCCGGAGGACGCGGATGTGCGAAAGGTCAGCAAGGCGATCTTCGACCCCTTCGAATACCTGATGCACCGCCACAAGGCCGGCAAGCTGCGCACCGAGTTCAAGCAGCCCCTGGGCAAGGTGGCCTACCACGCTGCCTGCCACCAGCGGGTGCAGAACGTCGGAGCCAAGACCCGCGAGGTGTTGTCGCTGATCCCTGATACCCAGGTGACGGCCATCGAGCGCTGCTCCGGCCACGACGGCACCTACGCGGTGAAGAAGGAGTTCCACGCCTTCGCCATGAAGATCGTGAAACCGGTGGTCAACCAGGTGAAAAAGGCCGAGGTAGACCACTACGGCAGCGACTGCCCCATGGCCGGCCACCACATCGAGCACGGCATGGCCGACGGCAGCCGGACCGAACACCCCATGAGCCTGCTGCGCAAGGCGTATGGGATCTGAACAATGTAGGTCGGGTTAGGCGCGCAACCCCTCTGCTGTCCCGATTCTGTGAGGGCAAAGCGCGCCGTAACCCGACGAACGGCGTCGAGTGTCGGGTTACGGCGGAAATACCGCCTAACCCGACCTACAAGAAATTAACCGGAGAACGACCATGGCCCATTTGACCCACCAAGACCTCTACAGCCTCGAACAGTACGCACGGGTCCGCGACGGGTTCCGCGCCAGGGTGATCGAGCACAAAAAGCTGCGCCGGGTCGCCATCGGCGACCACGCAGCCCTCTACTTCGAGGATGCCCTGACCATGCAGTACCAGATCCAGGAGATGCTGCGCATCGAACGCATCTTCGAGCACGAGGGCATCCAGGATGAGCTGAACGTCTACAACCCCCTGATCCCGGACGGCTGCAACTGGAAGGCGACCTTCATGATCGAGTATTCCGACGTGGAGGAACGCAAGGCCGCCCTGGCCCGGCTCATCGGCGTAGAAAAGGCGATCTACGTCCAGGTGGACGGTTTCGAGCGCGTCCAGCCCATCGCTAACGAAGATCTGGACCGCGAGACCGAGGACAAGACCGCCTCCGTCCACTTCCTGCGCTTCGAACTGGCCCCTACCATGGCCGCTGCGGTCAAGCAGGGCGCCAAGGTCCTGGCCGGCATCGATCATCCCCACTATCAAGCGGAAGTGGTGATCGAGGAGCAAGTGCGGGGCTCCCTGGCGGCGGATCTGGATTAAGGGCAATGTGTAGGGGCGAATTACCTCGCCAGGTAGAAGGTTGGGCTGTGCCAGACATCGGGATGCGCCGAGGCTTCGACTGGCGGAACAGCCCACCCCACTACGTCTTCCCAGATGGTTTAGGGATGTAGAAATTATAAAAATGCCGCTCATACTGTCTTCATATTTCACTTACGAAGCTCCTGTCTATGAAGACAAGCACCCTGGAGCGCAACGGCGTTTCTACCACGACCCAACGCCTGGGCCTCCGTCGCCAACCAAAGACGCAACGTCGCTTCATTTAGGCGCCCCGCGAGCGATCGGTATTTCGTGAAATTGCGGAGCGGCCTGGTCCAGCCCGCTCCGCGCCACGCCACAGCGATTCCACCTTATCTTGGGACGGTTTATCCCCCCTGGGCTATGATTGCAGGATCATTGATCTTGGAGGACGAGGGGATGTCTCGCATCGCAACTGGTTTCGTGTCGATCTGCCTGTTCCTTGCCAGCCTGTCTCAGGCCCTGGCGGCACCGGGTTATGTCGAGTCTCCCCCCTTTGCCAAGGTGCTGGCCGGCGTGCCGGTCCGGGATGTGCAGCCGCAGCAGCCGCTCAGGGTCCCGATTATCACCTGGGGTGGCGACATCGCCAGCATCCATGCCAACGGCGACAATCGACGGACCAAGGCCGGCAGTCCCTTTCACGCCCTGGGCCTGGATCTGGAGCTGGTGCGCAAGGATGTCTTCAGCGAGCAGTTGAAGGCCTACCTGGATGGCAGCTCGCCCTACCTGCGCGGCACCCTGGGCATGATCAACCTAGCTGTCGAGGCCCTCTCCCGCGACCCCCGTACCAAACCGGTGGTGATCTACCAGATGACCTGGTCGGCGGGCGGCGACGCCCTGGTGGTCAAGCCCGGCATCCACGCGGCCAAGGATCTGCGGGGCAAGACCATCGCCCTCCAGGCCTACGGCCCCCATGTGGATTACCTGACCAAGATCCTGGCCGATGCCGGACTCTCCCCCGGCGATGTCAAACTGCGCTGGCTGCCGGACCTGACCGGAACGGAGAACAGCCCGGCGGCGGCCCTGCAACAGGGAGACATAGACGCGGCCCTGGTGATCATCCCCGACGCCACGGTGCTGACCTCGGGCGGGACCCTGGGCACGGGCGCCGAGGGCTCGGTGAAGGGGGCGAAGATCCTGCTCTCCACCCGCACGGCCAACCGCATCATCGCCGATGTCTACGCCGTGCGCAGCGATTACCTGAAGCAGAACCGCGCCCAGGTCCAGGCCTTCGTGCAGGGGCTGCTCCAGGGCCAGGAGCGGTTGCAGCAGCTCGTTCGCGACAAGGCCTCGCGCACGGCCGAGTATCGCGCCCTGACCACCGCCGCCGCCGAGATCCTGCTGGACAGCCCCCAGGCCGTCGCCGATCTGGAGGGGCTCTACGCCGACGCGGAATTTGTCGGCTGGCGCGGCAATCTCGACTTCTTCACCAACCCCGAATTCCCCCGCGCCATCGGCCGCCTGACCAAGGAGACGCAAGAGGCCTTCATCGGCCTGGGCCTGATCGGCCAGCGGACCCCGCTCGCCGTCGCCGAATGGGACTACCAGCAACTCCGCTCCGGTCTGAAGACCGAGGGCACGACCCAGGCCAGCCGCTTCGACCAGGAACAGGTCGCCGCCGTGGTGGCCCGCAAGCAGCGCCAGGACAGCCTGGGCGAGGGCGAACTCTTCTCCTTCGAGATCTTCTTCAAGCCCAACCAGAACCAGTTCGCGGCCGATCTCTATCAGGAATCGTTCAACAAGGTCATCGAATACGCCTCCACTTACGGCGGCGCCCTCATCACCGTGGAGGGCCACAGCGATCCCTTGGGTTATTTACAGAAGCTGAAGGAGGGCCAGCCCCCGGTGGTGCTCGGGCGCATCAAGCAGTCGGCGAAGAACCTGAGCCTCTCCCGCGCCGTCGCCGTGCGCGACAGCCTGATCGAGTTCGCCCAGGCCAAGGGCATCACCCTGGACAGCACCCAGTTCGCCGTGGTGGGCCACGGCATCGCCAAGCCCAAGAACGGCCTCTGCGGCGCCGAGCCCTGCGCCCCCAAGACCGAGCGGGAGTGGCACGACAACATGCGGGTCGAATTCCGCGTGTTGCAGGTCGAGGCCGAGTCCTCCGTGTTCAAGCCGCTGTAATCGGAGAAGCATATGAGCAGGTTTCGACATGCAGCCCCCCCCGCCAAAAAAGGCGGTGGCTGGACCTGGATCATCATCGCTGCGGCGGTGGCCTACTACATCTTCAGCGAGGAGGGGAATCCGCCAACGCCTCCCCCCCCTTCCCCGGCAGAGGTCGCACCCCCGGCGACACCCCGCGCCGGTTATGCCCTGGAGGCCGCGCGCAACACCTGGCCCCCGGTAAGGGAACAGGACAAGGCCGCGACCGACACGGAAGGCAGGGTGCCGGGAGCGACCCCGAAAGACCTCCTGGCGGCCAACTACTACCTGGTCCTGGACGGCTCGGGCAGCATGAGCGAGCGGCACTGCGCCGAGGGCCGCACCAAGCATGAAGCGGCCATCGAGGCCCTGACGGCCTTTGCCCGTTCCGTTCCTGTCGAGGCCAACTTCGGCCTGGGCCTCTTCAACGGCGGCGAGATCCGCGAACTGATCCCCCTGGGGCCCAACCAAAACAAGACGCTCGATGCCCTGAACAGCATCACCCCCGGCGGCAGCACCCCCCTCTACAGCGCCATCCGCTTCGCCTACGGCCAACTGACCCGGCAGGCCGAGCGTCAGCAAGGCTACGGCGAATATCACCTGGTCGTCGTCACCGACGGCATGGCCAGCCAGGGCCAGGACCCGACCCCCATCGTGCGGACCCTCTTTGCCGAATCGCCCCTGGTACTGCACACCATCGGCTTCTGCATCGGCGAGGACCATCCCCTCAACCGGCCGGGCGAGAGCTACTACCGCTCCGCCAACAACCCCGCCGAACTGGCCCAGGGGCTGGAGACCGTCCTGGCCGAATCCCCGGCCTTCGACCTAACCCAGTTCAGGCAGCAGCCATGAGCATCAACTTCCCACTTGATTTCGCGCAAAGGCGCAAAGGCGCCAAGGAAACAAGAAAATCGTCCGTTTCCGGGGCTTACTCGCCGGCAAATACAGGGATGCGGAATACCCTATTGTTTTCTCCGCGTCTTTGCGTCTTTGCGCGAGAAACATGGACTTCAGGATGAGCGGACACCTCAAGGCATTTCTCCTCATCCTGGTGCTGGGCGCCCTCGGCATCCTCGGCACCCGGTTCGCCCTGCCCCTGCTCAAGGACCAGTTACAGAAGACCACCTCGGACGCCGCCTCGGTGAAGGGGACCCTCAAGATCGGGGTGGACAACTGGATCGGCTACTTCCCCCTCTGCTCCCCGGAGATGGCCCGGCGCATGCGCCAGGCGGGCTACGCCCTAAGCTGCCAGGACGACAACGCCGACTACAAGGAACGCTTCAAGCGCCTGAAGCAGGGCGAACTCCAGTTCGCCGTGGCGACCGTGGATTCCTATCTCCTGAACGGCGCCGCCCAGGACTACCCCGGCGCCATCGTCGCCGTGATCGACGAATCCAAGGGCGGCGACGCCATCGTCGCCCGGCGCGATGCCATCCCCAACCTGAACGCCCTCAAGGACCGCCGCGACCTGCGCATCGCCTACACCCCCCAATCGCCCAGCGAGCACTTGCTCAAATCCCTCAGCGAACACTTCGACCTGGGCCTCTTCCGCGACAAGCAGGGCGCCTGGGCGGTGAAGACCGACGGCTCCAACGCCGCCCTGGCCCAGCTCCTGGCGGGCAAGGCCGACGCGGCGGTGCTCTGGGAGCCGGATGTCTCGCGGGCCTTGGCCGAACCCGCCTTCGGCAAACTGATCGGCACAGAGGACACGGACAAGCTGATCGTCGATGTCCTGCTGGTGGAGCGGCGTTTCTCCCGCGAGAACCCGGCCCTGGTCAGCCTGCTGTTCAAGGAATACTTCGAGACCCTGCGCTGGTACCACGAACACCCCAACGAGCTGCGCGCGGATGTGAAGGCCAGAACCGGCCTCGGGGGAACCCAGGTGGAGGCCATGCTACGCGGCGTGGGCTGGGCGACCCTGAACGAAAACGGCGCCGGCTGGTTTGGCGTCGCTCCCGGCGGCTTTCACGGCGAAGAGGGACTGATCGCCGCCATCGACTCCGCCCTCGCCATTCTTCAGGCCAACGGCGATTTCAACCGCAATCCCCTGCCCGACGGCGATCCCTATCGCCTCACCAACCGCCAATTCATCGCCGGGCTCTATCAGGGCCAGAGCGGCGGCCCCGGCCAGACGGCCAATGGTGATCCACTCGCCCGGCCCTTCCCGCCCCTAGACGGCCAAGGCTGGCGGCGTCTGAAGGAGATCGGCACACTCCGCATCGAACCTATCAGCTTCCGTCTCGGTTCCGCCATGCTCGACTACGAAGGCAAACAGATCCTGGACGGCATGTCGGAAAAACTGCGCCACTATCCCAACTTCCGCATCCTGGTCAAAGGCCACACGGGGCTCCTGGGAGATCCCCAGGCCAACCTGGAACTCTCCGCCGAACGGGCCGCCGCGGTCGCCCGTTACCTGGGGGTCACCTACGGCATGGACGCCAACCGCATCCGCGCCATCGGCCACGGCGCCTCCCGCCCCCTGCCCCGCAAGGAGGGCGAATCGGATCGCGCCTACGGCTACCGGCTCCCGCGGGTGGAGATCTCCCTGGCGACGGAGGCCTATTGAACCTTGTCCAGTCGATTTGCAGAACAACAGAAGGCACGACGCAGGCCGGAATCGGGTGAGGCTTCCACCGCCATCAGCGATGGTGCGCGCGCCGACTTCTCCTCCAAGGCCGTCTCCCGCGCGGTGTTGAAGGCGACGGCCCAGACCCCGCAGGTGCTCTATCCCCTGGCCATCGGTATCCTCGGCGGTCTAGCCGCCCTGCTGCTGGCGCCCGCCGCCCTCTTCATCGCCTCAGCGGCGGCCGGCTCCGCCATCGGCCTCGGGGCTTGGCTGCTGGATGCGACCCTGCGCCGCGAGAGGCACGCCGGTGACTATCTGCGGGAGATGCAGCAGCGCCTGGCCGGCGAGGTCGAACGCTCCATTCAGCGCCTGGGCCAGGAGTTGCGGGAAGAGTCCTTCGAGCAGGGCCTGGGGCAACTGGAACGGCTGCGGGACAAGTACGAGGCCTTCCAGGAGCTGCTGCGGCGCAAACTCAACCCGGAGGAGCTGACCTTCAGCCGCTTCCTGGGCATGACGGAACAGGTCTTTCTGGCCGGTCTCGACAACCTCACGCGTATGGTGGATGTCCTCAAGGGGATCAACGCCATCGACGAGGCCCACATCCGCCGCCGCTTGCTGGAACTGGACGCGGAGAAAGGAAGGCCGGAGACCCGCAAGGTCGAGTACGAGGCCCTGACGGAGCGCCTGAGCCTGCTGACGGCCCAGCGGGAAAAGATCGAGCGCTGGTTCACCCAGAACGAGGAGGCCATGACCCAGATGGACCGGATCATGGCGGCCATGGCTGAGATGGACACCAGCCGCCCCCGCGCCGCCATGGACATGGAATCGGCCATGGCGGAGCTGAAACGCATGGCCGCGCGGGGTCAGGATTACGGGCGGCAATCACCCTAGAGACCTTTTTCGAAAAAGATCATGTCACCCACTTCAACAAATGTCATATGGCACCACGCCACCGTAACCCGTCAGCGGCGGGAACAGCTCAACGGGCATGCGTCCGCCATGCTCTGGTTTACCGGGCTTTCGGCCTCTGGCAAATCCACTCTTGCCCATGCCTCGGCTTGAATGGGTGTAAATGGGTGCGCTTTTTGTCGGGGCGAAAGACGCGGGTTCGATTCCCGTTTCGGAATTGAACTGGCCCCGGAAAGCAGACGAGGTTGAGCAGCCTGTCCGGTCACCAATCAGGGCGAAAAACCCGCTTGATCGTCCACGGCTGAAGGCCGTACCGGCAGGCTTCTCGATCGAGTTCGCTCCTGTTCGCAGCAGCCCGCAGCGCTTCGATTCCGTACTTTCAATAGTCGTTTGATGCGGGGTACCATCCCACCAGGGGAGAGGGGAGATAAAGCCCCTCCCCCCGGCGGGGGAGGGGGGGTGAAATCTGACAAAGTAGAAGTAACCATGTCTTTGAAACGCAACGCACAGAGCCGCTTGAGAGGGTCCCCGAACCGAGGGGCCGTGCCTCTGTGCGTCCTCACCCCCCTCCTCTCTTTGCACCTCCTGCGACTGCTGCCCTGAGGGGCAATCAGACACACATGCCCCGGCGGGGGTCACAATACGCAACCAGCGACAGAGATTTCAGATACAGCAAGCCATGCAGTGATTCGGGCGAGGTGGATTTTCCGCCCAATCGAGGCAACAATTGTGGGTTGCCGCGATGCGACCCCCAATGACGGCATAGCCGGAGAGATACCATGAGCGAAGACAGATTGATTATTTTCGACACCACCTTGCGTGATGGCGAGCAGAGCCCCGGCGCCTCCATGACCAGGGAGGAAAAGGTCCGTATCGCAAAGGCCCTGGAAAAGATGCGGGTGGATGTCATCGAGGCGGGCTTTCCCATTGCCAGCGTCGGCGACTTCGAGGCGGTGCAGGCCGTGGCGCGTAGCGTCAAGGACTCCACCGTCTGTGGTCTGGCCCGCGCCCTGGACAAGGACATCGACCGGGCCGGCGAGGCCCTGAAGGGGGCTAATTCGTCGCGCATCCACACCTTCATCGCCACCTCGCCCATCCACATGGAGCGCAAGCTGCGGATGACGCCGGATCAGGTGGTGGAACAGGCGGTGCGTGCGGTCAAGCGCGCCCGTCAGTACACCGATGACGTGGAATTCTCCGCCGAGGATGCGGGCCGTTCTGAACTCGATTTCCTCTGCCGGGTGTTCGAGGCAGTGATCGAGGCCGGGGCGGCGACGCTCAACGTGCCCGACACGGTCGGCTACGCCATGCCACATCAATACGGCGAGCTGATCCGTCAGTTGCGCGAGCGCATCCCCAATGCCGGCAAGGCGATCTTCTCGGTCCATTGCCACAACGACCTGGGCCTGGCCGTGGCCAACTCCCTGAGCGCGGTGATCAACGGTGCCCGGCAGGTGGAATGCACCATCAACGGCCTGGGCGAGCGCGCGGGCAATGCCTCCTTGGAGGAGGTGGTCATGGCGGTGCGCACCCGCGCCGATGTCTTTTCCTGCACGACAGGGCTGGACACCACCCAGATCGTCCCCTGCTCCAAGCTGGTCTCCAACATCACCGGCTTCCCGGTGCAGCCCAACAAGGCCATCGTCGGCGCCAACGCCTTCGCCCACGAGTCGGGCATCCACCAGGACGGGGTACTCAAGCACCGCGAGACCTACGAGATCATGCGCGCCGAGGACGTGGGCTGGTCGCAGAACCGCATGGTCCTGGGCAAGCACTCGGGCCGCAACGCCTTCCGCACCCGGCTGGAGGAGCTGGGAATCAACTTCGCGACCGAAGAGGAACTCAACGCTGCCTTCGCCAGTTTCAAGTCCTTGGCCGACAAGAAGCACGAGATCTTCGACGAGGACTTGCAGGCACTGGTGACCAATCAGGGGATCGGTGCGGAGAACGAGCGCATCAAGCTGATCTTCCTCAAGGTCTGCTCCGAGACCGGCGAGACCCCCAACGCCAGTCTGGTGTTGAGCCTCGACGGCGAGGAACGTTCCGTCTCTGCCGAGGGCGGCGGGCCGGTGGACGCCTCCTTCAAGGCCATCGACTCCATTGTCGAGAGCGGGACCGAGCTGTTGCTCTATTCGGTCAACAACATCACCACCGGGACCGACTCCCAGGGTGAAGTGACCGTGCGCCTGGAGCGGGGCGGTCATATCGTCAATGGCCAGGGCTCCGATACGGACATCGTCATCGCCTCGGCCAAGGCCTATATCAATGCCCTCAACAAGATCCTGGCGCCCTCGGACCGGGCCCATCCCCAAGGGAATGTCTGAGATGGAACAGGCCCGGCGCATGCGGTACCTGGATGCCCTGGGTGTCCCGGTCTATGTGCGACGGGAGGGGCAGATCCAGCCCCCCCCCCCTCCGGGAGGGGGTTGGGGGGAGGGAGCGGAGGCAACCAATGGATCGATGTCCGCATCCGCTGTCTGCCCCCACCCCAACCCCCCCCCGGAGGGGGAGGGGGTTCAAAAACAATCATCCTGGGACGACCTGCAACGACAGGTCGCAGCCTGCACCGCCTGCCAGGCTCTGGTGAGCAACCGCACCCAGACCGTCTTCGGCGTCGGCAACCGCCAGGCCGATTGGCTCATCGTTGGTGAGGCGCCGGGGGCAGACGAAGATCGTCAGGGGGAGCCCTTTGTCGGCAAGGCCGGGCAATTGCTGAATGCCATGCTGGCGGCCATCGGCTTGAGCAGGGAGTCGGTCTATATTGCCAACATCCTTAAATGCCGCCCGCCCGCCAACCGCGACCCCGCGCCGGAAGAGGCAGCCAATTGTGAAGGCTATCTACTGCGCCAGATCGAGCTGATCCAGCCCAGGCTGTTGTTGTCGGTTGGGCGTATCTCCGCCCAGAATCTGCTCCAGACCGACGCCCCCGTCGGCCATCTGCGCGGCCGGGTCCATCGGTACGGTGAACGCCAGATTCCCCTGGTGGTGACCTATCACCCCGCCTACCTGCTGCGCTCCCCCGACCAGAAAGGCAAGGCATGGGATGATTTGCAATTGGCGCTGAGGACCTTCAGAAGCCTGTCTTGAGCAGCGCCGTCATCATGCTCGCCGAGTCCAGTACCCGGTTTTCGATCCCCAGCCTGTCCAAGGCCCGATGCGCCCAGAACCCATCCCGCCCCGCTTCGTAGACACTCCATGCCTGACTGTCCGCCGGCAGTTTGAACCGTTCCTTGGCCTTGGCCACCTCTCAGTGCCGCCAGTTCGCCCGCCGCGATCACTTTCTGCCGCATTCCCTTTCAGCGCCAAAGGATGGTCCTTGCCGTCGCTTGCCACTTTTTGAAACAATGCGGAATTGTTTACGCATCTGACATACCATGCCCCATCACTCCGCGGTGGAGAGAGTTTTTGAAATATAGAACAACGACCGAACACAACTTCCGTGCCCTGGGGCTGGCCGTCATCGAGAACGAGGCGGCCAGCGTCGCGGCCCTGTCGAAACGCATCGACGAAAATTTCGATCGGGCCTGCCACTTCATGCTCCGTTGCGAGGGACGCGTGGTCGTCACCGGCATGGGCAAGTCGGGCCACATCGGCAACAAGATCGCGGCCACCCTGGCCAGCACCGGTACGCCGGCCTTTTTTGTCCACCCCGGCGAGGCCAGCCACGGCGACCTGGGCATGATCACCGGGAAGGACGTGGTCCTGGCCCTTTCCAATTCCGGGGAGACCGATGAGATCCTGACCATCCTGCCCCTGATCAAGCGCCTGAACGTACCCCTCATTGCCCTGACCGGCAATCCCGAATCCAATCTGGCCAAGGAGGCCGAGGTCCATATCGATGTCGGGGTCGAGAAGGAGGCCTGCCCCCTGGGCCTGGCCCCGACCTCGAGCACCACTGCGACCCTGGCCATGGGTGATGCCCTGGCCATCGCCTTACTGGAGGCACGCGGCTTTACCGAACAGGATTTCGCCCGCTCCCATCCCGGCGGCAGCCTGGGACGCCGCCTGTTGCTGCACATTGGTGATATCATGCGCACCGGCGCGGCCATCCCCAAGGTCCACAAGACTGACAGCATGAACGCCGCCCTCCTGGAGATGACCCGGAAGGGCCTGGGCATGACCGCCATCGTCGATGATGACGACCGCATCGTAGGCATCTTTACCGATGGCGATCTGCGCCGCGTCCTCGACCAAGGCATCGACGTCCACGGCAGTCGGATCGAAGAGGTGATGACCCCGGAGTGCGTCACAGTCAACAGCGACCAACTGGCCGCCGAAGCAGTGCAGATCATGGAGAGCCGCAAGATCAACTCCTTCTTGGTTGCGGACGGAGAGCGGCGCCTCATTGGCGCCCTCAACATGCACGACCTGCTGAGGGCGGGAGTCATTTGAATTTAGGAGCTGTCCGGGAATAAGTTGGACAATATCGCGCTCAGATTCAGGTCAGATTTGGTCGATCTGATTGAGCAAAACCGCCTATTTTCGCGGCAGAGCCGCTCCCACCGCCGTGGGAGCGGCTCTGCCGCGAAACAGATCGATTGCAGATCGGCCAAAGATGGCCTAAAGATGAGATGCGAGATGTACAAGTTATTCCCGGACAGTTCCTTAGCGTGCTTTGCGCTCTTTGCGGTTAATCTGAGAGATTTGAGGAACTTGCAAAATGGCCATCCTGGCCATTTTGCAAGAACCTCGTATCAATTAATGATCGGCGGTAATACCTGAGGGGGCGCCATGAGTGAACGAGTATCCATCCACGGCATGTGGTCGTCGCGTCTCGCCTTTGTGCTGGCGGCGGCGGGTTCCGCTATCGGTCTCGGCAATATCTGGAAGTTTCCCTATATCACCGGCGAGAACGGTGGCGGGGCCTTTGTGCTTGTCTATTTGCTCTGCGTGGCGGTGGTCGGCCTGCCGGTGATGATGTCGGAGATTCTGATCGGACGGCGCGGCCGCGAGAGTCCGATCAACACCATGCATCATCTGGTTGCCGAGGCGCAACGGCCCAGGCTCTGGGTTCTGTTGGGCTGGAGTGGAGTGGTCGCCGGTATCCTGATCATGTCCTATTACAGCGTGATCGCGGGCTGGGCCATGGCCTATGTCTTCAAGACAGCTTCGGGAACGCTCACCGGACAGACTGCCGAGGGTATCGCCAGCATCTTTGGCGGGTTTGTCGCCTCCCCGGAAAAGCTGCTGGCCTGGCATACCATCTTCATGGTGATGAATACCATCGTTGTCTCCCGGGGTGTCCGCTCCGGCCTGGAGCAGGCGGTTCGCTTCATGATGCCGGCCCTGTTGGTGCTGTTGCTGGTGATGGTCGGTTATGCCTATAACACGCCCAGCTTCGAGCGCGGCCTCGAATTCCTCTTTACTCCCGATTTCAGCAAGATCTCCACGGGTGGGGTGCTGACCGCCATGGGCCATGCCTTCTTCACCCTGAGCCTCGGCATGGGGGCAATCATGATGTACGGCTCCTATTTGCCGAAAGGGACATCCATCGCCGCGACATCCATCGCTATCGCCCTGATGGATACGCTGGTGGCCCTCTTGGCCGGCATGGCCATTTTCCCCTTGGTCTTCGCCAACAACCTGGTGCCAAGCGCGGGCCCCGGTCTTATCTTTCAGACCCTGCCCATCGCCTTCGGGCACATGCCCTACGGTTCGTTGTTTGGGTCCCTGTTCTTCATCCTGCTGGTATTCGCCGCCTGGACTTCGGGGATCTCCCTGATTGAGCCGGCAGTGGCCTGGTTGGTGGAGAACCGCAGCATGTCCAGGGTCAAGGCGGCGACCGGCGTGGGCATCCTCACCTGGTTTGTCGGCATTGCCACGGTCTTATCCTTTAGCGAATGGGCCTTCAGCTTCAATTTCTTCGGCGAGATGAAGAGCAGCGGCGTCTTCGATGTGCTGGATATCCTTACCGCCAACTTCATGCTGCCCCTGGGCGGCCTGGCCATGGCGGTGTTCGCCAGTCGGTGCATGAGCCGTGCCTCGGTGGTGGATGAACTGGATATGGGCGATGGCATCCTGTTCCGGGCTTGGTATGTCCTGACGCGCCATGTCACCCCCGTGGCTGTGGGCATCGTCTTTCTCCATGGTCTGGGGATCGTCCAGCCGGTTATCGAGTTTGTGCGGGGGCTGTTTTAGTCCCCATCGGAGCATCCCCTTTGACGACGATCTACAAGACGGCCCTGGTGCCCTTTTCTGCCGCGCGGATGTACGGACTGGTGAACGATGTGGAGTCCTATCCCGCCTTCCTCCCCTGGTGCAGCGACGGGCGCCTGGTCTCCGCTTCGGAGGGGGAGTTGTGCGGGGAGATCGAGGTCTCCCGCATGGGTGTCCGTCAGCGCTTCACCACCTGCAATCGGTTGATCGAAAACCAACGCATCGAGATCGGTTTGAAAAAGGGTCCCTTCAAGCGGCTGGATGGGGTCTGGCTCTTTACCCCGTTACGGGATGACGCCTGCAAGGTGGAGCTGACCCTGAATTTCGAGTTTTCCGGGGGGCTGATAGACAGGGCCTTTGGAACGGTGTTCAATCAGATCGCGATAACCCTGGTGGATGCGTTCTGCAAGCGGGCGGGGGAACTCTATGGGGACTGAGACGATGATTGATGTAGAAGTGGCCTACGCCAAGGCAGATGAGCAGAGGGTCCTCAGGGTCCACGGGGAGCAGGGCATAACCCTGCAAGAGGCGGTGCAGAAAAGCGGCATCCTGGGGATTCTTTCCGAGATCGACTGGGCTGCGGTGGATGTGGGCATCTATGGCAAGATCATGAAAAAGGACGCCGTCCTGGCCGATGGCGACCGGATCGAGATCTACCGTCCCCTGATCGCCGACCCCAAGGAGATGCGCAAGAAACGCGCCGCCGAGGGCAAGGTGATGCGCCGGGGCGGCGGTGATGCCGAGGGCGCGGAAGGCGAATGAGCCGATACTGTGAAAGTCGCGAAGCGCGCGTTTGCCCCCTCCCCCACTTGGGGGGAGGGTTGGGGAGGGGGAACGATCAGGCCTGTCCTGAGCGCATCGGTCGAAGGAAGCGCAGTCGAAGGGCCTGTCCTGAGCGCAGTCGAAGGAGGCCAGGCGGCCTTCATCATCCGGGGTGACTCGACTCGCCCCATGATCATTACTGTGAAAGTCGCGAAGCGCGCGTTTGCCCCCTCCCCCATTTGGGGGAAGGGTTGGGGAGGGGGAACGATCAGGCCTGTCCTGAGCGGAGTCGAAGGAAGCGCAGTCGAAGGGGGCGAGGCAGCCTTCATCATCCGGGGTGGCTCGACTCGCCCCATGATCGTTAGGCTGTAAGATAACGTCGCCCTGACTACGCATTCCCCAGCAGCGCATCCAGATGGGCCGCGACGCTGCGTTTCAGGGCGGAGAGGTTGTAACCGCCCTCCAGGGCGGAGACAATGCGGCCCTCGCAGTGGTGGTCGGCCAGCCGGCGCAGTTCCCCCGTAATCCACTGATAATCGTTCTCGCGCAGTCGCAGATGGGACATTTCGTCCTCGGCGTGGCCGTCGAAGCCGGCGGAGATCATGATGAGCTGCGGCCGGAAGGTGTCCAGGACCGGCAACCAGTGTTCGCTGATGATCTTGCGGAAGGACTCGCCGCTGGTCCCGGCCGGCAGAGGTGTCTTGATGACGTTGGCGGCGGTGTGGTCCAGATCGGTGAAGGGGTAGAATGGGTGCTGGAAGCTGGAGAGGAAGAGTATCCGCCCGTCGCCCTGGAAGATATCCTCGGTACCGTTGCCGTGGTGGGCATCGAAATCGCAGATGGCGACGCGCTCCAGTTTGTAGCGGTTCATGGCATGGGCAGCGCCAACGGCAATGTTGTTGAAGATGCAGAAGCCCATGGCCCGGTCCCGCTCCGCGTGATGGCCGGGCGGCCGGACGGAGCAGAAGGCCCGCCGCACCTCCCCCTGCATGACCGCATCGACCGCGCCGATCAGGGCACCGGCTGCGCGAAGGGCTGCCTCCAGGCTGCAGGCATTCATCAGGGTGTCACCATCGAGGGCTATTAACTCATCCCCGGTAGGTGCCGTCTCGAAGATCCGGTCGATATAGGCGGCGGTGTGGACAGCCAGCAGCTGCTCCCGCGTGGCCTTGGGCGCGTCCATGTTGTGCAGAACGAAACCCAGACCTGAGGCAACGATGCGGTCGTTGATAGAGCTCAGGCGGGAGGGGCGCTCAGGATGGCCTGGCCCCATTTCGTGATCGTAGCAATAGGGGTGGGAAAAGAATGCAATCGACATGGCGCCTCTTTTCAGTTACATCGACATCAATTTCAATCCGATAATCCCATTTCTCGCGCAAAGACGCCAAGAACGCCAAGTAAAGAAAGGATTCGCAGGTCAATCCCGTCTACCGCCGAATAAAGCCGCGAAGATACGTATCTTCTTGTGTTCTCTGCGCCTTTGCGTCTTTGCGCGAAATAGGATTTGGTTTCAATGTTACGTCACATCCAAAGGGTAATGCAGTATGGGTCCCCATTTTCTTGATAGTCTTTTTTCCCCCCAGGCCATCGCCGTTTTCGGCGCCAGCGAGCGCCCCAACTCCGTGGGCATGCGCATCTTCCGCAATCTCCTGGATGGGGGATACAGCGACCGGGTCTATCCCATCAACCCAAGCCGTGATTCCGTGCAGGGACGCGACTGCTACAAGAACCTCAGCGATATCGGGGAACCGGTCGACCTGGCCATCATCGCCACACCAGCCCCCAGCGTAAAGGATGTTATTCGTCAGTGCGGCGAATACGGCGTCAAGGTGGCGGTGGTCCTATCGGCAGGCTTTCGCGAGGTGGGCGAGGCGGGCCAGCGTATGGAGCAGGAGCTAAAGGAGACGGCCTCGCTCTATAATCTGCGCCTGGTGGGTCCCAACTGCCTGGGCTTCATGCGCCCCCCCAAGGGCATTGATGCCACCTTCCTCGACTCGCCGGCTACGCCCGGCAAGCTGGCACTGGTCTCTCAGTCTGGCGCCCTCTGCACTGCCATTCTCGACTGGGCGGCACCCCATAAGATTGGTTTCTCGGCCGTGGTTTCCATGGGTAACGCCGCCGACGTGGATTTCGGCGACCTGCTCGATTTTCTCGCGCTAGACCCCCATACCCACGCAATCCTGCTCTACATCGAGGGCATCAGCCACGCCCGCCGCTTCATCAGCGGGCTACGAACCGCCTCGCGCATGAAGCCCATCGTGGTGCTCAAGGCCGGCCGCAATGAGGGTGGTTCCAAGGCTGCCGCCACCCACACAGGGGCTCTGATCGGTTCCGATGCGGTCTTCGGCGCCGCCCTGGAACGGGCCGGGGTGGTACGCGCCTACTCCATCGGCCAGTTGTTCGCAGCGGCGGAGTTGCTTGCCTCCGGGGCAAAGGTCAAGGGCAACCGCCTGACCATCGTCACCAACGGGGGCGGTCCCGGTGCTCTGGCCACTGACCGCGCCGAGGAGGTGGGGGTCAGGATGGCGGAACTGGCGCCCGAGACCCTGGAACGTTTCAACCAACTTCTCCCGGCCCATTGGTCCCACGGCAACCCGGTCGATATCCTGGGGGATGCGCCGCCGGAGCGTTATGGCGAAGCAGTGGGCTACTGCCTGGAGGATAAGAATTGCGACGGTGTCCTGGCCTTGCTGACCCCTCAGGCCATGACCCAGCCAACCCAGGCGGCCGAGTCCATCGTCGAGGCGATTAACAAACATCCCGGCAAGCCGGTATTGGCCTGCTGGATGGGTGAGACCAGCGTGGCCGAGGCGCGCCTGCGTATGTCCGAATTGGGCCTGCCCCACTTCCTGACACCGGAGCGGGCCGTTGAGTCCTTCAGCTACCTGGCCAAGCACCAGCGCAACCAACGCCTGCTGCTGCAAACCCCCGACCCTGTCAGCGACCAACGTGCCCCAGACGTGGCCGGAGCACGCCTGATCATCGAAGGCGTGCTGGGGGAGGGCCGCGAAATGCTGTCCGATACGGAGTCCAAGGCCATCCTGTCCGCCTTTCATATCCCCACCGTCCAGACCCACGAGATCCACTCGGCCAACGAGGCCTTGATCGCTGCGGAGTCCCTTGGTTTCCCCGTCGCCCTGAAGATCAGCTCGCCCCAGATCAGCCACAAATCCGACGCCGGCGGTGTCGAGCTTAACGTGGCCAGCGCCCAGGACGTGCGCTCCGCCTACCTCAACCTGATCGAGCGCGTAAAGGCCAACCGCCCCCACGCCGAGATCCGGGGCGTGACGGTGGAGTCCATGGCCATCAACCCCAATGCCCGCGAACTGATGGTGGGCGTGGTGCGCGACCCGGTATTCGGTCCCGCCATCAGCTTCGGCGCCGGCGGCACCGCCGTGGAGATCCACAAGGACAGCGCCGTGGCCCTGCCGCCCCTGAATGAGATCCTGGCCCGCCGCCTGATCGAACGGACCCGCGTCGCCAAGCTCTTGGAACCCTTTCGCCATATGCCCGCCGTCGATTTCGACGCGGTACTGCATGTCCTGCTCCGCATCTCCGAGATGGTCTGCGAACTGCCCCATCTGGTTGAATTGGACATCAACCCCCTACTGGCCCACGAGAAGGGGGTCATCGCCGTCGATGCCCGTATGGTCGTCCGCCGCCCGCGTGGGGCCAGGGAGCCCTATTCCCACATGGCGATCCACCCTTATCCCTCGCACCTGGCGACCCGAACCCAGTTACCCGATGGCACCAATGTCCTGATCCGTCCCATCCGCCCCGAGGACGCCAACATCGAGCAGGACTTCGTGCGCAAGCTGACGCCCCAGTCCCGCTACCTGCGCTTCATGCAGTCGATCAAAGAGCTAACCCCCGAGATGCTGGTGCGCTTCACCCAGCCCGATTACGACCGGGAGATGGCTCTGATCGCCCTGGTGGAGAAGCGGGGGGTCGAGACCGCTGAGATTGGCGTATGCCGCTACAACATCAACCCGGACGGCCGTTCCTGTGAGTTTGCCCTGGTGGTGGGCGACGAGTGGCACAAAAAAGGGATTGGCACCCTGCTCATGAACGCCCTCATGGAGGCGGCCCGCAACCGGGGACTGAGCCTGATCGAGGGTGATGTACTGGCCGAGAACAGCCACATGCTCGACCTCTGTAATGAATTGGGCTTCACCATCCAACCTTCCAAGGAAGATCCGGCCCTGCGGGTGGTCCGACGGCGCCTGTGACCGCTCAGCACATCAGTCTTTTAACTGCAAAGGACGCGAAGAAAATCATCGAAAGGATGGAGAACTGGCGCAGGAATAAAAGGGGACGCTACCCTTTAATGTGATTGCCTTCAGCAATGCTTAGGGGCTGTCCGGAAATAAGTTGGACAATATCGCGCTCAGATTTGGTCGATCTGATTGAGCAAAACCGCCTATTTTCGCGGCGGAGCCGCTCCCAGCGCCGTGGGAGCGGCTCCGCCGCGAAAAGAGACCGGGTGCAATCCAAAGTGAAGATAAGAGGGCGCTAATATAGCTGGACATTAGAAACGGTGTTGTGTAAAACAGCGTGGGACAAAGCACTCATTCCAGCAGGAACCGACCATGCCCACAAAGACCAACACCCTCGAAGA
>JAHJDE010000146.1 GCA_018812525.1 Gammaproteobacteria bacterium
AAACCGCCTATTTTCGCGGCAGAGCCGCTCCCACCGCCGTGGGAGCGGCTCTGCCGCGAAAAGAGATCGATTGAAGATCGGCCAAAGATGGCCTGAAGATGAGATGCGAGATGTACAAGTTATTCCCGGACAGTTCCTTAGCCTATGCAGAGGGGAACAGGGCAAGCCAGCCATTAATATATTGCATGCCAAAACCAATCTTTCCCGCTTGGTTGAAGCCATTGAGCAGGGCAAAGAACGTGAGATCATCATGGCGCGTAACGGTCAGCCCGGCGGGGAACAGGATCGGCGTGACCAAGGGGTTGTTTGCGGTACCGGACGATATTGACGCCCACAACACCGAAGTCGCCCGTCTCTTTCTGGGCGAGGGCAGGGAATGAACCTGTTGGGCGCAGGGGCTGCTCGATGAGGGGCTGGAGCCTACCGTCGTGGCACGGCAACTGGGACTCAAGTCCGATACCCTGAACAAGGCGATCCGCGCCCGGCGGCTGACACGCCCGGTGGTGATCGCCGCCGCGTCGGCACCCCTGCCGTGCCTCCCGGCAAAAGCGCGCGTAGCGCCCTGGACGAAGCTGCGCCGATGAGCCGGGGGGAGTAGTGCGCGGTGGCGCCGCATTTCGCCGCTGCCCTGGATGTCCCCCGCGGCGGACTTTCGCCTAAACCTGGGCCTCCTTGTCCCTTTCGATCAGGGCATAGGCGGAGTGGTTGTGGATGGACTCGAAGTTCTCCGACTCCACGCTATAGGCACTGATCCGGTCGTCATTGTTTAACCGGTTGGCCACATCCCGCACCATGTCCTCGACGAACTTCGGGTTGTCGTAGGCCCGCTCGGTAACATATTTCTCGTCGGGACGCTTCAAGAGGCCGAACAACTCGCAGGAGGCCTCGGTCTCCACCAGATCGATGAGCTCCTCGATCCAGACAAAGTCGCGGGTTCGCACACTGAGGGTGACGTGGGAGCGCTGGTTGTGGGCGCCTCGGTCGGAGATGGATTTGGAGCAGGGGCAGAGGCTAGTGACCGGGACCAGCACCTTGATCGACATCCGGGGCAGGCCCTTGTTGATCTCGCCGATCAGGGTGACCTGATAGTCGAGCAGGCTCTCCACGCCGGAGATGGGGGCCTTCTTGTTGACGAAATAGGGAAAGGCCATCTCGATATAGCCGGCCTCCGACTCCAGGCGCTCAGCCATTTCGCTGAGCATCTCTTTGAAGGACTCGACGCTGATCTCGCGCTCGTGGTTGTTGAGGATCTCCACGAAACGCGACATGTGGGTGCCCTTGAAGTTGTGGGGCAGGAACACGTACATGCTGAAGTTGGCGATGGTGTGCTGTTCGCCCTCGCTGCGATCCTTGACCCTCACCGGATGGCGGATATCCTTGATGCCGACCTTGTTGATGGCGATCTCTCGTGTATCGGCCCTGCTCTGCACGTCGGCGATGGCGCCGCTGTCGACTGCTGCGTTCATAAGTCTTCGCTCCGACCGGGGACATGAGGTTAGGCTCTGGAAATTGCCTCCGCGACCAAGATGGCGGGGCCTTCCATTCCGGCCTCAGGTTCCGGCCAAGGTAAAAAACAAAAAATTATCCCGGTTGCGCTCGGCCAATACAAGGGATGGAATCGGAAAGCCTAGCGCGGTGAGAATATTTTCCGGCATTTCCCCTGCGTCCTTTTTTCTTTGCTCATGAATCTTTATTATCCTGAAAGAGCGAAGCGGGCCGTGTCGTCGTTTCTTCCCCTGGCCGGGGCAGGCGAAAAGAGTTGTCCGCGAGACGCTGTTTTGCGGTACAAAGGCTGTGCTGGGCGCTGGAAGGGGACGCAGTTTCCTCCAGAGGCTGTCTCGCCCATACGTCGCCGGGGACTGTCCAGTGCCCCGGCGGCTTCGACTGTGAACGAAATCCCAAGGGTTGGATGGTGGACAGCCGTTTCTCCACTGCTCCACTTTGTTGAAACCAGAATACTCATGATCATGAGAGGTGGTCCAGAATGGAAAAAAATACCGGTAGTGCCGCGATGCAAACCATCATCGGCGAAGGCTCTGACTTGTTTGGCGATTATGTCTTCCAGGGGCCGGTAGTGGTCCATGGTCATATCAAGGGGAATCTCATTGCCGTCAATACCTCCGGGGCCGTCGCTGTGATCGCCAAGAGCGGCAAGGTTGAAGGTGAAGTGAGGGCTGCGATCGTGGAGGTCGTCGGTTCCGTGATCGGCGATGTCTATTCCAGCGAGCGGCTCTCCCTGATGAGCGGTTGTAATTTGCGGGGCAACATCTACTATAAGGGCATTGAGGTCGCCGAGGGTGCGGTCATCAACGGGAACATGATTTCAGAAAAGTAATCGAGATCGATCCGCGACGAAATTACTCCTCTCGTCGCTCGTTTGATGCAGGAGAGCCTTGTGGTAGGCGAGTTTGCAGGGATAGATTCCGAATATTGCCTCCCCTATTGATCCGGGACATCGTTTCAGGGGGCAAGCTGGGGCAGTATTTCCCGAATGGCGTTTATTGTTTCTAGGGTGCGGCAGTGGATGAACTGAAATTGGACCCCGCCTTTACCATACCGGGCGAGAAGAGTCTCCGGCTCTCTGTTGAGGACCGGAGCGAGGCGAAGCGGTTTCTCTCTTACCAGCTTGCCCGCACGCCCGATAACCTCCGGCAGCATGCGCAACGCATCTTTTTGCTGATTGCCAACGGGGAGAATGAGCCGCTGTTCGGGGCGCTGGTGGATCTTTTCATCGCCCTTGGCGACAAGGGGCAGGACCTGCGCAAGCGGTTGCTGGACCTTGCAAGGCCCCTGCTTTCGACCGAGAACCATGAATTTCTGTCGCGGCACCAGAGGGCGGGGCTGGAGGCCAGGCACGCAAGGATTGACCTCAAGGGGTCGGTGTTGAGCGCCGGCTTCTGCGAGTCGACGCCGCTGGTCAGTCATGAGCCGGTCCCGTCCGGCTTCGAGGACCCGCTGCAAGAGGCCCTGTCCCTGCTGGAGTTCGGTCAATTGGACGAGGCCCGGCGGGTCCTGGAGCTGGCCTGCCTCTCCAACCCCGCCCCGGGGCCAGTGGAGGAGGAGTTGATCGGACTCTATCGGCATACGAGGGATAGGACCCGTTATGACGAACTGACCCAGGCGTTGCTGCGTGATGGTGTCACCCTTTCCGAGGGGTGGCTGGCGTTGGGTGATGATCTAGCCAAAACTGAGTAGTATTGCCATGAACAAGCAGGAACCCATCAAGGTCGCCCTTCTGGGCATGAACGAGCGGACCCAGTCGCTGCTGGATATCTTCTTCTCAGGTCGTGGCCGGGAGCATGGCTGTGTCGTCGAGGAGGGCACGGCCAATGCCGCCATCATCGACATGGATTATCCTGGCAGCGAGCAGCTCTGGGAACGCTGCCATGACAGGGACCACAAACCTTCCATCGTCTTTTCGGTGCACGAGCAGCACCTGCCCGATACCGTCTGGCTTCCCAAGCCCATCAATATCGACGAACTGGTCGAGGCGACAGACAGACTGGATCTGCTGCTGCACAGCGGCGGCATTTATGCCTCCAGCACCCCCGCGGTCCGCGAGGCCTTTCAGCCCTCTCATCAGCCGGAATCGGGATTCAGATCCGTCTCCTGGCATGAATGGCAGGAGAAGGCCGCGCTCCGGGAGGCCACGAAGCCCCAGGCCGAGACGCTGCCCCCGGAGCAACCCGAGCCCAAGGCGACGGATCTAGCCGGTAAAAACCGCTGGACCGATCCCTTCGAGGAGCGATTGCTGCGCTACCAGGCGGCTCAGGAGGCCAAGGCCCCGCAGCGCCCCTTGAGCGATGAAAAGCCACGGGAATCCCTGGCCTTCGACCGGCGGGAGATGAAGCCGTCGATACCTGCCTGGCGCGAGACAGCCAGGGTCCTCCACGAAAGGCCGAAACCGGAAGAGAGGCTGCGGCCATTCCAGGTCAGGCCGCAGGCCGTTGCGGTTGCGGTTTCCGCCCTCCAGCCGGTGCGCGAGGAGAAGTGGACAGGTCCCGTTGCCCTGGATCGCCATCAGGTGAACGGCGCCACAGTCACCTGGCACGAGGCACCCATGGTGGTTCATGAGGCCCTCGGCATAACGGCTTCTGCCGCTCCCGCCATCAAGCCGGAAGCGGAAGATAATATTCGTACCCTGGAGCCTGTCGTCCAGGACCTGGACGTCCAGCGGGCGCGTTCCCAGGAGACAGAAAAGTCGCGGATCCAGGACGCCCAGCATCTACACGAAGAACATTTCGCCATCGAGGAGGATTTCTGCGAGCTGATGCCGGATGTGGACCTTTCCAATCCGGAGGATCGGGAGTCGATCCTCTTTTCGCCCGAGGCCTATCTGCTGGGCGACGTGACCAGCGCCCTCGATGCTGCGCGCAAGACCCACAGGCCCGTATTGATCGAGGCGCTGCGCGAACGGATTGTCTTCTTCCCCGAGAGCAACCTGCTCTTTACAACCTTCGATCCCTATCACCTGAGGCAGATCTGCTCCGAGCCCCTGCACCGATCTGAGGTCTCCACCCATATCCTCGGCGACCGCGAGAGCGTCGTCCTTGAGGATCAGATCAGCGGCGGCAAGCTTGTCAATGCGGACACCTTCCTCTGGAGCATGAGCATCTGGACCAGCCTGGGCCGGTTGCCACGGGATTTCGATATCAACATGCCGGTAACCCTCAAGCACTGGCCAAACCTGACGCGCCTGCCACCCACGCCGCATGCCATGCGCATCGCCTCCCTCTGGAGTCAGCGGGCGGCGACGCTGGAGGAGACGGCTCAACTGCTGGAAATCCCCCAGCGCTGCGTCTTTGTCTTCTTCAATGCGGCGAATGCCCTGGGCCGGCTCAGGTTCGTGCCGGGGGCCAAGAGCCAGGGCGGTTTGTCCACCCACAAGAATCGGGGCCTTTTCTCCAAGCTCCTGCATAAGGTCGGGAAGAAATGATCCCAGGAGGCGCCCCGATACATGTCGACCCAGGGTGCCGAGACGCGGGAATCGTCCTTGGGGATGGCCAGTGCCGAGGACCGGCTTTGATCGAATCACGGAAATACCTACGGAACATGGGAAACAACTATAAAATCGTTTTTACCGGACCGGTTGGGGCGGGCAAGACCACCGCCATCCGGTCCGTCAGCGACATCGATCCGATCACCACGGACGAGGCTGCTTCAGACATGACCCGCTCCAGGAAGAGCACCACGACCGTGGCCATGGATTACGGGTTGATGAATCTGGAAGCAAACGACCGGGTCCATCTCTACGGCACCCCGGGGCAGGAGCGATTTGATTTCATGTGGGAGATCCTGATCGAGGGCAGTCTCGGCCTGATTCTGCTGCTCGACAACACCAGCAAGAGCCCCTATCAGGATATGAAGTTCTTCACCTCGGCCTTTCGGGACTTCATCGTGGAGCGGCGGATGGTGGTCGGTGTGAACCGGATGGACGAGACGAACCATCCCTCTCTGGACCACTACCATGGATGGCTGGAGGAGTTATCCCTGTCGGCCCCTGTGTTCGAGGTCGATGTGCGGCGCCGGCGGGACGTGAACACATTGATTCAAGCACTCTTGTTTTCTATGGATCCGGGGGCGGCATAGTCATGTATCGATTGACCGAGGGTCACTTCATCTATCCCACACCGGGCGGCGCCTATTACGCCACCCTGAGTCCCAGGGCCGAGCCGGCCCGCATGATCCTCCAGCGGATGCTGGGCGAGACCGAGACCCCCCTGTTGAGCCAGGACCTGCTGCAAAGCTGGAGCGGGCTGGAGGCTGAGGAGGCCCTGGCCCTGGTCCATCGCATGCAGGCACGGGGTTTCGTGCAGGGGCTGGATCAGCCCCTGAAGGCCCCCACGGGAAAAATGGAAGAATTATTGTCCGCCTTCCTGAAGGAGTTGTCCGACGATGGCAAGGTGGTCCTTGCCGAGAGCCAGGGGTTCTATGTGGGCAGCTCGGGCTATCCGCATGAGACAGCCGTGGAATTGTCAGCCCTCTCATCGGAACTGGTCGATCTCCAGGAACGCCACGCGGGCCTGGTGGACAGCAATTTGGGCCTGGCCGGCGGAGCCTGGGCGCTGGTGAACGCGGCCGGCAACAGCGAGATCGGGTTCTGGCCCCTGTTTTACGGCGGCGAGCGCTTTACGTTGATCGCCGGTGGCATGCCACAATTCAACTGCAACGCCTTCATTTCCCTGGTATGGGTGCTGGGGCAGCGCTACGGGCAGAGCAACGATTAGCGTTGCGGTTTTGGAGACAGGGAGGTCGCGTGTCGTTTTATTGATTTGTCCTTCAATCACCTACTGCTAGACGGAGAAGACTATGCGTGCGGATATGCTCAATTCCATCCTCAGTGACCTCAACGGTTCCACCGCGGATATCGAGGCCTCGGCCGTACTTTCCACCGACGGTTTGATGATGGCCGCCCTATTGCCGGCCGGCATGGATGAAGACCGCGTGGGGGCCATGAGTGCAGCCATGCTCTCGCTCGGCGATCGTACCTCCACCGAACTGGCGCGCGGCGGCCTGGAACAGGTGCTGGTCAAGGGTGACCACGGTTACATCCTCATGACCCATGCCGGGCCTGAGGCCGTGGTCACTGTGCTGTGCAAACAGAATGCCCGGCTGGGCCTCATCTTCCTCGACGTGAAGCGGGCCGCCCAGAGTATCGCCAAGTTTATCTGACCATTGGGGTTCGCGTCGGGGTCCCTGGCCGACAGGGGCTTGAATCCAATGGGCTGGCTTCGGACTCCGTGCGGCTAATGGGCCGCGGCATTGCGGCCTAAGTGCCTGGGTGCGCGGACGTTTGTTCCTTCCAAATCAGTATAAGGAGGAGCCAGTAATGGCCAATAAGTGTCCACTGGATGATATGCATCCATCAGAGGTGGAAGGTGAATATCGGGAATGTATTCAGACCTATTACGACGGGACCAGCCGGAAGATCCTCTATACCGAAATCGAGACCCCGTTCCCCGAGGGCAAGCTGATCGTCTCCCGGACCGATCCGGAGGGGATCATCACCCACGCCAACCAATCCTTCGTCTACATGTCTGGCTTCACCGAGGAAGAGCTTATCGGCAAGCCCCACTATATCCTCCGTCACCCTGACATGCCCATACTGGGTTTCAAGGGCCTCTGGGATACCCTGGCCGAGGGCAAGAAGTGGCATGGCTATGTGAAGAATCTTCGCAAGAATGGGGGCTACTACTGGGTGTATGCCACAGTGGTGGCCAACATCCGTGACGGGAAGTTGGTGGGTTACACCTCCGTGCGTCGCAAGCCCTCGCGCAAGCAGGTGCTTGCACATGCCGATGTGTATGCAAAACTACGTGCGGAGGAGTAGGCACAATGAGCTTCAATCTAACCGTTAGCCCGGACTTCACTCCGGTCCACATCGCCGGCTGGTTCATCTTCAACACCTGGCTGCAAAAGGCCATCGGCGAGGGGATCCACCTGGAGCTCTATAACAGCTTCGAGGCACAACGCAAGGACATCGAGGCCGACAAGATCGACATGATCTATGCCAATCCCTACGACGCCTCCATGCTGGTGCGCGAGAAGGGTTTCCTGCCGGTAGTGACGCCGAAGGGAGAGCGGGACGAGGCGGTGATCGCCGTCAGCACCGATTCCCCCTATGAGAACGTCGAGGATCTGAAGGAGGGGCTGCGCATCGCGACCACGGACGACCCGGACGTACACATGATGGGCATGATCATGATAGAGCCCGCCGATCTCAATAAAGGCAATGTGGAAATCAGCTACGCCCCCAGCTATGTGATCGTGGCCAAGCAAGTCATTCAGGGAAAGGCGGACGCGGGCTTCTTCCTCAAGGATGCCTACGACGACCTCTCCGGCGTCATCCGCAAGCAGTTGCGCGAACTGATCAGCAGCCAGATCTATGTGATCCGCCATGTGCTGCTGGTGGGGCCGCGCATGCAGCACAGGATCGATGCCATCAAGGGCGCCCTGCTCAACATGCAGCAGGACCCCAAGGGTCCCGGTGTGCTTCAGGCCCTGGGATTCGAGGGCTGGGAGGATGTCTCCCAGGAGGATGCTGAGTTCATGATCGACCTGATGGAGACGCTGGTGGACTGATCCGCGAAGCGATTGGCCCTCCACTGGTTGCGGCCTACTGTGCAAAAAAGCGGGCGGGGGAGCGATCCCCCGCCCGCTTTATTTACGTCCGCTTGTCTCAGGCGGCCTTGTTCAATTGGGCCAACATGCCCCTGGCCTTCTTTTTCGCCTTGTCGTTGCCCTCGCTGATGACCTCCTGGAGCACAGCACGGGCAGCGCTGCCGTTGCCCATCTCCAAATAGGCCCTGGCCATGTCGAGCTTGGTCAGGATCTCGTCATCCTTGCTTGGCTCCCTCAGGGGTCCCTTGGCGGCGACGGGCTGGGGGGTACTGGCACCCGAACCGGAACCGCTCTTTTTGCCGATGAGCCAGCTCAGCAGCATAAGGACCAGGGCACCAATGCCTAGGGTGGCTGGGTCCTGCCACAGGGGTTTGGCTTCCTCTCCGGTTGCCGCTGCGGCTGTCTCGGCGGGCTTGGCCTCGACCGTTGCGGGCGCCGCCTGTGCCGGTTGTGGGGCCGGAGCGGCCTCGGCCTTCTCCTGGGCGGCCTTCAACTGGGCCTCCAGGGTCTTGACCTGGTTCTGGGTTTCCGCCAGAGCGGCCTCGGCCTTCTCCTGGGCGGCCTTCAACTGGCCTTCCAGCTTCTTGACCTGGTTCTGGGTCTCTGCCAGCTCGGCCTGGAGCTGCACGACCTGCGCCTCTAGCTGCACCTCCTTCTCCGATTGTGTGGAGGTAGCGACCTGCCGGGCCTCCAGCGCGACCTTCAGGTTGGCCTCCAGCTCCCCTGCGTGGGTATTGGATTGGGCCAGCAGGCCCTCCAGTTCCCGGATGCGGCTATTGAGCCTGGCTTCGAGTTCCTGGCGCATGGCGGCTGCAGCGGACTGGGCCGACTGATCCCCGCCCTGGGCCTTGAGGTCGGCATTTTCGGTCTTGGTCAGGCTGAGCTGGGTCTGCAATTCACTGATCTGATTCTTCAGGTCGGTGACCTGTCGTTGTTGCTCCGCTGCCTGACTTTTGAGGCCCTCCATCTCCACAGTCATAGCCTGGATGCGGTCAAGCAGTTCGGCGTTGTGCTGCTGGATGGCCTGGGCCTCCTCGCTGGTGGCAGCCGGTCCTGGAATGACAGGGTTGCCTGAACGCAAAAGCAGATTGTGCAAGACCAGGGTCTTGAGGGCTGTACCCTTGTTAATTGCTTCCACCTGTTGCAGGCTGGGGGTCTGAAGGCTGATGCCCTGCCTCAGAAGGTTGATGTTGCCCTTGATGAAGGCGTTGGGGTTGGCGTTGTAGAAGGCCAGCATCCATTTCAGAAGAACCGATCCCTGTGATGCCTGGTGTTGTCCGGAGATGGTCCAAAGACTTTCGTTAGGCTGTACCGGACCATAGTTGGCATCGGATGCGGTGATGCCAACTGAGTAGACGATGAAGAACAGTAGCAGGGGGGTAAGTAACAGGGTTTTGAGTTTCATGGATTCCCCTTTCTCGTCGGTGTTGTTCCCTCGCAGGCGGGTCGTCCGGGGATGGACCTCATCCCTGGACATCCCACTTGCGTGGATGTATGGGTCGGGCGCGATGCTGGCAGATGGACCCTTGAATTATGGCCCTAGCCCCAATCCAGGGCAATGGGACAGACGCTGAAAACAGCAATTATCTGCGAGTATTTTGAGGGACTTGCAAAATGGCCATCCTGACCATTTTGCAAGGCGAAAACGAGAAGTGGTACAGGGATGTACCGTTTACGGACCAAAGGACGGAAAAATGCGATTTTTCGTTTTCTTCATTTTCAATGGCTTAGGCCATTGAAAATGGCGGTTCATCCCTGAACCGCAAGAGGTTCTTGCAGTTTTGCAAGAACCTCT
>JAHJDE010000147.1 GCA_018812525.1 Gammaproteobacteria bacterium
AATGGCCTTCCTGACCATTTTGCAAGACGAAAACGAAAAATGTGATTTTTCGTTTTCTTCATTTTCAATGGCTTAGGCCATTGAAAATGGCGGTTCATCCCTGAACCGCAAGAGGTTCTTGCAGTTTTGCAAGAACCTCTAAGGACACACCGACGAAATGTGGGGGAACAAGGGGCTTCTTGTTGGGACTGGCGCTTTATACCCTGTGGGATAGGATGAATAGCATGGACATATCTTTAACCCTGGCGAAGAGAATCGGCATACGCCTGCTGGGTCTGCCCCTGCTGCTTGGCTGTACCTGGCTCTTGGTCGCCACCTGGCTGGAGGTGACTCCCATCACAGGCCCCCTGCGCGGGCTCGCCGGTCAGGCGGAATTTGCCGAGATTACCGACCGCACCGGGGCGCCCCTGCGGGTCTCCTATCAAAACCGCTGGAACAGCTTCGACTACCTCCCCCTACATGCCATGCCCGAGTTCCTCTTGCAGGCCTTTATTGCCTCAGAGGACAAACGCTTCTACAGCCATCCTGGTGTCGATTGGCGCTCCCTTGGCGGCGCCGTCTGGCAGAACCTGCGGTCCCTGTCACGGGTGCGGGGCGGAAGCACCATCAGCGGCCAGGTGGTCCGGATCATCCACGAACGGCCCCGCAACCTCTGGTCCAAGTGGATCGAACTCTGGGAGACCCTCTCCCTGGAGCGGCACGCCGGCAAGCGGGAGATCCTGGAGTTCTACTGCAACCAGCTCCCCTACGCCGCCAACCGGCGGGGCGTCTCCCAGGCCGCCTCCTACTATTTCGACCGCGACCTCTCCACCCTGACGAAGAAGGAGATGCTGGCCCTGGTGGTACTGGCCCGCGCCCCCTCGGCCTATGACCTCTACCGCCATCCGGAACGCGCCGAATCGGCCATACTGGCCCTGGCCCGCAAGCTGCGGGAGGAGGGCATGCTCAGGGCCGAGGAGCTCTCCCGTATCGAGCGGGGCCGGCTGAAACTGGCGAGGCCCGAACTGCCGGTCGAGGCGACCCATTTCGTCCGCCATGTGCGCAACCATGACCCGCAAGGCAAACGCCGCTACGACCGCCCCCTGCGCACCACCCTCGACGGCGGCCTGCAACGGCGGGTCCAGGAGATCCTGGGACAGCGATTGAAACGGCTGGCCCGGCTCCGGGTGCACAATGCTGCAGCCCTGGTGGCCGATCACCGCACCGCCGAGGTCCTGGCCTGGGTGGTGGCGGGCGGGGACGAAGCAGTCGGCGCCCCCAATCCCACCCACAAGATCGATGCGGTAACCGTCCCCCGCCAGCCCGGCTCCGCCCTCAAGCCCTTTCTCTATGCCCTGGCCCTGGAGAAGGGCTGGACACCGGCGACCATCGTCGAGGACTCCCCCCTGGCCGAGACCATCGGCTCGGGGCTGCACGAGTTCAAGAACTACAGCCGCTCCCACTACGGCAAGGTCAGCCTGCGCGAGGCCCTGGGCAACTCCCTCAACATCCCCGCCCTGCGCACCATCGGGTTCGTCGGTGTCGAGGAGTATCTCGGCCTGCTGCACCGGCTCGGCTTCGCCAGCCTGAACCGGGACGCGGCGATCTACAACGACGGCCTCGCCCTGGGTAACGGCGAGGTCAGCCTGCTCGAAATGGTCCAGGCCTACGCCGCCCTGGCCCACCGGGGGGAGTTCAGGCCCCTGCGCTGGGACCGGGACGACCAAGCCCCGCGCGATACTCAGCAGATCTACTCTCCCGAGGCCGCCTCCCTGACCGGCAACATCCTCTCCGACCCTTGGGCGCGGCGGCTCGAATTCGGTTACGGCAGCGTCCTCAACCTGCCCATCCAGACGGCGGTCAAGACCGGGACCTCGACCGATTACCACGATGCCTGGACCCTGGGGTTCGACTCCCGCTATGTGGTGGGTGTCTGGATGGGCAACCTGGACCGTTCCCCCATGGACGGGGTCACCGGGGCCATCGGCCCTGCCCTGGCGCTACGTTCCATCTTCGCGGAGCTCCAGCGGGACAAGGGAACCCAGCCGCTCTATCTGAGCCCCCGATTGGTCCGCAAGGAGATCTGCCAGGAAAGCGGGGGAGACAGGGGAGAACAGGGCAACTGCCGCACCCGGACCGAATATTTCATCCCCGGCAGCGAGAACGGGGCGGGAGAACAGGCCGCAGCCCCTCCGATCACCCTTGCCCGTCCGACGCCGGGCTTGCAGATGGCCTTTGATCCCCGCATACCCGCCGATTACCAGATCTTCCCCTTCCGTATCGAGGGATTGGGGACGAGATGCGCCCCGGACTGTGCGGTCTCCTGGTATCTCAACGGCCAACTCCTGGCTGTCACCCCCGACGGCAACTACCGCTGGCCGGTCCGGCGCGGTCGATATGACCTGAGGGTCGAGGTACTGCGAGGTGCGGAGATGCTCTTCGCCAGCGACAAGATCCTCTTTTGGGTCAAGTAGGACCGACTGTCACCCCATACCCTCCTATTCGGCCCAGCCCAGGGCCCGACCGATAGCGAGCAGACCAAAGAAAATCACCAGCAGACCGGCGCCGCTCTTGACCCAGGGGCGGCGGATAAATCCTTGCAGCGCCCCGGCGGCGGCCCCCATCAGCAAGAGATTGGGCAGGGTGCCGAGGCCGAAGGCCAGCATCAGCAAGGCCCCCTGCCATACGCCGCCAGCCGAGACCGCCCAGATCAGGGCGCTATAGACCAGGCCGCAGGGCAGCCAGCCCCAGATCAGGCCCAGACTGAATGCCTGCAATGGCCTGCGCACCGGCATGAAGCGGCGGCCCAGGGGTTCCAGGCGTTTCCAGACCGGGCCGCCGATCTCCTCCAATTTCACGAGGATACGCCACCAGCCGGCCAGGTAGAGGCCCAGCAGGATCATGAAGACCCCGGCCAGGATCAGCAAAAACTGTTGCGCCCGGTCTATGGCGCTGAACTCCGCCAGCAGCAGGCCCAGGCCCCCCATGATGCCGCCCGCAGCCGTATAACTGAGGATGCGGCCCGCGTTGTAGCCCAGGTGGAAGGGGAGTTGATCGGCAGCCCTCCCTTGCGGGAGGCCCAGCGTCAGGGCGCCGACAATGCCACCGCACATCCCGGCGCAATGCACACCGCCGAGCAGGCCGACCAGGAAGGCGCCGGCAAGGGTCTCGATCATGTTTTTTCCCTATTGGGTTGGGCGATCTCCAGGCGCTTCCCGACGATCCAGACCAGCACCATTACCGGCACCCCGATCAGGGAGGTGAAGGTGAAGAATCCGGGGTAGCCGATGCCGTCCACGATGGTGCCGGAATAACCGCCGATCACCTTGGGGAAGAGGGTCATCAGGGAGCTGAAGATGGCGTATTGCACCGCCGTAAAGGAGACGCTGGTGAGCGACGAAATGAAGGCGATGAAGGCCGCCCCGGCCAGTCCCGCCTCGAAATTGTCGAAGCCCACCGCCAGATACATCATCGGCAGGTTATGCCCCAGGTGGGCCAGGATGATGAAGACCGCGTTGGCCGCCACCGCCATCACCGCCCCCAGCATCAGGATGCGCACCACGCCGAAGCGGCTCACCAACAGCCCGCCACAGAGGCCGCCGAGGATGCTCACGAGCACGCCGAAGGTCTTCACAGCCGTGGCAATCTCCACCTTGGAAAAACCCATGTCCTGATAAAAGACATTGGAGATCACCCCCAGCACGATGTCGGAAATCCGGTAGAAACCGATCAGCGCCAGCAGCAGCAGCGCCGTCTTCAGGCCATAGCGGTGGAAGAAATCGGCGACGGGCTCGACCCAGGTATCCCGCGCCATATCGCGGTTGACCAGGCCCAACAGCACCAGTGCCCAGCCGATCAGCACCGCCACCCCGATGGCCAGGAAGAAGTGGAGGGCCTCTAGGATGAAGCCGGTGAATACACCATCCCCCGCTGCCTGCTTCAGCCAGACAAAGGGCTCTACCCCCAGGAAAAAGGCGCCCACGAATCCCGATGCCGCCCCGCCGAATACCGCCAGCAAGCGGATGTAACTCAGGGTGGTGTAATGGTGCTTGTCAAGCTGACGGCGTTCCGGCTCGGGGATCACCAAGGTGGTGATGACCCCGACCAGGAGGGTGCAGGCCATAATCAGATAGGTCGATTGCCAGGCGCCATGGATGTAATGTCCCTTCTCCGAGCCGAAGGACGCCGCCAGGAAGAGGGCGCCCGCCCCCGATACCACCATCCCCAGCCGGTAGCCCGCGATGTAGGTAGACGACATCATCGCCTGGAGGCGCACCTCCGCCGACTCGATACGGTAGGCATCGATCACGATGTCCTGGGTCGCGGCGGAAAAGCCCAGCAGCACCGCCGCCAGCGCCATGTGCACCAAGCTGTCCTGACCCGAGGCCGGATCGATCATCCCCATCAACGCGATCGCCAGCATGATGGCGGACTGGGCCACCAGCAGCCAGGCCCGCCGCCGCCCCAGCCAGCGGGTCAAAAAGGGCAGGGGCAGCTTGTCGATCAGGGGCGCCCAGACGAACTTGAAGGAATAGGCCAGGGCCGCCCAACTGAAAAAGGTCACCGACTTGCGCTCGACCCCTGCCTCCCCCAGCCAGAGGGAGAGGGAGGAAAAGATCAGCAACAAGGGGATTCCGGCGGAGAAGCCGAGGAAGAGCATGGTGATCACGCGGGGATGGAGAAAGGCGCGAAGCGACTCTCGCCAACTGCGTGATTCGTCGGGGCTGACTGGCATGCCGGGTAGGTCCTTGGGATGAGGCGTGCGGCATTATAGCCCCATGCGGCCCGGCGCGGTCCGCTACCGCTCACCGGCAGATCGTTTCCACGCGGAGCGGCCCCTATCGTTCCCACGCTCCGCGTGGGAACGCCGCCGGCGACGCTCTGCGTCGCGTTACGGGACGCAGAGCGTCCCACCCTGCATTCCCACGCGGAGCGTGGGAACGATCAATACGCCCTACCCCCAACCCCCATCGTTCCCGCGCGAAGCGACCCCTATCGTTCCCACGCTCCGCGTGGGAACGCGACGCCAGCGACGCTCTGCGTCGCGTTACGGGACGCAGAGCGTCCCACCCTGCATTCCCACGCGGAGCGTGGGAACGATCGATGCTATCAATGCCAAGGGTCGATGGGGATCAACCCCGTTGCCCCCAGATAATCCCGCGCGCTGGAGTAGCGCCAGTGCTCCGGCCGGTCCACGTAGCCCCGTTTCACCGGGTTGTGGTGGATATAGTCCAGCTTCTCCCGCATCACTGCCTCGCTGAATACCAGTTCGGCGTGGGAGCCCTCCTGCCAGAACTGATGCTCCCGGTCCTGCTTGTGCGCCCGCTTGGCGAAGCGCAGGCGCTCCAGCAGCCGTTCGGCCCGGTGCAGCTCCAGCAAGGCGATGAACCGGTTCGCCGTGAAGGACTTGAAGCCGCTCAGGCACCTGTCCAAACAGGGCGCCTGAGCGACGAAGTGGAGGTGGTTCTCCAGCACCACATAGCCGTAAAGCCGCAGGCCCTGATGGGCGCGCAGCCAGGACCAGCTCTCCAGCAGAATCTGCACCGCCTCCGGGCGGGTGAAGACCGGCAGCCACTCCACCACCGTGCAGGTGAGAAAGTGGGGCTTGTCGGGCTCCGTGATCACATAGCGGCTGCGGCCCATGGGGTTACTCCACTATCGTTCCCACGCTCCGCGTGGGAATGCAGGGTGGGACGATCTGCGTCCCGTAATGCGACGCAGAGCGTCGCGGGCGGCATTCCCACGCCGGAGCGTGGGAACGATAGGGCGCTCCGCGTGGGAACGATAGGGGTTGTGGGGGGTAGGGCCTGGGAACGATAAAAACCAATGGAGTCAGACTCGATTGATTCCCCATGGAGGAACTTGCAAAATGGCCATCCTGGCCATCTTGCAAGGCGAAAACGAAAAATGCGATTTTTCGTTTTCTTCATTTTCAATGGCTTAGGCCATTGAAAATGGCGGTTCATCCCTGAACCGCAAGAGGTTCTTGCAGTTTTGCAAGAACCT
>JAHJDE010000148.1 GCA_018812525.1 Gammaproteobacteria bacterium
AATGGCCTTCCTGACCATTTTGCAAGACGAAAACGAAAAATGCGATTTTTCGTTTTCTTCATTTTCAATGGCTTAGGCCATTGAAAATGGCGGTTCATCCCTGAACCGCAAGAGGTTCTTGCAGTTTTGCAAGAACCTCTGGCTCTTGATCGTTTCGCTCCGGCGTGGGGCGTGCCGAGCTAAACCCGAGATGAGGGAATTAGTTCTACTTTGTCGTAAATATTCCGCCAAGCCCAAGGTGGACTCCATTTTTTCATGCCATTTTTCCCCCAGCCCTCGCTTCGTTCCCCAGGCTGACAGCCTGTAATCCGCTCCAACGACATTGAGGATGCGGAAAACGGCAATGAGGCTTGCGCCTTTCATGGAAACCGGTCACCCCGGGCCAGTGTACAATAGCGGGCCATTCGCGAATTCAGAATCAATGCCTATTCCTTATGAACGACAAAGAACACCTCATCCCGACCGAAATCAACCTCCATCGCAAATCCCGTTTGCTGACCGTTGCCTTCTCCGACGGCAGGCGGTTCGAGCTTCCCTGTGAATACCTCCGCGTCAACTCGCCCGCCGCCGATGTCAAGGCCCTGGGGCATCCGGTCACAGGTAAGGAAACGGTCAACATCGAGAGCATCGAACCCCAGGGCCATTACGCCCTGCGCCTGGTCTTTGACGATGGCCACGACACAGGTATCTACGCCTGGGAGACCCTTTATAACCTGGGAGTGAATCAGGAGAGCAACTGGAACCGCTACCTGGATCAGTTGAAGGCGATAGGCTATGAGAGGGAATCGATCCAGGCAACTGGCGACAAGCCCCTGGAACTCAAGATCCTCTATTTCTCCTACCTGGTGCAGAAGCTGTTCAAAGAGTCGGAGCAGGTCCGGGTCCCGCCTAAGGTGGCGGACATTAAGGGGTTGCTGGAGTGGCTGCGCCGGAAATGGTCTGAAAGGGGCTATCTGCTGGCCGACGACCGCGTGCGCGTCACGGTCAATCGCCAATTTGCCGAGCCCTTCACCCGGCTGGAAGACGGCGACGAGATCGGCATTGCACCCAACTCACCCAATCCCCCGCCGCCGCCGAAGTAACCGCAGACGTTCAGATCGATGACGAGCGCGAGTTGGGTCATGGTGAAAAACCTATTTTGCCTCGCGCAAAGACGCAGAGGCGCAAAGGATCGATTTGCAGTTCTTGGCGTCTTTGCGGCTTTGCGCGAGATAAATAATCATTCCGGAATCTTGGCCTTCTTGCGAAAGGTCCCAGCGAAGAAGGACTGCCACCGCCCCCGCTTGGGGTCCTGTCCCGGCGCCCGTTTCTGGGGGTGGAACTGGGGCGAGGTGACCTTCTCCTCGTCCGCCCCGGCCTTGTAGACCTTGACGCGGGTATCGAACCAGGCGGCCTGGCCTGTAATCGGATCGGAGTTGGACATATGGCTGCCGGCCTCACAGGGGGGCAGTTCCTCGTTGATCAGGTGGTTGAGCAGGAAGCCCTTTTGCGATTCGTTGGCCTTGGGCGAGAGGCCCCAGGTCCCGGATGCCTTGCCGATGGCGTTCCAGGTCCAAACCGTGCCGGGCTCGACCGCCTCGGAGAAGCGGCACATGCAGCGCACCTTGCTGAGGGGCGATTCCACCCAGACCCAGTCGCCGTCGTCGAAGCCCTGGGTCTTGCCGAGCAGGGGATTGACGAAGAGGTAGTTGTGGGTGTGGATCTGGCGCAGCCAGGCGTTCTGGCTATCCCAGGAGTGGTACATGGCCATGGGGCGCTGGGTCAGGGCCGTGAGGGGATACTCGTGGGTATCGACCAACTGGGATTCCAGCGTCTCGTAATAGAAGGGCAGCGGGTCGAAGAAGTTCTCGACCCGCTTGCGCAGCCGCGCCGGGGGCTGCTTGCCGGGGCGCTTGCCCTGGGCGGCCAGGCGGAATTTCTGCAACACCTCGGAGTAGATGTGGCAGTTGATGGGCTCGGCGTAGCGGGTCATGGCGTGCGCCCGCGCCCACTCCAAATAGCCCTTGTTCCAGTTGCGCATGTACTGATAGGAGCGCGGCAGCTCGTAATGGAAGACACAGTCGTTCTTGGCGTACATCTCCCACTGGCGTGGATTGGGCTCGCCCTTGAGGAACTTCTCGCCGCCCTTGCCGCGCCAGCCGGCCAGGAATCCGATGCCGGAACCAGGCGAGGTCTCGTAGTTGACGATGAAATCCGGGTAGTTCTTGAACTTGCGCGAACCGTCCTCCTTGACGAAGGCGGGCAGCTTGAGCCGCGTCCCCAACTCCACCAGGACCTCTTGAAAGGGCTTGCAGTCGCCCTTGGGCGGCACCACCGGCACGCGCACGGCGTCGATGGGGCCGTCGTACTCGGAGATGGGACGGTCCAGCATGGACATGGCGTCGTGGCGTTCCAGATAGCTGGTATCGGGCAGCACCAGGTCGGCGAAGGCCACCGTCTCCGACTGGAAGGCGTCGGCCACGATAATAAAAGGAATCTTGTATTCACCCTTCTCGTCCTTGTCCGTCAGCATGTCGCGGACGCTTCCGGTGTTCATGGCCGAGTTCCAGGCCATGTTGGCCATGAACAGCAGTAGGGTGTCGATCTTGTAGGGGTCGCCGCGCCAGGCGTTGGTGATGACGTTGTGCATCAGGCCGTGGACCGAGAGCGGATACTCCCAGGAGAACGCCTTGTCGATGCGCACCGGCTCGCCGTTCTCATCGACGAACAGATCGTTGGGATCGGCCGGCCAGCCCAGCGGCATGCCGTCCAGGACCTCATTGGGCTTGACGCACTCCGGCCCCTTGGGCGGCTTGGGACAGGGCGGAATCGGGCGCGGAAAGGGTGCCTTGTGGCGGAAGCCGCCGGGGCGGTCGATGGTCCCCAGCAGGGTCATGAGGATGCCCAGGGAACGGATGGCATGGAAGCCGTTGGAATGGGCCGCCAGGCCGCGCATGGCGTGGAAGGCCACCGGGTTGCCGGTGACCGAGTTGTGTTCGTTGCCCCAGACATCGGTCCAGGGAATGGGCAGCTCGATCTTCTGATCGCGGGCCACCACGCCCATCTCGTGGGCCAGGCGGCGGATGGTCGCGGCCGGGATGCCGGTGATGCCCTCGGCCCATTCGGGGGTGTATTGCTCCACCCGCTCCTTGAGCAACTGGAAGGCGGGCTTCACCTTGATGCCGCCCTCCATGACGAACTCGCCCAGCAGGCGCGGCTCGCAGCCTGGGGTCTGGGTGCCCATGGGGATATCCATCTCCCGGTCCCACCAAAGCTTGTTCTGCGGGTCGAAGCAGCCCGGCTCGTAGTGCATCTCGACCCGGTGGAACAGGCCGTGATCGTCGCGGCTGGGATCGTCGATCACCAGCTCCGCCCCGTTGGTGTAGTTGACCAGGAAGTCGCGGTCGAACAGCCCCTGCTTGATGATCTCGTGGATGATCGCCAGCAACAGCGCCCCGTCCGTCCCCGGCTTGATCGGCACCCACTCGTCGGCGATGGCCGAATAGCCGGTGCGCACCGGATTGATCGAAATGAACCGGCCGCCCTGACGCTTGAACTGGGACAGCGCCCGCTTCAGGGGGTTGGAGTGGTGATCCTCGGCGGTGCCGATCATCACGAACAGCTTGGCCCGATCCAGGTCGGGACCGCCGAACTCCCAGAACGATCCACCGATGGTATAGATCAGCCCCGCCGCCATGTTGACCGAGCAGAAACCGCCGTGGGCGGCATAGTTCGGCGTGCCGAACTGCTTGGCGAAGAGGCCCGTCAGGGCCTGCATCTGATCGCGGCCGGTGAACAGCGCGAACTTTTTCGGGTCCTCGGCGCGGATCTTCGACAGCCGCTCCTCCAGAATCTGAAAGGCCCGGTCCCAGCCGATCTCCTGGAACTCCGACTCACCCCGCGCCGCTCCCGCCTTGCGCAGCAGCGGCTTGGTCAGCCGCGCCGGGGAATACTGCTTCATGATCCCCGAGGCCCCCTTGGCGCAGATCACCCCCTTGTTGAGCGGGTGCTCCGGGTTGCCCTCGATATGCCGCACCTCCCCGTCGCGCAGAGTGACGCGGATGCCGCAACGGCAGGCGCACATGTAGCAGGTAGTGTTCTTGGTTTCCACACGACCGACATCAGAGTCGGAGCGCGTCGTAGGGTCCAGCATGGCCGTAAACCTTTGAAATGTCACTGAAATGGCCCGCCTTCGATGGGGCGCGCGGATGGCCATTGTAGTATTAGGGGTTGCTAATTCGCAAACCGCACTTCCCGTAGGCCAATAAATGGCCCGGCGGGCGAACACCGAGGCTTGTACTAATTCAGCTCAATTCAGGTCTTACACCCCCTCCCCCCTCGGGGGAGGGTTGGGGAGGGGGAAAGGGATTGATTTGAGCATAAGCGTTCGATCGCTACCATGGCGCTCCCTTTGTAGGATTTTTCTGATTCACGGCCACCGGGTTGAAAGCCAGCGAGGCCACGGGGATGATGGGATAGTCGCTCGCCATTTGGCTTGGGTTGGGGCAGTTTCAGCGGGGTCCCGCATTGAACCCGGATTATCCATTAGCCTGGAAACCGTTCGCCCTGAGCTTGTCGAAGGGCCGTTCATGGTTCGACAAGCTCACCACGAACGGCTGTTGGCATGACCAATCGGCTAATGGAAAATCTGGGTTGAAGCCAGTTCAACGCTAACAATGTGGGGCCTGATTCCGAGGCTATTTGCACCGCAGGCTACGGACTTGTCCGGCTAGGTTGGCGGGGGCATACTTCGACGCAAGGGGGTGGATTTCCAATCGGAGGCGGCAAATTCCGCTGGAGTGGATCGAGTCCACCATGGCCGCGCCGGAACAAGTGATACCGGGGGCAAACCGGCGCAAAGACTACAATCTCGAATCGTCGCCCAAGGCAAAATGTACCTTGTTCGACTGGTTGTCGAAGATTGGCATCAGCCACCCGTTATCGTGACGGTATATCGAACCAGCAAAATAGAGAAATATTGGATAAGCAATGAAAGCGGACTATGACCCACAAGTTGATGTACTCACCGTTGTTTCAGCGACGCCCCGGTGGAAGAGTCGGATGAAATCAAGCCCGGCGTCATTCTCGATTACGACTTGGCCGGCAATGTCGTAGGCCTGGAAATACTGGATGCTAGTCGCCGCGTTGATCATCCCGCCGCGATGGAGTTTGCGGTTCGTGCAGCTTGATGGGGGCGGTTCTAATATTCCAATATTTGTTGGAATGTTAGAACTGACCCTCAGATATTTTACAGTAGGTTGGATAGAGATCGCCTGATTTAGGCTGCGCGTTGCGCTACGCTCTATGCCGTCTATTTCACGTTAGGCTTCTCGATTTACAGACATGGGTACACATCAATTTTTTCACGTTGACCGCTGGAAGCAGCTAACTGAAGGCCAGATCATTCAGCTGAATGAGCGGGGACTGTCCCGATTTGGTTCAATCTATTGGGACGCAATAAAGCAGAAGCCTTTCAACGAAATGACCGATGCAGAACAGCGAGAATCCATGCTTGAGCAAATCAAGCAGGAGCCTGAGTTCAATCTTTACACGTCGAGAATGCAGGCCTTTTTCGGAGCAAATACGCTTGCGGACGCAAAGCGCTTCTACGAGAAGGTTGAACCAAAACAACCTCATCCTGTGCCAATTTATGAAGTCTTTGCTTCACGGTACTGGTCGCTAGACATGAACTGGCTTGACTACTCCACTGAACACGCGCAGCGAGTTCGCAATCTCCGTTCGTATTGGTACGCAGCCCTATCCAATCACAATCCAGAAACTGGTGCGCGAAAGCCACCTCTCGTTGAGGTCCTAATGGCGTTGCCTGTAACGATAGGAAAGGTCGTCGAGTGGGTCTAGCTCGCGCGTCGCACGGGGTCAAGTCTAACATTCCAACAAATGTTGGAATGTTAGACCCGTACTTGCTCACTCACTTCTACATTAGGCTCTTTGGCTCGCGAGCGTAAAATCAACCGCAATTCCCATTTACTGGAGATGTCATGAATTTCCATATCGAGTATGAGCGCGAAGCCGATGGCCGTTGGCTGGCAGAAGTGCCTGAGATCCCTGGTGTACTTACTTATGGCGCCACCGCCGATGAAGCCATGGCTAAAGCTGAAACTCTGGCGCTTCGCGCACTTGCCACTCTCTTCGGCATTGCCCCCCCCTTTTGCTACGACGCATTAAAGAGACCAAGTTATGAATTCAAACTACACCGCAGTAATTAAGCAAGATGCCGATTGGTGGATTGGCTGGATCGAGGAAGTCCCTGGCGTAAATTGCCAAGAATCTACACGCGAAAAGTTATTGAAGTCTCTCCGAGAAACATTAGCTGAGGCCATCGAATTAAACCGCGCCGATGCGCTGGAAGCTGTCGGCAGCGGCTTTGAAGAGCTATCAATTGCCGTATGAAGCGGCGAGATTTACTGATACACCTCACTGCACATGGTTGCGCATTGCTCCGCGAAGGCGGCAGCCATTCTTGGTGGTGCCATTCGGAATCAAACAGACGAAGTGCTGTTCCACGGCATAATGAAATCAACAACAACTTGGCGGTTAAGATTTGCCGCGATCTTGGCATATCCGATCCAAAGAAGTTCTAACCCTACGGCATTCAGTTGCACGGGGTCAGGTCTTGCTCCGTGCCTTCTGTTCGAGTTTAATGATCCGGCTAATCCTTGAGTAATGTAGTCTGACATGGTCGCCGATCTCACGCATGCTATAGCCGCCACTGCGGAAGGCTGCGATGATCGCGCTATTCCT
>JAHJDE010000149.1 GCA_018812525.1 Gammaproteobacteria bacterium
CTGCGATTTGTTGCTTTCTTTGCGTTGCGCCCAATCTTGAATGGCCTGACGACCAAATTCCTTGATACCCTCCACCATGAGTTCTTCAATCCGATCCGCACTGTCGATATCGCTTTCAGCGAATTCAAGCAGCTTCAAAAGGTGTTGCTTCAGTTCCGGGTGTGAAACCAAGCGTTCTTCGAGGGTGTTGGTCTTTGTGGGCATGGTCGGTTCCTGCTGGAATGAGTGCTTTGTCCCACGCTGTTTTACACAACACCGTTTCCAATGTCCAGCTATATTAGCGCCCTCTTATCTTCACTTTGGATTGCACCCCCATGACCAAGGGGGTTGATTGAGGTTGGGAACGCCGAATCCCACGCATGTTCTGGGGATTGACGTAAGCCGAGGCTTTCGACAGCGAGGGGTCAGAGGCTGTGAAAATACCTCCTGCCGTAGCGAGGGCGGCACTGGGCGTGGTCGTTGCAGCACAGCCCACTGCGTTCAGGGCCGTTCGTAGTAGGTGGGAGGTATTTTCACAGCCTCTCAGTGCAGCCTGTGGGGTGGGATGTTGCTCAAAGTGATGCGGATGGCGATGCCGGCGTCGACGGTGTAGATGTGGTTCAACAGCCATTCACGCAAAAACTCGACCACCTCGATGCCCAGAATAAGGGGGTTGTGCATCAGCTCTCGCTTGAAGCCCACGAGCTTCCGCTCAAAGGCGCGGTGCATGCGGGCATGGGCCTCCAAGTCACGATAGCCGTAGGCCTCCATCATCCGCTCTTCCGCTGCGAAATGGATACGGCAATAGCGGTCCAGGGCGTAAAGGGCCTTGCCGATTTCGATGGTTCCCTTCTCTTTGCGCAGTGAATGGTGAAGCCGGCTGATCCAGTGGAGCAGGTGGCGGTGATGTTCGTCAATAATATCGATGCCAACGGAATAGCCAGGATTCCAGGGGATCAGGTCACTGCTCTCCATGCTCGATATGTCCAGCGGCAGCCGCTCGCGGGGATTGATGGTGTTGTCCTGATAGCGGGCTCGGATCTTCAGGATATCGGTCAGCGCATCGTTGAAGGCGGTCACCAGGTTCGGATCGAAATAGCTGCCGCCATGCTCGCGGACGTAATCGATGGCCTGTTCGACGGGCCAGCCACGTTTATAGGGACGTTCCGAGATGAGGGCGTCGAACACATCGGAAATGGCGCATATCCGGGCGGCAAGAGGGATTTCCTCCCCCGCCAGCCCATGGGGATATCCCCTGCCATCCCATCGCTCGTGGTGGCTGAGGGCGATATCCCGCGCCATGCGCATCAAGGCATCCCCGTTTTCGAGCATTCGGGCGCCGATGATCGTGTGCTTTTTCATGCGCTCGAATTCGTCATAACTCAGCGGGGCGGGTTTCAGCAGGATGTCGTCAGCTATGCCAATCTTGCCCAGATCATGCATGGGGGCAGCTTGCTCAACGAGTTCGCAGGTGGCTTGATCCAATCCGGCCGAAGCTGCGATCAGCGCGGCAAATTTGCTCATCCGCAGGATGTGCATGCCGGTTTCGGCATCGCGGTATTCGGAGGCCAGGGCCAGTCGGTGGATGGTATCTGTTCGGGAATGGTTCAGTTCGACTTGTTTCAGCCGGATCCTTTCTTCGGCCATGCGGCGGCCGACGACACTGGCCAGAATATCCCTCAGTTCCTTCATGACCTCCAACTCGCCTTCGCTCTGGACATGGCCCTCGGGAAGGTAGACCAGAAGCACGCCAAGCAGGAGCGATGCATCCTGTAGCGGAAGGCAGTAAGCACCGCCCGGTGATGGTTGGTCGTTGAGGCATTGGTCGCAGAGCGCCATGCCGGGAATGAAGAGAGGTTGCCGCCGCTTGGCTGCCTGACCGCACAAGCCATGTCCCAGGGGAATTCTGGAGCAGGCCTTTCGTTGATCCTGCGAAAAGTTGCGTTGGGCGATCAGGGATAATTCGCCCTTATTGTTCGTGAGGAAAATCGCCCCCCGCGACGGGCCAGAGAGATAGGGTATGGAAAGGACCTGGTCAAGGGCGGCCTCCATCTGATTCTTGAATCCGGTGGCCAGGAAAGCCGTTCGAGCGAGGCCAAGCATGGCCTCCTTGCCCTGCTCCAGTTGTTCCCGAACTTCCTCCGAGCGCGAACGTACCGAGGCCTCGGCCACCACGGCCTGTTCAGCACGATATAATTCCTGCTGAACATTCTGGAGATAGTTGCTCAGGGTTAGCTGTCTTTCGATACGCGCATTCAGGCTTTGCGATGCAAAGGGCTTGGTGACATAGTCGGCCGCGCCAAGGCTGAACCCCTGGGCTTCATCATCGCTTTCGGAGAGGGCTGTCAGGAAAATGATGGGGATGTCCTGGGTTCGCCTGTCTGCCTTGAGGCGGCGACATACTTCATAGCCATCCATGCCGGGCATCATGATGTCGAGCAGTATCAGATCGGGCCTGGGATCTTGCGTGGCGAGGTCGAGCGCTCTCTTCCCGTTCTCAGCGGTCAGGAGTTGGTATCTGTCGCGCAGTCGAGCCGATAGGATGAGGAGGTTGTCCAGTCCATCGTCGACGATGAGCAGTTTTTTCTGCTGCCTTGGTGCTTGAGTTTGCAGTTCCATGCGGTTGATTTTAACCTTGATTGAGAATTTTCTCATAGCTCCGAAAGAAAATTCCCACAATGTGGACAGTAAGTTATGCGCCAAAAGGGAGGCTATGGGACGGGGCCTTATCGGCATCCTCCGACAGATGGGCGGTTTCAGGGATGCTGCCTTTCATTTCTGTAAAAATAGGATCGAAATGTTGACCTTGGTTAATCTCTATTACTAATAGGTAAAGGCATGCGGATCCACTATCTACAACATGTTCCATTCGAAGGGCTGGGAAGCATGGAGGCATGCCTCCTGTCGCGAGGTCATCAACTCAGTTGCACCCGGCTTGACCTGGGGGAGGCCTTGCCGGATCTCCGGGAGGTTGATTGGCTCATCGTCATGGGCGGCCCAATGGGGGTTTACGATGAGGAACAATATCCCTGGTTGAAAGAGGAGAAGGCGTTCATCAAGGGCGCCCTGGGTGCCGGGCGGCTGGTGTTGGGTATCTGTCTCGGCGCACAGCTCATGGCCGATGTCCTGGGCGCCAGGGTGGAGAAGAATGTCTTTCGCGAAATTGGCTGGTTTCCGATCAATCCCTCGGCTGACATCGCCGGGACCTTTCTGGAAGACCTGTTCCCTCCTGGGCTGGAAGTATTTCACTGGCACGGCGATACCTTCGATATCCCCAGGGGCTCCCAGCCCCTGGCCTCCAGCGCGGCATGCCGGAATCAGGGATTCATGATGGGCGATCGGGTCATAGGGCTACAATTCCACCTGGAGGTCACGCCCGCCTCTGCGGCCGAGTTGATCTCCAATTGCCGGGGTGAGCTGGATGGCAGCCGGTTTGTCCAACAGGAAGCGGAGCTGATGAGCGATCAGGTCAGGTTCGCCCATATCAACGACTTGATTTGTTCCTTGTTGTTGAGATTGGAGGAAAGAGACCCCGGCCCGGTCTGAACGGAAGGTTGGCGCCAAGGATCGCGGCAATGGCGTCGGATTCATAGTGGTAACGGGAATTGGGACCTCTAACCCATCAGCATGCCGGCGAAGGGCCTGAATCGAATCTGGTGCGCGGTCTCGGCGCTGGCCAGAGACTCTCTCTCGGACAGGCTCCTAGTTAATGCTGCACTGCCCGGCACTGGAAAGGGCCATGACGTCTTCTTTTGTGGCATCCCGCACTTCCCGGACATTCACGGACACTATCAATGTCTTGCCAGCCAAGGGATGGTTTCCATCAACCGTCAACCTGTCATCCTCGATGCGGGTGACATAGAAGCTCTTGACATCTCCCTGGTCGTTCTGCATCTGAACCTCGGCGCCAAGATAGCGGAACTGGGGAGGCACATTTCCAATGTCATCGGTGAACACCAAATCCTGGTCATGTTTGCCAAAGGCAGCCCCCGGAGGAACACTGAACTCAACCCTGTCTCCTGGCTTTTTTCCCTCCACGGCCATGTCCATGCCACCAATCAGCTCCATGTCCCCACCATGGATATAACTCACAGGGATGTCATTCTGCTCCAGGACATTGCCTTGGGTATCACAGATGGAGTAGGTCAAGGAGACAAACTTTCCGGATTTGATGACATCACTCATGGCATTTCCTGTCGTTTTGGGCGCAAATAAAAAACGCCCCTCCCTTTCGGGAAGGCCGATCGAAAGTAACAACTCAACCGCTCTTGGTCTGCTTGCGGATCTTTTCGATGGCGCGCAATTGGGCTACAGCCTCGGCCAATTCGGCCTGGGCCTTGGCATATTCAAATTCCCCGGTCCTGTTAATCAGCGACTCTTCCGCCCGCTTCTTTGCCTCTTGCGCAGCCGCCTCATCCAGATCATGGGCGCGCATGGCGGTGTCCGCCAGAACTGTTACCACATGCGGTTGAACCTCAATTATTCCGCCGGAGACATAGAAATACTCTGTATCCCCGCCGTTCTGGACCCGCACCTCTCCGGGTTTCAGCCGGCTGATCAGCGGGGCATGGCGTGGGGCAATGCCCACTTCACCAAACTCAGCTGGCGCAAATACCATCTCAGCAAGCCCAGAGTGAATCCCCCCCTCGGCGCTTACGATGTCGATATGGATGGTCATGGGCATAATGCCTTCTCCGCTTTTCTAGCTACTGCGCCTTGCGCACCGCTTCTTCGATACCACCAACCATGTAGAAGGACTGCTCCGGCAGGTGGTCATATTCCCCAGTGAGAATGGCCTTGAAGCCAGCAATAGTGTCTTTCAATGAAACGTACTTTCCCGGTGCGCCAGTAAAGACCTCGGCCACGAAGAAGGGCTGGGACAGGAATCGCTGGATCTTGCGGGCACGGGCCACTACCAACTTATCCTCTTCCGAGAGTTCATCCATACCCAGGATGGCAATAATGTCTTTCAACTCCTTATAACGCTGCAACAGGCCCTGTACGCCTCGCGCCACCTCGTAGTGCTCGGCACCGACCACATGGGGATCGAGCATGCGCGAGGTGGAGTCGAGCGGGTCCACGGCGGGGTAGATGCCCAGTTCGGCAACTTGGCGAGACAGCACCAGCGTAGCGTCCAAGTGGGCGAAGGTGGTTGCCGGCGAGGGGTCGGTCAAGTCGTCTGCGGGAACATAAACTGCCTGGAAGGAGGTGATGGAGCCGATCTTGGTGGAGGTGATGCGCTCCTGCAAAACACCCATTTCCTCTGCCAGGGTAGGCTGGTAACCCACGGCGGATGGCATGCGCCCGAGCAGGGCGGATACCTCCGTGCCAGCCAGGGTGTAGCGATAGATGTTGTCGACGAACATCAATACATCGCGGCCTTCGTCGCGGAAATATTCCGCCATGGTCAGGCCGGTCAGGGCGACGCGCAAACGGTTGCCGGGCGGCTCGTTCATCTGGCCATAGACCAGGGCCACCTTGTCGAGGACGCCGCCGTCCGACATCTCATGGTAGAAATCATTGCCTTCGCGGGTTCGTTCACCGACACCGGCAAAAACCGAGTAGCCGGAATGCTCCACGGCTATGTTGCGGATCAGTTCCATCAGGGTAACGGTCTTACCTACCCCGGCTCCCCCGAACAAACCCACCTTGCCACCTTTAGAGATAGGCATGATAAGGTCGATAACCTTTATGCCCGTCTCCAGAATCTCTGTGGTGGATGCCTGTTCTTCGAAACTCGGCGGTGAGCGGTGAATCGGCATGAGCTGCTCCGCCTCGATCGCGCCCGCCTCATCCACAGGGTTACCCAGCACATCCATGATTCGCCCAAGTGTCTTCTGTCCTACCGGTACTGTAATAGGTGCGCCGGTATTGGAAACCTCCAGCCCGCGCCTTAGTCCGTCAGTCGAGCCCATGGCGATGGTTCGCACCACACCGTCACCCAATTGCTGTTGGACTTCAAGGGTCAGTCCCATGGCAGGGATAGTCAGGGCATCATAGACTTTCGGCATATTGCTGCGGGGGAACTCCACGTCCACCACCGCACCGATGACTTCCACCACTTTACCGGAGCTCATTACTGATTCCTCGTCAAAATATGATTCATTGCCCTTAGACCGCAGCCGCACCGCCAACGATTTCGGCGATTTCCTGTGTGATCGCCGCTTGGCGGGCCTTGTTGTAGATCAATTGAAGTTCCTTGATCAGATCACCGGCGTTGTCGGTCGCAGACTTCATGGCCACCATTCTCGCGGCCTGCTCGCAGGCCGCATTCTCCACCACGCCTTGATACACCTGTGACTCAATGTAGCGCGTAAGGAGTTCATCAAGCACGTCCTTGGCCTCTGGCTCATAGATGTAATCCCAGTGATGCTTCAGTCTTTCATCCTTTTTTCCCGTGATCGGTACCAGTTGCTTGGCCACGGGGTGCTGGGTCATAGTATTAACGAACTCATTATGCGCCAGGTAGATAGCATCCAGATCCCCCTTTACGAATGCATCCATCATGACCTTGCTGGGTCCGATAAGACTATCCAGATGGGGTGAATCTCCCAGATGTTTCGCTTGCGCCAGCACCCTGCCACCAAAGCGATGGAAGAAGCCCAGCGCCTTGTTGCCGATTACACAATAATCAACCTCGATTCCCTGCTCCATTTTCTCCCGTATCTCCCTGACCAAGCACCGGAACAGATTGCTATTGAGACCTCCGCAAAGGCCGCGATCAGATGAAACCACGATGTAGCCTACTCGCTTGACTTCCCGGCTCTTCATAAAGGAGTGAGTGTACTCAGGGTGTGCATGGGCAAGATGCGTGATCACAGCTCTGATCTTCTGATCATAGGGTCGTGAGGCCGACATTCGCTCCTCAGCCTTACGCATCTTAGAGGCGGCCACCATTTGCATGGCGCGCGTGATCTTTTGCGTATTCTTGATCGACGCGATCTGTGTTCGAATTTCTTTGGCGCCTGCCATAACTATATACTCTGTCGCTTTAGTTAGGCCTTACCAGGCGTTATTTGCCTTGAAGTCCTTGATCGCTCCATGCAGGGCATTTGCCGTGTCCACATCGAAAGCACCAGTACTTGTGATCTTACCCAACAGATCGAAGTGGCTACTCTTCATGTAAGATTGCATTGCGGCCTCAAAATCGACGACCTTTTTGACATCCACGTCATCCAGGTACCCTTCGTTCACGGCAAACAGGGAGACCGCCATTTGCCCCACGCTCATGGGCGAAAATTGAGGCTGTTTCATCAGCTCCGTAACCCGCTGACCACGTTCCAACTGCTTCCGGGTGGCATCGTCCAGATCGGAGGCAAACTGCGAGAAGGCAGCCAGTTCACGGTATTGCGCCAAGGATAGCCGGGTCCCCCCCCCCAGTTTCTTTATGATCTGGGTCTGTGCCGAGCCACCGACCCGGGAAACTGAGAGACCTGCGTTGATCGCAGGTCGAATGCCAGAGTTGAAGAGGCTGGTTTCAAGGAAGATCTGACCGTCTGTTATTGATATCACGTTGGTCGGAACGAAGGCGGAAACATCGCCAGCCTGGGTTTCGATGATAGGCAACGCGGTCAAGGAGCCGGTCTTGCCCTTAACTGCACCCTTCGTAAACTGCTCAACATAGCCTTCATTGACGCGCGCGGCACGTTCTAGTAGGCGTGAGTGCAGATAGAAGACATCGCCGGGATAAGCTTCGCGGCCCGGTGGCCGGCGCAGCAAAAGGGAGACTTGGCGATAGGCCCAGGCCTGCTTGGTCAGGTCATCATAGACGATTAGTGCGTCCTGGCCGCGGTCACGGAAATATTCGCCCATGGCACACCCGGCATAAGGTGCCAGGAACTGCATGGCGGCCGAATCGGCGGCGGGAGCAGCGACGATGATGGTGTGGTCCATGGCGCCGTGCTCTTCAAGCTTCCTGAGAACCTGCGCGATGGTGGAATTTTTTTGTCCGACGGCAACATAGATGCACTTAACGCCGGTGCCCTTTTGATTGATGATGGCATCAATGGCCACAGCGGTCTTGCCGGTCTGCCGGTCGCCGATGATCAATTCACGCTGGCCGCGTCCGATGGGCACCATGGCGTCGATGGCCTTGATGCCGGTTTGTACCGGCTGATCTACCGACTTGCGAGCGATGACTCCAGGCGCGACCTTTTCGATGGCTGAGCTTTCGCTGGCGTTGATGGGACCCTTTCCATCAACGGGATTGCCTAGGGCATCGACCACCCGACCCAAGAGGGCATCACCCACCGGCACCTCGAGAAGACGACCGGTACATTTTACCGGATCCCCCTCTGACAGGTGCTTGTATTCCCCGAGCACCACGGCGCCGACTGAATCACGCTCGAGATTGAGCGCCAGTCCAAAGGTATTGCCGGGAAACTCAAGCATTTCGTAGGACATGGCGTCGTCAAGTCCGTGTATGCGGCAAATACCGTCGGTTAAACTGACGATGGTGCCTTCACTCCTGGCTTCTGTCTTCAGATCGAACTTTTCGATCCGGCTTTTAATCAGCTCACTGATTTCTGATGGATTGAGTTGCATGATGGCTTCTCGCTTAAATTCCGAATTCTGTAGCCAGACGGGCGATCTTGCCTTTGATCGAACCGTCGATGACCAGATCGCCCGCGCGGATCTTTACCCCGCCAAGCAGTGAAAGATCTTGTTCGCTGGAAATCCGGACATCCTTGCCCAACTTCGATTTCAAGGCCGCTGCCAGTTTTTCCTGTTGTTCGGAATCGATGGCGTAGGCGGTAAGTATCCTGAGATCAATGCTGCCCTCGTGCTCACTTTTCAGCGTATCGAACAAGGATGCGATTTCGGGCAGTACGGACAGACGACCATTTTCGGCCAGCAGCCGGACTAGGTTGCGCCCTTCATTGCTGAGGTGTTCCCCGCTAATGTCAAGCAAAAGCTCCAGTCCCATCTGCTTGCCCAGGTTGGGATTGGTGATCATGGCGGCGATCCTTGCATCACCCACGATCTCCGTCATCAGGCTCAGCATTTCTGACCACTGGGCTATCGTGCCGGACGAAGTGGCAACAGCGAATGCCGCAGCTGCATAGGGTCGTGCAATGGTCTTTTTTTCTCCGGCCATGGTGTCTTGCCTTAGATTTCCGTCGCCAATTTATCCACGATACCCCTATGGACCGTTGCATCGACCTCTTTCTCAAGGATCTTCTCAACGCCACGGATAACGAGGGTTCCAAGATGCTCACGGAGGTGCTCGCGAGCACGATTGGTTTCCTGCTCAATCTCAGCCTTGGCAGCCGTCAGCAGGCGGTCACCCTCCGTGCGTGCATTCCCCTTGGCCTCCTCGACAATCTCGGATGCGCGCTTCTGGGCCTGGGAGACGATATCGGACGCAATCATCTTGGCCTCGTGCAGGACCTCCTTTGCGCGCTCCTTGGCCAGTTCCTGTTCGTGTATGCCGCGCTCGGCAGCCGCGAGACCCTCGGCAATCCTGGCCTTGCGCTCGTCCAACGCCTTCATGATGGGCGGCCATACAAATCGCATGCTGAACCATACGAAAAAAATGAACGAGATACTCTGCCCGATCAGCGTCGCGTTAATGTTCATACGCTACCTCTCGATTAGGAAAGATCGGATATTGATATCAATCCTACCGTTCACTCAGCCGGCAACGGCAAACATGACGTACATGGAGAGACCGACCGCGATCATGGGCACGGCGTCGACCAGACCCATTACAACGAAGAATTGGGTGCGCAGCACCGGAATCAATTCCGGCTGGCGGGCAGCGCCTTCGAGAAACTTACCGCCCAGGGTGCCAATACCGATGGCGGCGCCCATTGCCCCAAAACCAAGCATGAGTGCGGCTGCGACGTAAAGAAGTGCATGTTCCATGGTTATCTCCCGTGAAAAAAAAGAAATATGTACAGTTTAATGAAGTTAGTGGTGTTCCTGATGCGCCATATCCAGATAGACGATTGTCAGGGTCATGAAGATGAATGCCTGCAAGGTGATGATCAGGATGTGGAATATGGCCCAACTCAGTTGCAGAATGGCTCCAAAGGTGCCTACAGCAATGGAGGCGCCATACATCAAGGCAATGAGTATAAAGATCATTTCACCGGCATACATGTTGCCGAAGAGTCGCAGAGAAAGGGAGATCGGCTTGGCAATCAGCCCGACGCCTTCGAGCACGAGGTTGAATGGCAAAAACCATTTGCCTAGGGGTTGCAAGGTCAGCTCAGCGGCGAAACCTCCCATTCCTTTGATCTTGATGCTGTAGAAAAGGATAAGGAAGAAAACGCCGAAGGCCATGCCAAAAGTGGCATTGGGATCCGTTGTCGGCACAACCTTCATAAAATGAACGATCCCAAGTCCATGCTCACCCATCAGCCAAGGGATCCAGTCAACTGGAACCAAGTCCATAAGATTCATCAGGAAAACCCAGAGGAAAACGGTAAAGGCCAGTGGCGCGATCAGCGGATTTCGACCGGAGAAGGACCCACGGACACTGGTGTCGATGAAGTCGACCACGGCCTCGGCAAAATTCTGGATGCCGGAAGGAACCCCTTCGGTTGCGTTCCTTGCGACCCTATGAAAAACGATGAGAAAAAAAGCCCCGAGCACCAAGGACCATCCAAGGGTATCAACATGAAACGCCCAAAAACCCATCGAAGAGGCTTCTTCGGCGTTATGGGCGAATACCCAGTTACCATCCGGCAAACGGCCGAACGTCAGGTTGGTCAGGTGATGCTTGATGTATTCCGAAGTGGTCAGGGTTTCTGAAGCCATGGCTCTGCTCTGTTGTTGCGCTCCCACAGTCCAGAGACGATGGTTGGCAAAGGCGTCAAGTAAACAATGATAAAACCGCAAAATATGGGAACTGGCCTCACCCACTCAAGGAAGTGGAAAGACATGGCAAATAATGCGCCCACCGTAACCATTTTCGCTGCTTCCGAAAAGAGCATTAAACCCAGAAGATCATCGGGATTTTGTGCACGGTAGGGTCCAAAGATCTTTATGGCCTGGACGGCACATGCCAGCAATGCGATACCGGCACCGAGCGCTGCGGACAAGGCAGAGTGACTACCGCCGAGCAGAAAAAAAAGCGGGACCGTAAGGGCCGCCAACATCTGAAGAACCAGCAATTTCTCGACCTTTTCGCGTCCCGAGTGGGGGTATGCGACCATTGCCGGACCTCTGTGTGACAACGGGCGCAACTATAAGTGTTCGCTTTTATAAGGTCAAGCTACGTGCCGATAAGATAGACTTTGTGACGCATGACTGATCTCACCAAAAACCTTAATCAAGACAAGCTGTTGTTTCAGATGGTTACGCCGCCATTAGGTCTAGTAAGGCGGATCATTAACCTGATTGAATTCATCAAGCTTTATCTGGATTTTTCCTTATGGGCGAGATCCATCCATGACAATTGTCAATTCAACGAATGTGGTCGAGTATGCCGTCCAATTCTTCAAGGCTGTTGTACGCGATCACCAGTTTTCCCTTCCCCCCCTTGCCTTGTTGCAAGTGGACAGCGGCGCCTATCTTTTCACTGAGTCCATCAATAAGCCGTTGAACATCCGGATCGGTCCTTCGACTCCCCGGATTCCCCGCTTCCTTCGATTCTTCTGTTTTGCTGCTTTGCAGATTGCGGACCAGTTCCTCGGTTTCGCGCACGGACAAGCCACCGTCGGCGACCTGGCGGGCCGCCTTACTCTGCTCTGCGTCCTTGAGCCCTAGCAGCGCACGGGCATGTCCCATTTCAATACGGCGACTTTCAATCATCTCCTTGACATCGTCATTAAGCTCCAGAAGACGAAGCAGATTGGTTACAGTTGCACGGGATTTGCCTACGGCCTCTGCCACCTGTTGATGTGTCAAGCCAAACTCGTTAAGCAGCCGGTGGAGGGCACTTGCTTCCTCCACGGCGTTCAAATCTTCTCGCTGGATATTTTCGATCAGCGCCATGGCCATGGCAGACTGATCGTCAACCGCGCGAATGACTACCGGGATCTCTTGTTTACCCGCCAGTTGCGATGCACGCCAGCGCCTTTCCCCGGCAATGATTTCATAACGGTCGCCGTCGATCGGCCTTACAACGATGGGCTGGACGACACCCTGGGCTCTTATGGAATCGGCCAATTCTTGAAGGCTAGCCTGATCAAAGTCCCTGCGGGGCTGAAAACGACCGCGCTGAATGAGGTCGAGAGGGAGTTTGGCAATCTCTGCGTGATAGGCTTCACCCTCTTCTTGCTCATCCCCGGGGCCTCCCCCCAATAGGGCGTCCAAGCCACGGCCAAGACCACGTTTTTTCGATGACATGATGCTTATTTCTGCTCCATTTTCGTCTATGTGGGGTTTTATCGGCTTCCTAGGATCTCAACATCTCTTTCGCAAGTTCGAGATAGGACTCCGCGCCACGTGAATCCTTATCATACATTAAAACCGGAAGGCCATGGCTTGGCGCCTCGGCAACCCTGACGTTGCGCGGGATGATGGCTTGGTAGACGCGGTCCTTGAAATGCCGGATCAATTGGGCAGAGACATCGTTTGCCAGATTGTTCCTGGGATCGTGCATGGTGCGCAGAATCCCGACGATTTCCAAATCGGGATTCCGCGATGCCCGAACCTGCTTGATGGTGTTGATCAAGGACGAAAGCCCTTCCAGAGCATAATACTCCGTCTGAATCGGGATCAGGACCCCGTCCGCCGCCACCAGTGCATTCAAGGTCAGCATGTTCAAAGAGGGCGGGCAATCGATCAGGATGAAGTCGTATTCCTTGCGTACCTCTTCCATGGCGATTCGCAATCGCCGCTCGCGCAGAGGGGCCTCCATCAATCCTACCTCTGCAGCGGTCAGATCAGCGTTGGCGGGAATGATGTCGTACATCTGGGCATCAAGATGGATGATTGCCTGCTCGAAGCTCGACTCGCCGAGCAGCACCTCACAGGAGGTCTTGCTCAAATTGTGCTTGTTCACGCCGGAACCCATGGTGGCATTGCCTTGGGGATCCATATCAAGCAACAAGACTTTTTTCCCCAGATAACCCAGCGATGCGGCCAGATTGATGGAGGTAGTGGTTTTGCCTACGCCGCCTTTCTGGTTGGCAATGGTGATCACTTGACCCATGGTCCTGACCTCTTGGGGTAATGCGGAAAAATGCGCTTATATTAGCAGGGATAGATCCCCCCACTGAAACCTGAACGTCCTCAGCCTTATCAGGGGGCCTTGCGGATAATCACTATGTGCCTCTCCTCCGCGACAAAGGGGACGAATATGCGATGTGTTTCCTTTGCGGCCTCCTCCAATCCCCGCGACTCCTCCATGATGGCATTGGCTGTTCCTTTCATGGCCAAGAGGCACCCCCCCGGCATGATGTGATGCCCGCAGAGGGCATAGAGGTCCGACAGTGTCGTGAACGCGCGGGCCATCACCGTATCAAAGGCCCTGGATGGATGGTATTCCTCAATCCTTTGCTGAACCGTTGTCAGGTTTGACAGGCCCAACTCCAGTGCGGCTTGGCGAACGAAACGGATCTTTTTTCCGTTGGAGTCCAGCAGAGTGAATCTGACCTCTGGCAGCAACAAGGCCAGTGGGATTCCCGGTAAACCCGGTCCGGTTCCCACGTCGAGCACCGCCGGACCTCTGACGTAGGGATAAATGCTCAGGCTATCGAGCAGGTGGCGGGGCACCATTTCCAAGGGATCCCGCACGGCGGTCAGATTGAAGGAATTATTCCATTTCATCAGGAGCGCTAGGTAGCTTAACAGCCCCTCACGGACATCGGGGGGCATGGCCAGGCCCATCCTTTCCAAGCCCTGATCCAGGAGCAGGGAGCAGGGCGCAGGTAATTCCAGATGGGATCTCATCCCGAAGACCGCTTCTTCAGATGTATCAGCAGGATGGATATTGCTGCGGGAGTCATGCCCGGGATTCGGCTCGCCTGCCCCAGGGTCTCAGGGCACTGCCGCTGAAGCTTTTCCCGGACCTCTGTCGATAGCCCTTTGATCCCGGTGTAGTCCATCTCTTTCGGCAGCCGAAGGTTTTCCATCTGTCTTTGGCGGCTGATCTCTTCCTGTTGCCTATTGATGTAGCCGGCGTATTTGACCTGGATCTCCACCTGCTCGGCCACGTCCGGATCATCGACGCCAGGGCCGATTCCAGGAAACCCCATCAGCCCTTCATAAGTTGCCGAGGGCCTGGTCAAAAGTTCTAGGGCGCGCGCCTCCTTGCTCATGATCGAGCCCAGTACAGCGATTTCTACCGCTTCGCTCAGGGTTCCTGGTCTCACAAGGATCTCAGCCAGTCGCTGTTTTTCCCGTTCGATAGATTCTCGTTTCCTCTCGAAGGTTTCCCAGTGTGCATCCTCCACGAGACCCATATCATGTCCCAGTTTGGTCAGGCGCAGGTCTGCGTTGTCTTCCCGCAACAGCAATCTGTATTCTGCCCGGCTCGTAAACATACGATAGGGATCTGTAATCCCGCGCGTGATCAGGTCATCGACCATGACCCCGATGTAGGCCTCGTCTCGGCGTGGACACCAGGGCTCCTGCCCCCGAACCAGTCTCACAGCGTTTATGCCGGCAAGCAGACCCTGGGCGGCGGCCTCTTCGTAACCCGTCGTTCCATTGATCTGCCCGGCAAAAAAGAGGCCGCCGATATGGCGGTTTTCCAGGGAATGCCTCAGATCGCGCGGATCGAAGAAATCATATTCGATCGCATAGCCCGGCCGTGTGATCTGAGCATTTTCAAAACCCTTCATGGAACGCACCAAACGATACTGGATATCGAATGGCAGGCTGGTGGAGATGCCGTTGGGATATATCTCATTGATGTCAAGACCCTCTGGCTCGATGAAGATTTGGTGTGAATCCTTGTCTGCGAAGCGGACCACCTTGTCTTCAATGGAGGGGCAATAGCGGGGACCGGCACCTTCGATGACCCCTGTGTACATGGGGGAGCGTGACAGCCCGGACCTTATTATCTCGTGGGTCGATTCATTGGTTCGGGTAATGTGGCATACGACTTGGCGGGGATGGTCCTGTACCGATCCCATAAAGGAGAAAACCGGTCTGGGGTCGTCGCCTGGCTGGGAATCCAGGATTGAAAAGTCGATGCTCCGGCTGTCTATCCTCGGCGGGGTTCCGGTTTTTAACCGTTGCACCAGCAAGGGAAGCTCCCTCAAGCGACGAGATAGGGCATTGGAAGGAGGATCCCCCATCCGGCCCCCTTCGTAATTGGAAAGGCCAATATGAATTCGCCCACCAAGAAAGGTACCCGCAGCCAACACCACCGCCCCGGCAGTGAATTTGAGACCCATCTGGGTCACCACACCACAGATTCTATCCCCTTCGACCAGCAGGTCATCTACAGCCTGTTGGAAAAGATCGAGATTCGGTTGATTTTCCAGTGCTTGGCGTACAGCCAACCTATAGAGACTGCGGTCCGCCTGGACTCGCGTGGCTCGTACCGCAGGCCCTTTGCGGGAATTAAGGATACGGAAATGGATACCTGCATGGTCTGCCGCCCTGGCCATCAAGCCCCCTAGGGCATCAATCTCCTTCACCAGATGCCCCTTCCCGATCCCGCCAATGGCTGGATTGCAGCTCATCTGCCCGAGGGTCTCGATATTGTGGGTTAACAGCAATGTGCTTGCCCCCATTCGCGCGGAGGCCAAGGCCGCTTCCGTGCCGGCGTGTCCACCACCGATGACTATGACCTGGTACGTCTTGGCGTAATACATCGCGGCTAAACTCTTGACATTAATAACCTGCCGTTTTGCAAGAATCTCTTATTGCATTCCCGCTAAATCGTCCTCTTGACGCCTTTATGAAAACGCCATCGATCAATCAAAGCCCTATCCATTCTCTCACTTGCCGATACAAAATCCCGCAAAGATTTCCATAAGCAGATCCTCGTTAGTAAAGGTGCCGGTTATTTCTCCAAGGCAGTTTTGAGCCTGTCGCAGCTCTTCTGAGACCAGTTCATATCCTGCTGTCTGATGAAAAATGTGCAGGGCTGTTTCCAGGTGTACGCCAGCCCTTTGCAAAGCATTCAGATGACGCCTTCTGGCAATAAATTCACCTTCTTGTGTCTCGGTCATTCCGGCGCAGTGTTTAATATGCTTTTTCAGATCCTCTACGCCGTCTCCTGTTATTGCTGAGATAGCTATCTCAGCAAAATCACCAGCGTCCCTGATGCCAGGTTTTCTGCCAGAAAGGTCGATCTTATTCCTGATGACTGTGAACGGTATCTTCTCCGGTAGTCCAAAGCCAGCCAATGCCGGAAGGCTCTCCATCGCATCGTCGATGATCAATAGGATATGATCCGCCGTTTCCATGGCCGCCCTTGCCCTCCTTATGCCTTCTTGTTCAATCGAATCACAGCTATCACGAAGCCCCGCCGTATCAATGATATGAAGTGGAATTCCATCTAATTCGATCCGTTCCCTGAGGAGATCTCTGGTCGTTCCAGGAATTTCCGTTACTATTGCCCGATCCTCTCCGGTCAGTGAGTTGAGCAGACTTGATTTGCCGGCATTGGGCCTGCCTGCAATGACAAGGGTAAGGCCATCGCGCATGATGGCACCAACCCTGGCCTTGGCTACGAGAAGTTCAAATTGATTCTGCAGTTTTGATAACCTATCTACAATCTCAGCCGTGGATAGAAAATCAATTTCCTCATCCGGAAAATCGATAGCTGACTCAACAAAGACTCTGATGCTTATGAGGCTTTCCACAATCTGGTGTATTCTTTTTGAAAAGCCTCCCCGCAAGGTCCTTGCTGCCATTCGTGCACCAACAGCGGTTGTGCTTTCGATCAGATCCAGAATGGCCTCTGCCTGAGACAAGTCCAGCTTATTGTTGAGAAACGCACGCTCAGTGAACTCACCAGGACGGGCTAATCTCGCCCCCAGCTCCAATGTTCTCGCCAGCAACATGTCCAGCAGAACCACGCCGCCGTGAGCCTGTAGTTCGATTACGTCTTCGCCAGTAAAACTCGACGGAGCTTTAAAGTATAGAATCAGGCCCTCATCAAGAATCTCAGCCTTGCTATCAGTGAATCCCGTGTAATAGGCGAATCTCGGCAAGGGGGTGGATAGGTCGCGCGATGATAACTTTTGGGCAATGGAAAGCGCCTTGTTGCCCGAGATGCGCACAATGCCTACCCCACCTTTTCCCTGTGGGGTAGCAATCGCACTGATCGTATCAATGATCAGGCTTTGTTCTCCGCCTTTTCGATAACTTGCGTTATCCTCCATTGCTGGGCAATGGAGATCAGATTATTTACTACCCAGTAAAGAACCAATCCAGCAGGGAAGAAAGCGAACATGGCAGTAAATATGAACGGCAGGGCCATCATGATCTTCGCCTGCATGGGGTCGGGCGGAGTGGGGTTCAGCTTTTGTTGAATCACCATGGATAAACCCATGATTATCGGCAGCACAAAATAGGGGTCCTTGGCGGAAAGATTGCTGATCCAGAAGATGAAAGGTGCATCACGAAGTTCGACGCTCTCCAGCAACACCCAATACAGGGCGATAAAGACTGGCATCTGCACCAGGACCGGCAGGCAGCCGCCGACTGGGTTGACTTTTTCCTTTTGATACAGCTCCATCATCGCCTTATTGAAACGCTCCTTGTCGTCACCATACCTTTCCTTGATCGCCTGGAGCTTGGGAGACACCTTGCGCATGGCAGCCATTGAACGATAACTTGCGGCTGAGAGGCGATAGAATGCCAATTTAATAAGCAGGGTCAAAATTACAATTGCCCAGCCCCAATTTCCGACCCATTGATGGATGAAATTCAGAATCCAGAAAATAGGTTTTGCAAAAATAGTTAGCCAGCCGTAGTCAGTAGTCAGTTCCAGTCCAGGAGCGGTCTTTTCCAATTGCTGCTGGAGCTTTGGGCCAACCCATATACTTCCATCAAATGATGCGCTCTGGCCTGGCTTCAATGTTCTCGCAGGCCCATACATGCCCAGGATATATTCTTTCTCACCCAGTTTATTGCTATAAAAATGCATGTTTTCATCGGGCTTGGGTATCAAGGCGCCGATGAAATAATGCTGGATCATTGAGACCCAACCACCCATAGCGTCTAGTGACAGATCGTTCTGGTCCATTTCATCGAAGTCAATCTTCTCGAACTTACCCAGAGGATCGTAATAGGCGCCGCCAGTATAGGTATAAATAAATGCTGCGCCGGAGCTCGTTTCCGGTTTCCCACGAATCAACTGGCGATAATCTCTACCTTCCCAATCGACAGATCCACTGTTAGTGACTTTCTGCTCAAGTTTGATAAGATAAGAACCACGCTTGAAAAAATATTTCTTCTCTACGGTTACTCCATCAGCAGATTGCCAAAGCATGGAAACAATCAGCTCATTCTCACCATCAGCCAGTTTATGGCTGTCTTTAGCCACCGTAAATGATGCCTTATGGTTCGGTGCGTTATCCGTACTTTTTCCCAGGATTCCTGACTGTATTATGAATTCAAAGGGGGTCTCGCTATTCAACAGTAGAAATTTTTCATCCGGGCTATCAGTGGATTGGGGATAATCAAGAAGCTCGGCCTTTCTGAGAGTTCCACCCTTAGTATCGATCTCCAATCTGAATACATCTGTTTCAATCTTGACGATACTGCCGGGGGATTCTTTCAAAATGGCTGCAGGAGTTGCATCAATTTGAGGGTTTTTTACCGACCCGAGGGGCGTTTCCTTCTGGATTTCAGGACCATTAAGATCTTTCTGTTGTGTCGTGATCAACTTTGGTCTTACATAATCCGTTTGCCAGGCATCCCATATAAGCGTACCTAAAAACACAAGGGTCATTGCTAAGATTAAGCGGAAGTTATCCATTAGACGCTTGGCCTGTAATTGGAGTGTCATTAATTATCGAGGTCCATCTCAGATTTATGGAGGCTGATATTGTGTCCCTATCGGCTTTGGAAAGCAGGGGTCCAGCAAGAACAACTATGTCGATTGCGGGCAATTTGCACCGTCGCTTTCTAAAGCTTTCCCGTATTAATCTTTTTATAAGATTGCGATCGACAGCCCTTTTAATGTGCTTTTTGGATATGGCTAGGCCAACACGCGCCGATCCCTTGGCGCTCGGTCTCCACAATAGGGTGAAATAACGATCTTTGTTTTTATGCGCTTTTTCAAAGACGTAGGAATAGTCTTCTTTTGTCAACAAGCGGTGCTGACGAGAAAAAAGCTCGTCCATCAAGCGCTAAATATCAGGGGATTAGGCGCATACGGCCTTTTGCCCGACGTGCATTCAATACTTTCCTTCCATTGCGGGTTGCCATGCGGGCACGAAAGCCGTGGGCGCGCGCCCTCTTGATGCGGCTGGGCTGAAAAGTTCTTTTCATGATAGTTCCTTAAGGTAATGGGAGAAAAATCGGTTAAAACTCTAGAAATCATCTTCTTCGTCCCTGATTTCCCTTTCTACACAGGTATTTGTGTGTCTGTTTCCGTTGGTCCCTGATCTTCAGAGGCCGTATAAAATATCTTTGAGATTCAATAATGTCAATTAAATCAATTTCATTGTACGCCTGGAGTTGAATCCCGGAACGGCAACGCAGTAGGATGCGTTGATATTTACGCTGGGATAACAGAATGTCAGACAACCTCATACGAATTGCCACCCGCAGGTCCCCCTTGGCAATGTGGCAGGCCGAGCATGTCGCGGACCTGCTGAAGGTACATCATCCCGGCTTGCGCGTGGAACTGGTGGGCATGAGTACCCAGGGAGACAGGATCCTCGATACCCCCCTGGCCAAGATCGGCGGCAAGGGCCTCTTTGTCAAGGAGTTGGAGCAGGGCATGCTGGAAGGACGGGCCGATATTGCCGTGCATTCCATGAAGGATGTCCCGGTCAGCCTGCCCGAGGGATTGCATCTGGCGGTCATCATGGCGCGCGAAGACCCCCGCGACGCCTTTGTTTCGAACTGCTTCGATGGTATCGACGACCTGTCCCAGGGGGCACGAATCGGCACGGCCAGCCTCAGACGTCAGTTGCAGCTCTCGTCCTATCGCCCCGACCTGGAGATCCTGAGCCTGCGCGGCAATGTAAATTCACGACTGGCAAAACTGGACGCGGATCAATATGACGCCATCATCCTCGCTTCTGCCGGCCTTAAGCGGCTCGGCTTAGAAAAGCGAATCCGCTCCTCCCTGACCCCTGAACAGAGCCTGCCGGCCATAGGCCAGGGCGCCATCGGCATCGAGTGCCGTTCAGACGATGAGTACGTCAATCGGCTGATCCGGTCGCTGAACGATTCTGACACGGCCGTCTGCGTGACAGCCGAACGGGCCATGAACCGCCGACTAATGGGGGGCTGCCAGGTACCCATAGCTGGCTACGCGCAACTGGATGGGGGCGGACTGCGCCTGCGGGGCCTGGTGGGAGAAATCGACGGCAGCGAAATCATTCGATCAGAACGGCGTGAACGACCGGCGAACGCTGAACTGCTTGGCCTTGCAGTGGCGGAAGACCTACTCTCCCGTGGCGCCGGCCGCATCCTGCGGAATCTGTATCAGGGCTGATCCAGCATGGCCATTAAAGCGGACAGGCGGTTCGGGGTCCTGGTGACACGCCCCTTCGCTCAGGCGGAAGGCTTGTGCGAAAGCATCGAGGGGCTCGGTTGGCGTTCGATCCCTTTTCCGACCATCGAGATCGCCCCTCTGTGTGATAATGGCCCCTGGCATGAGCGGGATTTCGACCTACTGATCTTCGTCAGCAAAAATGCCGTCATTTATGGCTTGCCGTTGCTCCGGGGTCTTAAAAAGAGCACAAGGATCGCAGTGGTGGGCCGTGGAACAGCTCGGCAACTGGAGGAGATGGGACGCCATGCGGACATCCTGCCCGACGGTCGCTGGGATAGCGAGGGGCTTTTGGCCCACCCAGGATTGCAGGCCGTCGAGGGACAGAGGGTCCTGATCCTGCGTGGCGAGGGGGGCAGACCCTTGCTCGCCGACAGATTGCGTTCGCGCGGGGCATTGGTTGCTTACGCTGAGGTATACCGCCGCCTCGTCCCAGAGGCGGATGTTACATCGCTGATCACCACCTGGACGGAAAGGGTCGATTTCGTGCTGGCTACCAGCAACGAGATCCTCGACAACCTCCATTCCCTCCTGGGAAATGACGCAACGGCCTTGCTGCAGCGAACCCCTGTCGTGGTCGTCAGTGAACGCGGCCTGGGGCATGCGCGCGCAAAGGGCTGCGAACGGGTAATTCTCGCCCGGGGCGCCGACGATGAATCCTTGGTTGCGGCCATGCTCCAGTGGACGGAAGGTGCTAATCTCTGAGGAAATGTACTTTCGGGTGCCTTGCAAAAGCCCCCTCCTTGGGACTTGGGTTTGATGCAAGGGCTTTCAACAAATCAAACGGCTCTTTTTTAAGTCGATAGGTTCCAGAGCCAAGAATCCGAGGGTTATAGATGATCGATAACGAGGAAAAACAGCTAGGGAACAAGAACTCTGGTGAGGAGTTGAATTCCAGGGGATCCTTGACTGCGGAGGGGGAAGGCCACAAGCGAAAGGGATCTGGCACCTCCCCCCTCCCATTGGTCCTTGCCTTGTTTGCCCTGGTCGGCCTCACGGCCGTGTCAACGGCGGCCTTCTTCTTTCTTAAATCAGCGCAACAGGACGTGCGCGAATTGGAAAACCGAATCGAAGAAGGATTCCAGGGACAGGGCCAGTTGTCCGATAAATTGGGGGAGTTGAGGACACAACTGGGTACCCAGGCAGATCGCATCGCCCAGCAGCAAGCAACCTTCGATGAGTATGCCCAACTCTTCCGAACCGAACGGGACCATTACGAACTGGGCCGCAAGGAGATGCTGGCGGCGGTCAATGCGCTCCAGCGGCGGCTTGGGCGCAGCACCAGCCGGTGGATGGCGGCAGAGGCCGAATACCTGATTCGGGTCGCCAATTACCGCGTTCAACTGGAGAGCGATGCGGCAACGGCCCTCAGTGCCCTCAAAGCGGCCGACGAACGCCTCCGCGACAGCGGCGACCCCCTATGGACGCCGGTGAGAAACCAATTGGCGGAGGATATCGCCGCCCTCCAGGCGGTTACACCCCTGGACCGGGAGGGAGTTTCCGCCCGCCTGTTCGCCCTCTCCCGGCAGGTAGAAAGACTAAAGCTCAGCGAGTCCCTGCTCAGCCATCCCAAAAAGCTCGCGGAGCAGGCCTCCCAGCAGGAATTTTCCTTTGACAACCTGTTGCGGGATGGGGTCAAGGGCTTCAAATCCCTGCTGGTCGTGAGACGGCACAACCGACCGGTGACCGCCATGCTGCCGCCGGAGCAGGAATTTTTCCTCGGCCACAATATGCGGCTACAGTTGGAGGCCGCGCGACTGGCCCTTCTGCGTGCCGATCAGGCCCTTTTTGATGCCTCTCTGAAATCCGCCATGGCGTGGCTGGATGCCTTTTACGACAGGGAGGATACGGCCGTCTCGGTATTGCGTGATGGACTGAGTGAGCTTGCCCCCATCCAGGTACGTCCAAAGCTTCCGGACATCTCTGCATCGCTGGCGCTTATGAGAAAGCAGGCGGAAGAGGCCGATGCTTCGCCCCCCCCGGCACCGGAAGAACAGGGTGCCCCCCCTCTACCCGTATCTCCCGCACAGCCCGGCGTGGTGGACAGAACGGGGGGTGCGCTCTCCCCTCCGGTGAGTCAGGAACAGGGATTTCACGTGCCCGCCCTGGAACCCATGGCTGCCGACAAGACAGGGGAAGCCCCCCCCCCACCGGTGAAACTCCGCCTAGTCTGGATGTAGTCGTCCCACCCCCGCAGCCCAAGCAGGCAGGGGAGGTCAAACCATGAAGTGGTTGTTCGGCACCCTGGCGGTAATGCTTGCAAGCGTTGCACTTACCCTGCTGGTCAACAAGGACAACGGGTACGTCCTGATCGGGTATGGGACCTGGACCCTGGAGGGGAGCCTGGCCTTCTTTGTCCTCGTCAACATGCTGCTGTTTCTCTTGTTTTACTTGGCCGTGCGGAGCATCAAAGGTCTGTGGACCATGCCGCAGAATGTGCGTGCCTGGAATGGGCACCGCCTCTCGCGCCGGGCGCGGAGCCACCTGACCCGTGGATTGGTGCAACTGGCCGAGGGACGCTGGCAGGAGGCCGAAAAGAGCCTTTTGAGGCACGCCGAGAATTCGGATGCCCCCCTGTTGAATTATCTTGCGGCGGCGCGTGCCGCTCAGGCCCAGAGCGCCCATGAGCGGCGAGACAATTACCTGCATCAGGCCCACGAGAGCATGCCATCAGCCGACGTGGCCGTCGGCCTGACCCAGGCCGAGCTACAGCTGTCCCATCATCAGATGGAGCAGGCCCTGGCGACACTGATGCACTTGCGCTCCATCTCCCCGAAGCACCGTTATGTCCTCATGCTGCTCAAGTCCCTTTACGAAAGCCTGAATGACTGGTCGCAGCTCGCTGAATTGCTGCCTGAGCTGCGCAAGTACAGGATCTTCTCTAGCAGCGAGTTGTACGACTTGGAGCTGAACGTGCAGGTCCACTTGTTGCGCCAGGCCGCCAACGACCCCAACGGGAACCGGCTCCCCATACTCTGGGACTCGCTGGCCAGACCCCTGCGCTCAAACCCTATGCTGGTTCGCGAATACGCCTCCCTTCAAATCAAACGGGACAGTGGGGCGGACGTGGAGGGCCTGATTCGAGACACACTCAATCACCAATGGAATGCCGATCTGATCGCCCTCTATGGTTTCCTGGAGGGAGAGGAACCGACCCGGATGCTGGCCAATGGCGAGAAGTGGCTGGCGCAACGACCGAAAGACTCCCAACTGCTCCTGGCCTTGGGCCGCCTGGCCATGCGTGGTCGGCTATGGGGCAAGGCAAGGAGCTATTTCGAGGCCAGTATCGGTGAAGCGGAGTCTCCCGAGGCTTACAGGGAATTGGGGACCCTGCTGGATCAGCTGGAGGAAGCGGACAAGGCGACAGAGTGCTTCCGCAAGGGCCTTGAGCTATCGACCCGAGGTAAGTCGCCGCAGCCCCTTCCCGCCCCCGAGGTTTTGGGCTCACGCTCACTGATCAAGCTCACCACGGCTTCCCCCGCATTTACCCCGGCGTATCACAAGTCCGACTGATGCATTGACCCTTCGCGCCCCGCCCCGAGGGGTGGGGCTGCCTTTCACTGGGTCATGTTCCTATAAGAACGCGGGATCCATCATGTCGATAAACCGTTTGGCCTGCGGCGATAGATACTTTCCCTTGCGGATAACGATGCCGTAGCTACGGGTCGGAAAATAGTCGAGGAGATGGCGGCGAATGACCCGTTCCGTTCCATTCAGGCAGACATCGGTAACAATGGAGATGCCCATGCCCAGTTCGACATATTTCTTGATGATCTCCCAGCCGCCAGCCTCCAGCGCCACCTTAAGCCTGAGGTTGCGGCTGGCGAAGCCCATTTCGACAATGCGCCAGGTCGCCAGATGCCTGGGTGGCAGAATCAATCCGTACTGGGCGATATCCTCCAGGGTAACCGTTTCCAATAGACCCAGTGGATGGTCCAGCGGAGCTATCAAGGCCGGGTGATAGACCATGCTCGGTTGATAGACGATGTCGTCCGGAACCTCGATCATGGAGCCAACAGCGAAATCCGCCTCGTCCGCCCGAAGCATGGCCATGCCGTCCCGACCCGTGACATTGTGGAGCTTGAGGTGAATGCCGGGGTATTTCTGCGCAAAGCGCTGCATCGGCCCGGGCAGGATATACAGGATCGTGGACTCGCCGGCGGCAATGTTCAGTTCGCCACTATCCAGATTTCCAGCATGGGCGACGAGGGCCGCTTCAAGATTATCTATTCCCTCCACCAATGGCTGGGCCAGTTGAAAAAGCACTTGGCCCTCGGGAGTAAGTTTAATCCTGGGACCCCGCCGCTCGAAAACCACGATGCCCATTTCCCGCTCCAGTGCCTGTATCTGTAAGGAGATGGTGGGCTGACTGAGGCAGAGGGATTCCGCCGCTTCACTGATGCTGCCTATCTGCGCCGCACGGCAAAAGGCGCGCAACTGTTTCAGGCGGTTCTGCTTGTAGTAGAGTTGAGGGGTGCAGGTCATGGCTTCAAAATCGATACCTTGAAAGTCGTGAAACGCTCGTTAGCTTTCCCTTCCTCTGGGAGAGATGATCCGGCCCTGGGGGCCTCCCTCTCCCAGAGGGAGAAGTTAAGCTGCCATGGGGTCCGGGGTAGGGAGCGATCAGGCCAGTCCTGAGCGCAGTCGAAGGGGCCGAGGAGACCCATGATCCTTAACCCGAGGAACCTGCAGTTTCGCAAGCACCCCTCCCGCAAGCATAGTCAAATATTGAGAATGCAAATATTAAAGATTGAAATAATTGCATTGCCAAATCATCGAGCCACTCCTAACCTGCCATGACCCCCAAATCTACGGGGCCAAAAAACGAGGTTTCTTTACTGGGAGATTCAGAGTGCAAGGCTGGCTAGACCTGCAAAATATCGTGGTCGCCACTCTCTTCATGACCGGGCTGGGCGGACTCCTGGCAATGCTGTTGGTGCTTGCAAACCGAAAGCTGTGGGTCTACGAAGACCCTCGCATCGACGAGGTAGAGGAATTGCTGCCTCACTCCAACTGTGGGGCTTGCGGCACTGCGGGCTGTCGCCCCTTTGCGGAGGCGCTGATCGCCGGCGAGGTTATCCCCGGCCAATGCACCGTCAACAGCCGGGAGATGAATGAAGAGATCGCCCACTACCTGGGTGTAGACGCGGGAGATGTGGAACAGCGGGTCGCCCGGCTGGCCTGCGCCGGCGGGGCCAACGTGGCGCGCATGCGCGCCCATTACGACGGATTGCCCACCTGTCGGGCGGCTGCGGCCGTGGCAGGCGGACCCAAGGGATGCAGTTGGGGTTGCCTGGGCCTGGCCGATTGCGAGGATGTCTGTGAATTCGTTGCCATTACCATGGACCCGCAAGGGCTGCCAGTCGTCGAGGCGGCCAACTGCACTGCCTGTGGGGATTGCGTCGAGATCTGTCCCAAGGACCTCTTTTCCATTCAGCCCATATCCCATCGCCTCTGGGTGGCCTGCAGGAATCTTCAGCGAGACGAAAAGGCGGAGGCCGAGTGCGAGGTAGCCTGCACCGCCTGCGAGCGCTGCGCCAAGGACTCCCCTGAGGGGCTCATCCATATCCGGGACAACCTTGCCGTGATCGATTACAGCAAGAACGGACTGGCCTCCCGTGTGGCAACCGAACGCTGCCCCACCGGCGCCATTGTCTGGCTAGACGATCTGGCAGGCGCCCTCAAGGGCCGCGAGGCCAAGCGGATAATCCGCAACAGCGCCCTTCCCGTGCGCTGAATCAATTTTGTCGCAAAGATCGTTGAAAACTGCGGAGTGCGCAAGGGATCCATAAGTTATGCTCTCGTCCTTGCGTACACCCCGCTACCTCGCAATCTCTGCGTCCTGGAACACAGCTACAGTTAAGGTGAAGAGTCATGGCCGGTAAGAAAGAGCAGAAAACCTTCAAGTACCCAGGCATCCGCATGGCGATGGCCGGGAATGAGGCCGTCATCCGCTGCGAACGCGAGGCTTCGGATGCGGCCGGGGCCTATCCCATCACGCCTTCCACCGAGATGGGTGAGCTTTGGGCGGAGGAGATGGCCAAGGGTCATGTCAATATCTCGGACCGCAGTCTGATCTTCGTCGAACCCGAATCGGAACATGCGGCAGCGGCCGTTACCGCCGGCATGTCTATGACTGGCCTGCGCGCCACCAACTTCTCGTCCGCCCAAGGCGTCGCCTTTATGCATGAGTCGCTCTACGCCGCCGCCGGCAAGCGGCTGCCTTATGTGTTGAATATCGGCTGCCGCGCCATCACCAAGGCCTCGCTCAATGTCCATTGTGGCCACGACGATTTCCACTGCATCGACGATACCGGCTTCATCCAACTCTACGCCAACGGCGCCCAGGGCGCCGCCGACCTCAACCTGATTGGCCGCAAGGTTGCCGAGCTGGCCCTAACCCCCGCCGCCGTGGGCCAGGACGGCTTCCTCACCACCCATTTGATCGAGCCGGTGCAGGTCCCCGAACGTGAGCTGATCGCCGAATTCCTGGGCCGCCCCGATGACATCATCGACTCCCCCACACCGGCGCAGAAACTCCTTTACGGCGAGACCCGCCGCCGCATCCCCGCCATCTGGGACGTGGACAACCCGATGCAGTCGGGCACGGTGCAAAATCAGGACGCTCACATGCAGACCACGGCAGCGCAGCGTCCCTTTTTCTACGACCATGTGGAGAAGATTGCCGATCAGGTGATGGACGAGTTCTATGAACTCACCGGCCGCCGCTACAGTCGCATTGGCCTCTACAACCTAGACAAAGCGGACTATGTCATCCTCGGCATGGGTTCCATGGTGGTGCAGGCCCGTAGTGTGGCCGACTATCTGGAGAAAACCCGCAAGCTGAAGGTCGGTGTGGTCGATCTCACTCTCTATCGCCCCTTCCCCGGCGATCTGATCGGCAAGGTATTGAAGGGCAAGAAGGGCGTGGCCGTGCTTGAGCGTACCGACCAGCCCCTGGCCGAAGACCTGCCGCTGATGCGCGAGGTGCGTGCCGCTATCTCAAAGTGCATCGAGAACGGCCAGGCGGAGAAGGGGCTGCCCTATCCCGAATACGACCGCTACACCAGCTTCAAGGATGCCCCCAGCCTCTATTCCGGTTGTTATGGCATAGGCTCTCGCGACCTCCAGCCGGAGGGGTTGATCGGCGCCATCGAGAACATGCTGCCGGACGCCCCGAAGAAGAAATTCTATTATCTCGGCATCGACTTCGTGCGTGAGGCGGCCAACCCCAAGCAGGAGATCCATGTCCAGAAGGTGCTCGATGCCTACCCCAGGGTCGGTGAGCTGTCGGTGCATGGCTCCGAGAACCCCAACCTGATGCCCGAGGGCTCCATCACCGTGCGCATGCACTCGGTGGGGGGCTGGGGGGCCATCACTACCGGTAAGAATCTGGTGATGACCCTCTACGACCTGCTCGGCTACGAGATCAAGGCCAACCCCAAATACGGTTCTGAGAAGAAAGGCCAGCCCACAACCTATTTCTTGTCAGCGGCACCGACCCCGATCCCGCTTAACTGCGAATACTACTTTGTCGACGTGGTGCTGAGTCCCGACCCCAATGTCTTCGGCCATTCCAATCCCCTGAGCGGCCTGAAGCAGGGCGGCACCCTCATCATCCAGTCCAGCCTTGCGAGCCCGGATGCGGTCTGGGCCAGCTTCCCGCGCTGGATGCAGCAGCAAATCGTCGCCAATGATATTCATGTCTTCTACCTCGACGGTTTCAAGATCGCCCGCGAGGAGGCCAGTAATCCCGAGCTGCAACTGCGCATGCAGGGCAACGCATTCCAGGGGGCCTTCTTCGCCGGATCGCCTCTGATGAAGATGGCAGGACTGGACGAAAAGAAGTTGTTCCAGTCCATTGAGGAACGCTTGCAGTCCAAGTTCGGCTCCAAGGGCAAACGGGTGGTGGAGGACAACCTGCGTGTGGTGCGCCGCGGTTTCATCGAGATCCACGAGATCACCGACAAGCGGGTCAGTGTCGAGAACCAGCAACAACTCAAGAAGGAAATAGGCCTGCCGGTGATGCTCAGGCAGCTTTCCCAGGGCGATGGCGGCATCTCCGACATTCACCGTTTCTGGGAGCAGACCGGCAGCTTCTACGCCAGCGGCAAGGGTTCCGACATCCTGGCCGACCCCTATCAGGCCCTTTCCCTTGTGCCTGCGGCCACCGGCATCTTCCGCGACATGACCCAGATCCGTTTCGAGTACCCCAAATGGATCGCGGAGAATTGCACCGCTTGCGGCGACTGCTATACGGTCTGTCCGGACAGCTCCATTCCTGGTTTGGTCAATTCAATCGGTGAGGTCTTCAACAGCCTCATCACCAAGATCGAGATGGGCGGGACCCCGACCCAATTCCTGCGCCGCGAAAGCCGCAATGTGGAGAAGCGCCTGCGCGGCCTGATCAACGAGCGGGGTGAAGGGGCCAAGGTCCGTGAACTGCTCGATCAGGCAGTGCTGGAGACCATCGCCGCCGCGGAGCTGGATGAGAAGGGCATGGCCAACCTCGAAAAGGAGTTCGCCCTGTTTATGGAGAAGATGGGGACTTTCGAATTCTCCATCACCAAGCCCTACTGGAATAGCATCGAGAAGAAAAAACCCAATGCCGGCGGTCTCTTCTCAATCACCATCAACCCTTACACCTGCAAGGGCTGCATGGAGTGCGTCGAGGTCTGCGGCGACCAGGCCCTGTTGGCGGAGCGCCAGGACCAGGCCGCCATCCAGCGTATGCGTGACGACTGGAACTTCTGGCTCGACCTGCCCACCACCGGCGAAACCTACAGCCGTATCGATGACCTCGACGGCAAGATCGGTGCCCTGGAAACCCTGCTGCTGGACAAGTCCTCCTATAACTCAATGAATTGTGGCGACGGTTCCTGCCTGGGCTGCGGCGAGAAGACCATCATCCACCTCTTTACCGGCACGGTGACCGCGCTGATGCAGCCTCGGGTAAAGGCGCTACTGGCCAGGCTGGATGATCTGATCGCCCGGCTGGAGCAGCATACCCGGCTGAAGCTGGCGCAGGGCGTCGATCTGAGCGATCCCTCCGCCCTGGGCCGGGCTGCTGATAGCGCCGATGAGCTGACCCTGGCCGGGTTGAGCGAGTCCATCGACCCGGATCGTGAGAACACCCTGGTGGACAAGGATTGGCTCAAGCGTGTCTCAGGCCTGCTCAGCGATCTGCGTAACCTTCGCCAGGCCTACCTGGCCGGACCCTCGGGACAGGGCCGCGCCGCCATGGGGATAGTCAACGCCACGGGCTGCACCTCGGTCTGGGGCTCCACCTTCCCCTTCAATCCCTATCCCTTCCCCTGGACCAGCCATCTGTTCCAGGACAGCCCCTCTGTGGCCATGGGCCTCTTCGAGGGCCACATGGCGAAAATGGCGGACGGATTCAAGGCAATCCGCCGTAGCGAACTGGAACTGGATGGGAAGTACAACGCGACAGAGCATGAGCCCTTCTTCCAGCGTTTCGACTGGAAGGGCTTCACGGATGAAGAGTGGCTGCTCTGTCCGCCAGTGGTCTCCATCGGCGGCGACGGCGCCATGTATGACATCGGTTTCCAGAATCTCTCCCGCGCCCTCGCATCAGGCATGCCGATCAAGGTGCTGGTGTTGGATACCCAGGTCTACTCCAATACTGGTGGTCAGGCCTGTACCTCGGGCTTTATCTCCCAGGTTTCTGACATGGCCCCCCACGGCTCTAAAATGAGAGGCAAGGAGGAGATGCGCAAGGAGATGGGCCTGATTGGCATCGCCCACCGGACCTCCTATGTACTGCAGGGCAACATCAGCAATACCACCCACCTGATCGAGGGCTTTATCGACGGCCTCAACAGCCGCCGCCCCGCGCTGTTCAACGTCTATGCAGTGTGCCAGCCCGAGCATGGCGTCGCCGACGATGCCTCCCGCCGCCAATCCAAGCTGGCCCTGGAATCGCGCGCCTATCCCCTGATGAAGTACAACCCGGACCTGGGCGATACCATCGACGAGTGCATCGACCTGGAAGGCAACCCCTCCCTCGAAGAAGACTGGCCGATGTACAACATCAGCTATCTGGACGAGAGCGGCAAGGAAGGCAGACTGGAGGTTCCCATGACCTTCGCTGATTTTGCCGCCACTGAGGCCAGGTTCCGCAAGCATTTCCGCAAGGCCCCGCCAGAAACCTGGAATGAGGCTATGGTGCCATTGCACGAGTTCCTGGATCTGGATGCGGATGAACGTGAGGGTAAATACCCCTTTATCTGGGCACTGGATGCCAAGAACCGTCTGATGCGCATGATTTGTGCCCAGGAGATGGTCACCTCCTGTGAGGAGCGCCGCCAATTCTGGCACCAGCTCAAGGGCATTGCGGGCGAAATGAACAAGGTCGATGTGAATGCGGCGGTCGAGCGGGCCAAGATTGAAATGGCCAACCGCCTCAGCTCTACCCTGCTATCCCTGGCAGCCTCTGGTAACGCTGCCACCCTTTCCGGTACGAGTGCCGGTGGTGGCAATGGGACGGCAGCAGGCGTCGCTGTCGCGGGTGGAGCCCCGGTGAACTACGAGCCCGTCTGGATCGAGACCCCGGAATGCACCGCCTGTGACGAATGCATGGACATCAACCCCAAGATATTCGGTTATAACAGCGACAAGCTGGCGATCGTCCTAGACCCTCAGGCAGGGAGCTACAAGGATATAGTGCGCGCTGCCGAAAAGTGTACGGCCGGCTGCCTGCACCCAGGAACACCCTGGAACATGGGCGAAAAAGACGTCGAGAAACTCGTCAAGCGGGCTGCGAAGTATCAGTAAATGAACCTAGCGCAACTCCTCGGCATGGCAAGCTTCAGACACGGCATCCATCCGCCGGACCATAAAGCGGAGACGGCGTCGCGGCCCATAAGGCGCATGCCTTTTCCGCCCCGGTTGGTGCTCCCGCTTGCCCAGCATATCGGGAAACCGGCGCTGCCTCTGGTGCAGAAAGGCCAGGAGGTCGTGCGCGGACAACCGATAGCCGCCGCTGACGGCTATGTGTCGTCGCCGATCCACGCCCCCGCGACGGGACGGGTAAGGGGCATCGAGCTGATGCCTTCGGCGCGCGGCCCCAAGGAACCGGCAATCCTGCTCGATGTGTACGAGAGTGCAACCCAGGAGGTGCTCTGGGGTTCGCCGAGGAAGATGGGGGAATTGACGCCGGAGGAAATCGTCCAGGCAGTCTGGGACAGCGGAATGGTCGGTTTGGGAGGCGCGGCCTTCCCTTCCCATGTGAAGCTGGCCCCCCCAAAGGGGCTTGAGGTCGATGTGCTGGTGGTCAACGGCTGCGAGTGCGAACCCTATCTGACTTGTGACTACCGCATGATGCTGGAGTGGACCGATGACCTGGTGCGCGGCACTCGCTACGCGATGCTCGCCCTGGGCGTGAAGAAGGCGGTCATAGGCATTGAAGATAATAAAATGGATGCGGTGCGCAGGATCTCAGATCGAATATCGGCCGGATCGGGGATCAGCGTCAAGGCGGTGGAGACCAAGTATCCCCAGGGCGCCGAGAAGATGCTGATCAAATCGGCGCTCGGACGCGAGGTCCCTGCCGGAGGGCTTCCTGCCCAGATAGGCGTGGTGGTCAACAACGTGGGGACCCTGGCGATGCTGGGCCGGCTCCTGCCGCGTGGCGAGGGCCTGATAGAGCGTGTCATCACCGTGACGGGGCCGGGCGTGGAACGCCCAGGCAACTATCTGGTACCCATCGGCGCCACGGTGGGTTTCGTGTTGAAGCAGGCCGGCCTGAAGGACGTCAGGGCGGAGGTAATTCTGGGCGGCCCCATGATGGGGTCTTCGGTGCCCTCTTTCGATACACCAATCATCAAGGGGACCTCCGGTGTCCTGGTGCTGAACGAACCAGCCATCGGCGCGGAGGACCAACGAATCTGGCCCTGCATCAAATGCGGCCGTTGCCTCAGCGCCTGCCCGATGCATCTCAACCCCTCCATGCTGGGTCTGCTGGCAGCCAAGCGTGAATTTGACACCATGGCAGAGAAGTACCACCTGTTCGACTGTTTCGAATGCGGCTGTTGCTCCTACACCTGCCCCTCAAATATCCCCCTGGTGCAGTACTTTCGCATCGCCAAATCGATCCAGCGTGAGAAAGCGGCATGAAGCCCTTAATCTCACCACTGATACCACGGGGCGTTGCTCTTGCACATGAGAAACTCTGTGCTCTCCGCGTCTCCCTGAATAAAACAGCATTGCGATGAAAAAGAAAGCGCAACTCGAATTACGAACCTCGCCGCATGCCCATGCCGGGCAGGATGTGGTGCAGATCATGCGCAATGTGGTCTGGGCCACAGTCCCCATAGCGGGGTTTGCCGTTTGGCAATACGGACTGTCGGTATTGGCCCTGCTGCTCACGGCCGTCCTGAGCTGCCTGTTGAGTGAACGGCTCTTCAACCGGCTCGGCCTGGAGCCCAGTACCCTGGGCGACTGGTCGGCCAGCATCACCGGTATCCTGCTGGCCCTGACCCTGCCCCCCGGCTTTCCCCTTTGGATGACGGCCGTAGCAGGGATCATCGCCATCGCCATGGGCAAGGCCCTGTTCGGGGGGCTGGGTATGAATCCCCTCAATCCCGCCTTGGTGGGCCGCGCCTTCGTACAGGCCGCCTTTCCCGTCGCCATCACCACCTGGACCCCGTCCCTGTTCAATGGGCGCTTTACCAGCTTCATCCCTACAACACTGACGGCGCCCTTCCAACGGCCGCCAGCTATTACCGAATGGGTCCAGGGCGTTGCGGTGGACAGCTTTGCCGGGGCAACACCGCTGGCGCTCATGAAGTTCGAACATGCCGCGACGCCGGTCACCGACCTTATTCTGGGAGCCACTGCGGGCTCCACGGGCGAATCTGCCCTGGTGATCCTGGTGTGCGGCCTCTATCTCGCCTTCCGCCGCATGCTTGACTGGCGCATCCCGGTATCGATCATGGCCGCCACCGCCTTTCTTTCCTGGGCCTACCAGCTCATCGAGCCGACCGCACCCGGCCCCCTGTTCATGCTTTGCTCCGGCGGTCTGATGCTCGGCGCCTGGTTCATGGCCTCCGATATGGTCGGTTCCCCGGTAACCCCTTTGGGCGTGGTGATCTACGGTCTGCTGATCGGCTTCATCACGGTAGCCGTGCGCCTCTTCGGGGGGCTTAACGAAGGGGTGATGTACGCCATCCTGCTCGGCAATGCGGCGACCCCGCTGATTGACCAATGGACCCAGCCCAGGGTGTTCGGCGCGGATGGCAGGAGAAAACAGGCGTGAAAGGACAAGATGCCCAGGCGCCCGCAACGCCGGCTCTCAAGATGCTGATAGTACTCGGTGGCATCGCCATGCTGTCGGGCTTTCTGGTGGTGCTAGTCGACCAGTTGACCAAGCCGATCATCGAGGCTAACCAACAGCGAGCCATTGAGCGGGCGGTGTTCAAGGTGGTGCCGGGAGCGACCCTGCGCCGCAATTACCTTGTCACCCCTGAAGGCGTGCACCCTGCCGGTGATGTCGGCAGCGGCAATGGCATCACTGTATACGGGGGATATGACGATCAGGGCCGGCTCAAGGGCATTGCCGTCAATGGTGCCGGCATGGGATATGCCGGTCTTGTCTATTTGCTCTACGGCTACGACCCGGACTGCGCTTGTATCCGCCGTTTTGAAGTACTGAAGATGACGGAGACACCGGGCCTGGGCGACAAGATCATCAGTGACGCGGGTTTCCAGGCCAACTTCATTGGTCCTGACGGGCTATCCGCCCGTCTCAACGGGGCCGGCACAGCCCTTGAGAACGCCATCCTCACCGTCAAGCACGGAAGTAAGCAACATCCCTGGGAGATAGATGCCATCTCCGGGGCGACCATCACTTCCAAGGCGGTAGGCAAGGCGCTGAATCAGTCGGCTCAGAATCTGCTGCCGCTACTGGCTCCCCATCTGGAGCAACTGAAGCGGATCGACATTGCCCCTGCAGAGTCCCCCACCAATGGGAAAGGAGAATAGGCCATGGGCATGAATAAGAGCGACGATGTCACCTGGGATTCCTTCGCTGAAGGCCTGTGGCGGGAAAACCCCGTGTTCGTCATGCTGCTGGGCATGTGTCCTGTGCTGGCGGTGACGAACTCCGCCATCAATGCCCTGGCCATGGGCCTGGCAACCACCTTTGTGCTGATGGCGTCCGGCCTGCTGATCTCCCTTATGCGACATCTGATACCCAAACAGGTCCGCATTGCCGCCTTCATCGTCATCATCGCCACCTTCGTCACCGTCGTCGATTATTCGATCCAAGCGATCTCCCTGGATCTCTACAACGCGCTCGGCGCCTTCATCCAGCTCATCGTGGTCAATTGCATCATCCTGGGCCGCGCCGAGGCCTACGCCTCGAAACGTCGTCCGGCCCTGGCCCTGATCAGCGCCCTTGGCATGGGGGCCGGCTTCACCTTTGCCCTGCTCTGCCTGGGTGTGGTGCGGGAGATCCTGGGTGCCGGGGCCTTGTTCGGTTTCGACCTGTTTGGGGCCAATTTCGAACCCTGGGTGGTGATGGTCCTGCCGCCGGGGGGATTCATCATCCTGGGGGCCTGGTTGCTGCTGTTCGATTGGCGGAAACACCGCACTCAATTGCGTTCGCTGCAAGAGGAGAGGGGCCGTGCCGGCTGAAAGTCTGAGCTTTATCTTCATCAACGCGGCCCTGGCGAACAATTTCGTTCTGGCACTGTTCCTGGGGCTCTGTCCCTTCCTTGGCGTCTCCGGCAAAATGGAGACGGCCGTGCCCATGGGTCTTGCCACCAGCTTCGTCATGCTGGTCAGTTCCATCTGCGCCTTCGGCATCAATTTGTTGCTGACCAGCTTCGACATCGAGTTCCTGCGTCTGATCAGCTATATCGCCGTCATAGCCAGTGCCGTGCAGTTGGTCGAGATGACCCTGAAGAAATTCAGCCCAGGGCTGTTCCGGGCGCTCGGCATCTTCCTGCCGCTGATTACCACCAATTGTGCCATCCTGGGTCTGGCACTTTTCCAGACCTTCAAGGAATACAACTTCCTCCAATCCCTGGTCTACGCACTTGGGGCCGGGGCCGGATTTACCCTTGCCATTGTGCTGATGGCGGGTCTCCGGCAGCGACTGGCACTGGCCAATCTGCCAACACCGGCCCGGGGGGCGGCTATGAGTCTGATGCTGGGCGGCCTGCTGTCGCTAGCCTTCATGGGCTTCGCCGGGATGGGTGGACACTGATGTATTGGGATTACCTGATTGCCATGACGGTCATCCCTCTGCTGCTGGTTGGCTGGCAGTTCGTGCAATGGGCGTCACATCGATTTGCCAAGACCCACCCGGAATTTGGTCCCCCGAGGAAGGAGGGTGGCGGCTGCGGCAGTTCCTGTGGCTGCCATGGCGGCAAGTGCCAAAAGCCTGACTAGGGAGGAACTTGCAAAATGGCCATCCTGGCCATTTTGCAAGGCGAAAACGAAAAATGTGATTTTTCGTTTTCTTCATTTTCAATGGCTTAGGCCATTGAAAATGGCGGTTCATCCCTGAACCGCAAGGGGTTCTTGCAGTTTTGCAATAACCTCTAGGAAGACTTCACTCCCCCTTTGGCTCCTCCTTCGGGGCAGCGTACTCGAAAGAGTCATAGAACATATGGTCGTGGCCGAGACCCGCAGCGGCGAATCTGTCACGGGCTGACCTTATCATGGGTGGAGGGCCTGCCATGTAGAGATCGAAGCTGCTCATGTCCGGGCTGTCCTCCAACACAGCCTCATGCACCCAGCCTGTTCGCCCGGCCCAGTCACTGTCCGGCTCTGACAGCACTGGCGTATAGCGAAAATTTGCATGCCCCTGCTCCCAGTCCAGCGGCAGGTCATGGAGATAGAGGTCACGCCTAGAACGCACCCCCCAATAGAGGTGTATGGGGCGTATCTCCCCCAGGTGGAAGGCATGCTCGATTATCCCCTTGATCGGGGCAAATCCGGTGCCCCCGGCCACGAAGACCATCGGCCGGTCGGAATGTTCACGCAGGGTAAAACCGCCGAGTGGGGCCTGAATCCGGAGGATGGCCTTTTCCTGCATCCCATGAAAGACGAAATCAGTGAATTCACCCCCGCTGACATGGCGGACGTGCAGTTCAATACAGGCGTCGTCATGGGGAGCATTTGCAATGGAAAAGGCGCGGCGGCGACCATCGGGCAGCAAGATGTCGAGATACTGGCCCGCCAGGAATTGCAGGCGTTGGCTTTCGGGTAATTTCAGCTTGAGCCGAATGACATCATGGGCCAGGTTTTCTACTGATTCAACGCGGCAGGGAAGGGTACGGATCTCGATCTCATCAGCTTTTTCCACTTCGCCGGCGAGGATCAAGAGATCAGTGACAGGAATGGCCTGACAGCTCAGGCAGGCATTGTCTCCCTGATCTTTCAGGGCATCCGGCTTACCTTTGGGATAGTCGACCTCGCCTTCGCTCAAGCGGCAGAGACAGCTCCCGCAAAGACCGTTGCGGCATCCATAAGGCAGCCCAACCCCTTGACGCAGGGCTGCCTCAAGCAGCGTCTCGCCCCTTTCTACATTGAAGCTATGGCCGGATGGTTCGATTTGCACGCTGAAAGTCATACGATTACTCGGTCAGTGGCTCGGCGGATCGCAAAGCATTCTGACTGATGCGGAGGAATAAAAAAACCTATGAGAAAAATCGTTATTGTGGGATGCGGTTATGTCGGAATAAGGGTCGCCACCCGGCACAGCACGCGTGGCGATCATGTGGCCGGCATCGTTCGAAGCGAATCGGGCATTGATCGACTGAACGCCGAGGGCATTGAGGCATTGCGGTTTGACCTGGATGGTCCTTGCCCTGCTGAGTTGACGGATCTTGCCGATACCCTCCTTTACTATTTCGCCCCACCCCCAGGCGAAGGTGACACCGATCCCCGTGTCGGACGAATGATCAATGCCTTCGACCGTTACGGTCATCCTGCGCGGCTGGTCTATGTCAGCACTTCGGGGGTATACGGTGATTGCCAGGGGCACTGGATCGATGAGGAGTGCCCGCTCAATCCCCAGGCGCATCGCAGCCGACGCCGTCTCTCGGCGGAAGACGCCTGGCGGTTGTGGCGCCGTAAACGGGGCGCTGGACTGGTCATATTACGGGTGGCCGGGATCTATGGACCGGGCCGTTTACCCCTTCGCCGCTTACGCGAGGGCCTGCCGCTGCTGCGCGAGGAGCAGTCTCCCTTCACCAACCGGATACAGGTGGAGGACCTGGTGGATGTCTGTGTCGCCGCAATGGATTCGCCAAACCAAGATGCGGTTTACAATGTCAGCGACGGCCACCCCTCGACCATGGTCGATTATTTCTGTCGGATTGCCGATCTGACCGGACTGCCCCGCCCCCCGCTGATTGGCAAGGAGGCGGCGGAACAGGCCCTCTCTCAAGGGATGCTCGATTACATGAATGAATCCCGGCGGCTTTCCAATGACCGGATGCTGCACGAGTTGGGCATCAGCCTGCGCTATCCAACCCTGGCCCAAGGATTGGCTGCCTCTCTGCCCGAAATCGCCAGGGAGGCCCCTGAGAATGATCCACGACGCTGGGGGCCAGAGGGCGCGGACTCGGCCGCTAGTGTCGCGATAAATGGGGATCCGACTGCATCTGCATAAACGATGGAATTCGCGTCTAGCCTTTTCACCACTGGCTCTCTGTGGATTATCAGCATCTTGGATGCCCTGTTCGTCGTCCTGGCTCTCAGGCACGCTCCCTGGCGAAGACTGGCAGAGTCGGGCCGTTCCAACTCCTATTTCGCTATGTTGGTCGCCCTGATGCTCCTCTGGGGTATGCGTACCGAGGTAACCATCGGCCTCCAATATCATCTTCTGGGCATCACCTCCCTGACCCTCATGTTCGGCTGGTCTCTGGGACTGATTGGTTCCATTCTGGCCCTGCTGGGGGTCACCCTCGCCGGCTGGTCCCAATGGTCCGCACTGCCTTTCAGTATCGTTACCGTTGGCATTGTCCCGGTGAGCCTGACGTTCATCAGCCTGCTGGTCGTGCGGGCCTACTTGCCGAAACATTTTTTTGTCTTTGTCTTTGTCAACGCCTTCATTGCCGGTGGGCTGGTGGGCCTCATCTGCGGCTTTATTGCGGTGGCTATGCTGGTCATGAGTGGAGTCCACACACCTGATCGGCTCTTGGACGGGGTCATGCCCTTCTTCCCCATCATGTTTTTCCCCGAGGGGGTCCTCAATGGCTGGATCATGTCCCTGGTGGTGGTATTCAAGCCTGACTGGGTCTACTCCTTTAGCGATGAGGAGTATCTCGCCGGTAAATAGGGCCTGGAACCAGCGGGTATAGATACCAATCGGACAAAGGCGCCGCGGGCACTTCTTCGGTTGACCCTGAATGCCCGAATTGTTATATATTCCGCAAATTTAAGTCGGTCATTGCGAGGAAGAGGAAATCGGCGGTTCATGTGCCGCCGAGATTATCAGAACGCGAGCTGCCCTGTTGGGTAGACGAGAATCCAGTGCCTGTGCCACCCTAAAGGGCACGGGCTTTGCTTTACACCGTTATATTAGAATTCCAGCAGGTATCAATATGAAAAAACAGTTCGTCGCATTCGTTGTCGCCCTCGCCATGACCGGCGCCGTCCAGGCCGCAGGCGATGCAGCCGCAGGCCAGACCAAATCGGCCACCTGCTTGGCCTGCCATGGCGCCGATGGCAACAGCGTCAATCCCATTTGGCCGAAGCTGGCCGGTCAGCACCCCGAATACATCATCAAGCAGTTGGCCGATCTCAAGTCGGGCGTCCGCGCCGATCCCCTGATGTCACCGATGGCCACCCCCCTGAGCGATGCCGACGCAGCCGATCTCGCCGCCTTCTTCGCATCCCAGAAGACGGCGCAGGGAACCGCCGCCGCCGAACAGGTCAAGGCGGGAGAAACCCTCTATCGTGCCGGCAATGCCGACAGCGGCGTTACAGGATGCATTGCCTGCCATGGCCCGGCCGGCGCCGGCAACGCGGCCGCCAACTTCCCCCAGCTAGCCGGACAGCATGCCAATTACCTGGAGAAGGCGCTGAAGGATTTTCGCGCCGGTACGCGCAGCAACGACTCCAACAAGATGATGCGTGACATCGCTGGCAAAATGACCGACGCGGATATCGCGGCGGTGGCCCAGTATATCCAGGGACTGCGTTGATCGCACACTGACCGGAAACGAAAAGGCGGCCTTGGCCGCCTTTTTCCGTTCAGGCAAAATGACGTCAGGTACCCGTTCGGGGCATGGAAGCCTGCCGGATCACAAAACACCTTCCTGGAGGAATAACGATGCGAAAAACAATCCACCTCATTGTCTTGCTCTTTGTGCTTGTTCCGGCGCTCAGCGTCGCCGCCGAGAAGTTCCAGGAGAACATCAACTATTTCGAGATTTTTCCGAACTACCCCGGAGAGGAACAGGGCAAGCTCGAGGTGCTGGAGTTTTTCTGGTACAACTGCCCACACTGCAAGGACATCGAACCCCATCTCTTGAAATGGCTGGAGCGGAAGCCCGAAGGGGTGACGTTCAACCAGATTCCCGTGATCTTCATGGGGCGAGACGGCCACCCGAACGCAGCGGGCAAATTGCATGCGGAAACCTTTTATGCCCTTGAGATGATGGGAAAGCTGGAAGGGCTGCATGAGGTCATATTCAGCGCCATCCACGAACAGGGGCTTTCACTGAACAGTCCCGAAGCCATGGAAAAATTCCTTGCGGAAAAGGGCGTGGATGCGGAGCAATTCCGCAATACCCGCCAATCCTTCGCCGTACAGACCCGCGTGAGCCGTTCCATCGAGCTTGCCCGCCGCTTTGGTATCGATGGCGTGCCCAGTCTGGTGGTGGGCGGGATCTATAGATCCGGATCCACGGACTCCTTCGAGGAGAAGACGGCGTTGGTGGACTTTCTCATCGCAAGAGTCAAGGCGGAACAAGCATCGGCGGCCAAGACGCCATGAACGGAACGGAAGGGGTGGACAACCTGCTGAGGATTCTCAGCTATAACATCCAGAGCGGTGTCGACACCTATTTCTACCGTCACTATGTAACCCGTGGTTGGCGCAACTGGTTGCCCCATCGGCAGCAGGTGCCGAATCTTGACAAGGTGGCGGGGCTGGTGGGTCGATACGATATCGTTGGCCTGCAAGAGGTCGACTCGGGCAGCCTGCGCAGCAATTTCATGGATCAAACCGCCTACATAGCGCAGCGAGCCGGCTTCAGGGGCTGGCATCGCCAGGTGAACCGCGATCTCGGCCCCCTCGGCCAGCACAGCAATGGCTTGCTAAGTCGTTTCAGCCCACTCCGCGTGGAAGAGCACAGGCTGCCGGGCAATGTCCCCGGACGAGGCGCCTTGCTGGCCCTCTTCGGGCGACCGGGCAACGAACTGGCGGTCTGTGTCGTGCATCTGGCGCTGGGCCAGTGGGCGAGAAAGCGGCAACTGAGATACGTGTCCGATCTGATCAGGCCCTATGCACATGTGGTAGTGATGGGGGACATGAATTGCGGCTGCCATGCCCCGGAGCTGGTCGATCTGGTCGGCTCCAGCCATTTACGTGAGCCCACCTGCGAGGAGGCGAGTTTTCCGAGCTGGCGCCCCATGCGCAGAATCGACCACATCCTGGTCTCTGATAAACTGGAAGTGGTAAGGGCGGAGGTGGTCAACTTTCCCCTCTCCGATCATCTTCCGGTGCATGTCGAGGTGAAATTGCCGGCGGATCTTGCCCTGGACCTGGAGCAGTCAATGGGAAACAATCTCCGCCAGGTAGGCTAGCCAGGATATTGCATGAATTGCCGGGATGATCGTGCCGTAAACGGCATATCACTGTGGCACTTTTTCGGGCGGATCAAAAGACAAGCGCGGGCTCGGCGAATTTAGGAAGTATTCGGGCTAGACTTGGCAGTGGATCATTGGGGAGTGGGAGCGAAACTTGAGTGCCAATACGAATCCCAACGAAGCCCTGAGCAGGCTGCTGCATACCCAGAAGTGGCCGAATCGCCTTGTTGATTCGATACGCCAGTTGCAGGAACGGCTCCAGGCCGACATGGCCAACCCAGGCGCCTGGACCAGTGTCCTTGAGGAAATTGTCCTCCTCCTTCTCAGTGCCTTCGGCGGCGCCGAATCCGATCTCAAGGAGACGAAGACCTTTCTGGTCACCCTGGATAACCGGCTGAAAGAGATCGACTCTGTCATCAATCACATTCAAACCATCCGTGACGACGCCATGGAGAGCAATAGGGACCTCCAGGAAAGTCTGGGCATGAAAATGGGAAGGGTCCACAGAGACGGGCTTGCGGCTACCGACCTGGATGCTTTCAGGGAGGTGGTCGGCCAGCACCTGAATTCTATTCAGGCAAGGATCGAGCAACATCTACAGGGGGAGCGAGACCGCATCCAGGAAGAGGCGCGTAACACCGAGCGGATGCGTGACCAAATGCGCTCCCTTGAGGATGAGGAGCAGAAGCTGCGTGGAAAGCTGGCCGAGGCACTGATCCTGGCAACAACCGACCGGGTGACCGGCTTACCCAATCGGACCGCCTATGATCGCAGGATCAGGGAGGAACACCTGCGTTGGAAACGGTTTCGCCGCCCCCTGTGTCTTGTGGTTTGGGATGTTGATGACTTCAAGACAATCAACGACATCTATGGGCATCGAACGGGCGATGAAGTGCTGGGATTTATTGGCAGGATTTTCCTGGGCCGGTTACGCGAAACCGATTTCGTTGCCCGCTATGGCGGCGAGGAGTTCGTCATGCTTCTGCCGGGCGCCTCCCTGGAGCAGGCCAGCCGGGTAGCCGAGGAGATCCGCCGGGGGGTGTCCGATCGCCCCTTCAATGCCGGCATGAAGCGCGTACCTGTCACCATCTCCTGCGGCGTCTGTGAGTTCCGCAACGGGGACTCTTCCGATAGTGTCTTTGGCCGAGCCGAACGGGCCCTGTATCAGGCCAAGCAGGCGGGCAAGAATCGCTCTGTGGTCGATCAAGGTTTCCAGTAGAAATAGCGCCAAGGGCCGGTGCCAGTGCCGGTCTGGGTCAGTCTTTCCAGCAATGCCGGCACGGGAACCGCCTCGCCCGGGAAAACACTGAATATCTCCACCAACCCCCTGGCAAACCCGCCGTATCTGCGCCAATTCAGTTCTGTGGCGGCAATTCCGTTGCCACAGCATTCGCAGCGCAAGGGTGCCCCATGAGCCACCCAGCCTTCCACCAGGGACCGCCACTCTCTAACTGCCCCACGGCAATAGGGACAAAGAGGGGGTTTGGTGTTATTACTGGCGTGGAAGACAGGGGCATTGCCCCTATTGACTGTTATCCGGACATGACAGAAGTCTTCGTCACCCAACCCGGAGGGTTCGAAGCGGAGAAAGGGGGAACAGCCGGTGAAACTGATCCAGCGCATCAGATCTTCCCCTGCCGCGAAGGCGTTATCTGCGACTTCGCGAAGGGGTTCACCCACAATTCCCATCTCCAGCAACAGAACAGCAACCCCCTCGGGTTCGAAGAGGCTGTAAGGGTCGTCGGGTGTCAGTATCAAACGGCCGGTCGTCATGGGCTGTTCAAATGCCTCAAATGCGGAAGGCGCCAATGCGGAGATGTTATATCATCCAATCGGTATCGGTTGTTCGAGCGGTGATTGAATGGTGCCGGAAGAGAGGGCTGAGGACAGGGTATTGAGCGCGGCACTGGTGAAAGCGACTGGAACCTGCTGGCAAGAGGGGCTGGTTCATATGTGGGTGCCGGGTTCCGGAACGCAACCACGGCTGCAAAGGCTTCCGTCAAGTGGTTGAAGTCACAGGCAGTTGTTCCGACTGCGCGGTGAAGTGACCTTGAACCCGCTCAAGTTGTTGCTGCTATGGATTATCAGGGGATATCGCTATCTCATCAGCCCCCTGCTGGGTCGAAGCTGTCGCTTTTATCCGACATGCTCCGGCTATGCCCTCGAAGCGGTCGAGCGCTATGGGGCACTGCGGGGCGGCTGGCTGGCAGTCAAGCGGGTGCTCCGCTGCCATCCCTACAACAAGGGCGGCTACGATCCGGTCCCCGATCTCGACTGTTGCAAACACCGGCATCCTGATGACTAATTGCCAGATTCCCGTCACGCTGGGATAGCCTCCCCCCGCGTGCCGATGGATAATGCGGTCAACATTCTTCGGACCCGGTATATCCATGCTCGCGCTCTTGGAAAAACAAAAACCCAATATCTCGGGAAGCCGTTTCGCTCCCTTTCTCGCGGCGATACTCTTTGTGCTGGCCCTACTTCCCCTGGCCAGCAATTATGTCACCTTCCACCCGGACGAACGTCACTACACCAACGGCGCTATCTTCATGATGCAGTCCGGTGACATCATCAGTCCTCGCGCACGCAATGGGGAGCCTCGCTTCAAAAAGCCGATTCTGACCTACTGGGCCGTTCTCGGCAGTTACCAAATTCTGGGCACGAGCGCATTCGCCTCGCGCCTCCCCTTCTTATTGGCGGGCGCCTTCAGCATCTGGCTGACCTACCGCATGGGCATACTGCTGTTTGCCAGCAGGAAAACGGCCCTGATCGCGTCCATGATCATGGCCTCCAATCCGCTCCTGATGATGGCGGGGGTCCGCACCAATCCCGACATGCTCCTGGCCCTCTGGCTACTGATCAGCGCATTCGGCTTCCTGGGCATCATGCTCTCCCTCAAGCCCTCCTTCCTTCGCTATCTCGCTGCCTACGTTGGCATTGGGCTGGCCGTGGCCACCAAGGGCCCCCTGCCGGCACTTGTCTTTGCCGGGGTTAGCATGGGGTATCTGAGACTCAATCCCTGGCGCCGTGTCTCCCTCGCACATATCCTGCACTTCCCCGCCATCCTGCTGGGCATGGCAGTGGGGGTGGGCTGGTTCGGGATTATCTACCTGCTCCACGGGGAAACGGCCCTGGCGAGTTTCCTTGGCGATCATGTCGGCAACAGGATCGGATTCCAATGGCAGGAAATGGCCACCCATCTTCTGGCTGCCATCGCCTCCCTGAGCCTTCTGTTTATCCCCTGGTTCTTCCCTGCCTTGCGCGCCCACTCGCGTCACACTCAGGCGACATGGGGAGATAGCGGAGACAGATACCGCGCCATCCTGGGGTTCGTGTTGGCCTGGGTGATCGCGATCATTCTGATGTCGGTTCCGGTCGGCGCCTTCTTCCCCCGGTATGTACTGCCCGCGACCCCCTTGGTCGCACTCCTTCTGGCGGAGGCGCTGAATCGCAGGAGCGATGAACGCCCAGCGGCCTGGCTGACAGGCGCGATCTACCTGATGGGGATCTTTCTCTCCCTCCTACTATTTGGTGCCTTGCTGATCCGGCTGGCCATGGATCCCGATCCCCTCGCCTTGGCCGAGATGGCCCTGGCGCTGTCCGTCGTGCTTGCGCTCCTTGCCCAGGGACGCAAGTGCTTTGATCTCTCGGTCACGGCCCTGGCCGCAAGCCTTCTTATGACACCCCTAGCCCTGTTCCTTCTCGCACAACCGATTGTACTGCCCGACCAGGGCAGTCAGATCGCTGCGAGGCTGGAACAGCTTGACCTGATCGGCAAGGGATCAATTGTCTATATGGGCGAGCCCGTCCCCGCTGCAAAGATCCGGATTGCCGCCGGCCCAGGCCTCGATCTTAATGAACTGGACCAGCCAACGGCCGAGGATGTGGCACAAAGTCAGGCGTTGATCTTGCTGGAAGAGCGGGCGGGGAGCCTCGATGTTTCAGGCATGGAGGTCGTGCCGGCCGGGTCCAGCTGGTCGGCCCTGCCCTTGGACAGCCTGAAGAAAGCCCGTAGCCTGGAGGAATTACGCGCGGCCCTGGGACATCCCGACCAGCGTCACTTTATCGCCTGGCGGAGTAAGGGATATGGCGCGCCCTAGAGGATTCGAACCTCTGAAGCCTCCGGAGGCCAATATTTGTGACAACATTATGCAATGCATTAAGTTTCTTTCGGTTGGCCGGGTTGTCGTCCAGTGCGGTCTGCTCCCGGCAGCGTTCTCCCTTGTAACGGAAATCGAAGAACAGTTTGCCGTTGTCTTTTCTGGCGCGGATATTAGCCATGGCAACCCCCTCCGCCCGCCATCGGGATCGAAAGCCCGGTGCTGCGGGAGTGTTTGAACATGTCGCGTTCGATGGCCTCCCACAGGTAAAGGATTTTTCGTCCGCCAAAGGGGCGGATGTAGTGGGTGCCTTCCAGCAGAACGGAATCCTTCAGCCGGTCGCGGGTCGTACTTGATGCGTTCAGCCAGTTCGTCGGTTGTCAGGTAGGTGTCAGTCATTGCCATTCTCCAGATAATCATCAAATGATGTGTAAATGCTTCATTTGCACCAAAGATACCGCGATTGGAAATTAATGCAAGCAACTTTTGATGCATGTAATTATCATACGAAGGAAATTCATATCGAGCGATCAAGATATGCTGCGTTTTAAGATTAAAGAGTTGATAGCAAAGAAGGAATTTGAGGAAGGCCGGCGGGTGACGATTGGTGAGGTTGCCGAGGCCGCGGGCATCCATCGGATGACGCTGTCAAAGATGATCAATCAAAGAGGGTGCAACACCGGTACAGAAAATCTGGACCGACTTTGCCACTTTTTTGGATGCCAGATTGCGGATCTGGTGGAATACATCCCAACGACAAAAGATAAGGAAGAGTGGTAGTCGGGCACTATCCGCTATTGCTCGAAGTGCAAAATCTTGTGGCGCAAGTATGTGCTCCGTGTTCCTGTCAATGCGGCTAACATCATAAGCCACTTCCTTTCGCTGCTGTCTTCAAACACTCGGTCCCTGTCGCAAAACCCGAAGGTGTTCGTAACGGAAGCTGATGATCCGCCGGTGGAGGCGACTAGGCTTCAACCCCGGTCGGTATCGAGTTATTCTCAATCCGACCGATAGTAGATGAAACCATCCCCCCGCCATGAGGCGAGGGACCAGTTTCACAACCCCGAACAGAGGCAGGACAAGGAGAACGGTCATGACGAATTTTGTTGCCCCCATGCGTATTCCCTTTCTTCCCTCCCTGTTGGGGCTGACGGTCCTGTGGTGGACGATCGCGATTTCGCCTTTGGGGGCGGAGGAGCCGCTCCCCGCCACGACTGCCGAGCAGGCGGATCGCTATTATCAGCAGGGCAAGGCATTGCAGGGAGAGCGCCACTATGCCGAGGCGATCGAGGCCTTCCAACAGGCCCTGGCCTACGACAAAGCCCACCGCCCCGAGGATGCCGCCGCTGGCCTGCACAATATCGGCGATTGTTACCGCGACCGGCAGCAGTTCCAACAGGCCATCCCCTTCTATGAACAGAGCCTGGAATTAAAGAAACAGCAGCTGGGCGGTGAGAGCGGCAGCTACGCCACCACCCTCAACAACCTGGCAGGGGTGTATCGGAAACTGGGCCAATACGCCGAGGCGAAGGCGCGCTACGAGCGGGCGCTGGCGATCTGGGAGAAGGTCTATGGCCCGGAACATGGGCAGGTAGCGATCGGCCTCAACAACCTGGCCTTGGTGTATGACAACCTGGGCCAATACGCCGAGGCGAAGGTTCGCTACGAGCGAGCGCTGGCGATCGCCCTGCGGGCCCGTCAACCAAGCTTGCTGTGGACCGTCCAGGGCAACCTGCGCCACCTCTACACCAAGCAGGACAACCCCGCCACCGCCATCTTCTACGGCAAGCAGGCGGTGAATACCCTGCAGATGCAGCGAGGAGCGCTTCAACAACTGGGTGTAACGTCCCGCCCTATTCCATCCCCACCATCCCGCCCTAAATCAGGTGAGACAGTCCTTGATGTCCCGCGCTGAGTGAGGAGAAGGTCTCCCGTCCTCATCGCGGGACAAAGGTGGCTCAGCGCCAGGGGTGCTCC
>JAHJDE010000150.1 GCA_018812525.1 Gammaproteobacteria bacterium
AAAACTGCAAGAACCTCTTGCGGTTCAGGGATGAACCGCCATTTTCAATGGCCTAAGCCATTGAAAATGAAGAAAACGAAAAATCGCATTTTTCGTTTTCGTCTTGCAAAATGGTCAGGAAGGCCATTTTGCAAGTTCCTCAATTGATTGGGTCGATCCCGAATTACCGTACAATTCAGGTGCCCGAATCCACACCCGAGCCGACCTATCATGAACAACCCTCTCGCCGACCGCCTCTTCGTCCTGTTGCTGCAACTGCTGCCCCACCACCTCCTGTCGCGGGGGATGCGCTGGCTGACCCGTTGCGAATGGGCGCCCTTGAAGGATTGGGTCATTCGCCGCTTCATCCGGCTCTTTCGGATCGACCTGGAGCAGGCCGCCGAACCCGATCCGAGCGCCTATCCGAGCATCAATGCCTTCTTTACCCGCACCCTCAAGGCCGATGCCCGTCCCCTCTGCGCTGAGGGCCAGGTGGCCCTGCCCGCCGACGGCAAGATCAGCGCCTTCGGCACCATCAACCAGGGCCGTCTGATCCAGGCCAAGGGCATGGATTACTCTCTCGCCGATCTAGTCGGGGGCGATCCGGCAATTGCCCGGCTGTTCGAGGATGGGACCTTCGCCACTATTTATCTTTCCCCCCGGGACTACCATCGGGTCCACATGCCCCTGAGCGGCAAGCTGCGCCAGATGAGCCATGTCCCCGGCCGGCTGTTCAGTGTCAACGCCGCCACCGCCCGCACCCTGCCCCGCCTCTTTACCCGCAACGAACGGGTGGTATGCCTGTTCGACACCGAAGCCGGCCCCATGGCTGTCATCCTGGTGGGCGCCATCTTCGTCGGCTGCATGGACACCCTATGGGCCGGCACCATTGCCCCTGCCGACCTGCGTACCAGCTCCTGGCACTACGGCGGGGCGGAACAGGCTGTGACCCTGGAGAAGGGCGCCGAAATGGGCCGCTTCAACATGGGCTCCACCGTTATCCTGCTGTTCGGCAAGGATGCGCTGGCGTGGCACGAGCGGATCGAGGTTGGGCTCGAAGTGCGGATGGGGGAGGCGCTGGGGAGTCTCAAATAGCTCAAGCCCGATCAAGGGGGAAGGCCATCACCGCTTCGATTGAGCTTACCCCTTCAGTCACCATCAGCAGCCGGTCGATACCCAGGGCGACCCCGGCGCAGTCGGGAAGCCCTGCCGCTAATGCCGCCAGGAGATTTTCGTCCAGGGGCAAGGGGGACACACCCCCTGATGTTCGTACCCGGTTGTCCTGCTCGAAGCGGGCGCGTTGTTCGGCGGCGCTGCCCAGTTCGTGGAAGCCGTTGGCGATTTCGATGCCCTCCAGGTAGAGTTCGAAGCGTTCCCCGATCGGCGGCGGGCCGGGCCGGATGCGCGCCAGGGATGCCTGGCTGACCGGGTAATCGTAGACGAAGGTCAGGCAGCCCCGTCCCAGACGGGGTTCAATGCACTGGGTCAGGAGCAGATCGAGCCAGGGATCGGCACCCTCCAGAACCAGTTCATCCGCGCCCGGAATACCCTGCTCGATGGCCAGGGAGCGCAACTCCGCCTCCCCGGCGGCATGGGGATCTATACCCAGATAGTGCCGAAACAGATTCCCGTAGCTCAGCTGCTCCCGGGGTAATTCCCTTTCCAGCGCAACCCGCACCAGTGCCGCCACCTCGTCCATCAGGGCATGATGATCGAAGCCTGGCCGATACCATTCCAGCAGGGTGAATTCGGGGTTGTGGCGGCGGCCCAGCTCCCCATCCCGAAAGGCCCGGCAGATCTGATAGATAGGCCCGCTACCGGCCGCCAGCAGCCGCTTCATGGGGAATTCGGGGGAGCTGTGCAGGTAGAGCGGCAACCCGGCGGGGGCGCCGGGGCCGGTATAGCGGGTTTGCAGCAGTTCGATGGCCGGGTCGGTACCGGCATGGCGCGAGAGGATGGGGGTCTCGACCTCCATCACACCCCTGGCCATGAAAAAGGCCCGCAGGCGCGCCTGGAGCGCGGCGCGGGCCTTGAGCATTTCCAGGGATGCACTGGGGCGCCAATCGGAATTACGGTGACACTTTACTAAATACACTTAATTAATTAATAATTAAATTACGGTGACACTTTACTAAATGCACTTAATTAATTTAATTAAGTGCATTTAGTAAAGTGTCACCGTAATTTAAAGTGTCACCGTAATTCCGTAATTCACAATCAGGCGCGGCTGACGTATTCGCCCTTGCGGGTATCGACCTTGATGGTATCGCCGATCTGCACGAACAGGGGCACACGGACCACGGCACCGGTCTCCAGCGTGGCGGGCTTGCCGCCGCCGCCGGAGGTGTCGCCCTTGAGGCCGGGGTCGGTCTCGGTGATCTTGAGGATGACGAAGTTCGGCGGTTCCACTGCGATGGGCTGGCCGTTCCAGAGGGTGACCTGGCAGTGGTCCTGCTCCTTGATCCACTTGGCGGCATCGCCCATGGCGGCCTCGCCGACCTGGTACTGCTCGAACGACTCCAGATGCATGAAGTGCCAGCTCTCGCCGTCGCAGTAGAGATACTGGAGATCGGTCTCCAGGACATCGGCGGCTTCGACGCTGTCGCCGGACTTGAAGGTCTTTTCCAGGACGCGGCCGCTCTTGAGATTCCGTATCCGGACCCGGTTGAAGGCCTGGCCCTTGCCGGGCTTGACGAATTCGTTCTCGACGATGGTATAGGGATCGCCGTCCAGCAGGATTTTCAGACCACCCTTGAATTCGCTTGTACTATAGAACGCCATGCTACCCTCTCGCGCATAATCCCGGTAAGAAACGCGGCATGATACCCCGAACCCAGCCAGTTTGGCAGACATCCGATTGGAAACAGTGTTTGGCTGAATCCTTCACCGATCCGGCGTCGTTCCTGCGCCACCTGGATCTGCCCCCTTCCCTGCTGCCCCAGGCTCGCGCCGCCGCCGCGCGCTTTCCCCTGCGTGTGCCCCGTGGCTACGCCGATCTGATCCGCAAAGGCGACCTGGATGACCCCCTGTTACGCCAGGTCCTGCCCCTGGGCGAGGAGTTGCAGGAGCGGGTGGGCTTCGTCGAGGATCCGGTGGGCGACCGGGCCGCCCAGAGCGGCACCGGCATCCTGGAGAAATACCGGGGGCGAAGCCTGCTGCTCACCACTGGGGCCTGCGCCATCCATTGCCGTTACTGCTTCCGGCGCCACTTTCCCTATGCCGGCAACAGCGGCTGGGGCGACGGCTGGCGTGAGGCCTTGAATCGCTTGCGCGAGACGGAGGCGACAGAGGTCATCCTGAGCGGCGGAGACCCCCTCTCCCTCTCCAATGGGCGGCTGCGAGGTCTCCTGGATGGACTGAGCCAACTCCCCCGGCTCAGGCGTATCCGTTTCCACAGCCGCATCCCCATCGTCCTGCCGGAGCGGCTGGACGATGGCCTGATCGGCCTGCTGCGCGGGCAGGAGAAACGGCTCCTGATGGTGGTCCACTGCAACCATGCCCAGGAGTTGGGCGAGGCCGCACGGCTGGCCCTGGGGCGTTTGCGCGAGAGCGGCTGCCTCCTGTTCAATCAATCGGTCCTCCTGCGCGGCGTCAATGCCGATGCCGGGGTCCTGGCCGAACTCAGCGAGACCCTGTTCGATCTGGGCGTGTTACCCTATTATCTGCACCGGCTCGACCCCGTGCGGGGCGCGGCCCATTACGATCTGCCGGATGCCGAGGCCAGGCGCCTCTATCGCCAGCTTCTGGAACGGGTGCCGGGTTACATGGCCCCGCGCCTGGTCACCGAGATCCCCGGTGCCGGCTCCAAGATCCCCCTGGGGGACATCCTGGATCTAGGAGGACAAGGTCATCTCACTTCCCAGGACGGGTAGGTCGGGCAGTGCCCGACATCGGGATGCGCCGAGGCTTCGCGTGGCGGGCACAGCCCGCCCCACTACGCCTTCCCAGTTGGTTAGGAGCTGTCCGGAAATAAGTTGGACAATATCGCGCTCAGATTTAGGTCAGATTTGGTCGATCTGATTGACCAAAACCGCCTATTTTCGCGGCAGAGCCGCTCCCGCCGCCGTGGGAGCGGCTCTGCCGCGAAAATTGATCGATTGAAGATCGGCCAAAGATGGCCTGAAGATGAGATGCGAGATGTACAAGTTATTTCCGGACAGTTCCTTAGGCTGTTAGATGACGTGGCACTGCTGGATCTTGGCCCTTCCCTTGTATAGGGACCCGTTATGGGTACACTTGCAATATCATTAGAAATGGACCCGATTGATGGGAGAACTCGAACAAGCCGCCTTTACCATCCCGGAGCAGAAGCCTTCGGCGGGGTCCTTCCTGGCAAGTCCCAAGGATGTGGCCGCCTGGATCCAGGATCTCCCCATCGCCAACGTGGGGGAGACGGCCCGTAAGCTCTACAAGGCCATCTACGACTTCAATCAACTGGCGATTCCAGGGGTCAACCGGCTGAAGATCGCTGAGCTTTTCATCCCGCCCACGACCTATATCACCAACAACCTGGAAAAGTTCTATTCCGACGCCGCCTTCCCGCTCTCCGAAAAGGCGCGCAAGATAGCCTTGCTGACTCGCGCCCTCAACGGCGAGCTGGCGACCTCCTTCAAATCCGTCTTGCAGGAACAGCTCCAGAAGGGCGTCGATAAGAAGATCTTCGCCTTTGCCGCGCACCGTACCCTGCTGTTCACCCTGCGGGTCATGCGCCAATCCGCCCTGACCTACCGCAACTACCCCGCTGCGATCTGGCGGGAGACTCATCTCATCTACCAGCTCGCCGCCGCCAACCAGATCGACCGTCAGCCCCTCAAGGAACCGGTCGAGAAGGGGAACGAAAGCTCTTCGGTGAACGATCTCTATAAGCGCATCCTGCTCTTCTATCTCAGCGATCACTATCGCCTGCGCCAGCGCGATATTCAGAACATCTTCCTCAATCTGCCCGAGTGGAGCAGCCAGGCACGGCTGACCCTGCAAGCACGAATGAAGAACCCGAAGAACCAGTTCCTGATCCACCTCAGGCGCAACGCCCCGCCGGTCCATCTCTCCCTGGTCGAGCGGGAACCCAACAAGGAATCCGTCATCCTCGACACAGGCATGCTGGAGGAGTCCCTGCAGGACCTGAAGAACAAGGCGGTCGTCAACAACCTGACCGGCCTACGCGAGATCAACGGCCTGTCGGAGCCAGTCATCCAGCACCTGCATGATGTCTGGAGCACCCTGCCGGAACGGCGCTACTCCCGGACCCAGCTCAATTTCGAGCTCCATATCGCGGTCGGTCTCAGCGCCATCCACGCCCTGATCATGGAGTCTAAACAGCAATCGGGCGGCAATCATGATGACGAGCCGACCTGGCCGCCGATCAACCAATTCTCCAATCTCGGCGATAGCTCCGACATGTCCGACGACCTCGACTCCAGCTTCTGGGAGCATGGCCTGGACGGGGCGGGGATCATGCCCCAGATGGACCAGTACACAATCGAACAGGCCAGTTTCGCCAGCTCGGCCGAGATCCCCAACTGGACCCGCCAGGCCCGCGCCCACCACACTGTCGCCTGCAAGACCCTGAATGAGAGCGCGGGCGGCTACTGCATCAGTTGGAAGGGCAAGAGCATCCCCCGTATCAAGATCGGCGAACTGGTCGGCATCCGTTCCGCCTCGCGCAAGGATCGCTACAGCCTGGCGGCCACCCGCTGGATGAAATACGAGAAGGGCAGTATCCTCCTTGGCATCGCCATCATCTCCCCGAGCTGCCAGGCGGTCGAAGCCCGGCTGACGGACGAGGAGGACGTGCCGGTGCGCCAATGCCTGCTGCTGACGGGAAAGAAGGACGCCAGCCCGAGCCTGGTCATCCCCCCCCTGGCCTTCAGGACCCAGCAGAAGGTCAGCCTCTACGGGGACGGCCGGGAGATCCGGGTACGCCTGGATAATTTGATCGAGGGCTCCGGGGCCTTTAACCAATACGGCTACGAGGAACTGGCCCAGACCAAGGAGCAGCCGATCTTCCCCGAGGACGAACTGGACACGCCCGGCGCCCTTGGCGAGAAGGTCGAGGCCCAGGTGGATTCGGGATTCGCCAAGGACGATTCCGGTTTCGACACCATCTGGTCCATACTTTGACGGCCTTACCCCCAGGGTGATCATGTGTCCGCACAACAACAAGAACGCCAAGAAAACCAAGAGAAGTCGGACAGCGGGCTAGAGCTGTTGCTGCTGGACAGCTCGGCAAACGAGGCTGAGGCCCATGTGGCCGCCCTGCGCAACGCCGGGTTCGCCGTACATCCCCATGTGGTTGCTGAACTCATCGACTTCCGCGTTGCCCTGGAAGAAGAGACCACGGATATCGTCATCTGCAATTGCAGCGTCAAGCGCTTCGACGGCAATCAGGTCATGCAGATTCTCAAGGACGTGGACCCGGAGATCCCGACGCTCTTCATCGCCGAGGACCGCAACGCCAAGGAGATGCGCGAGGCCATGCGCAGGGGCGCCCACGACATCGTCACCAAGGGCGATATGGAGCTGCTCCAGATCGTCTTCGGCCGCGAAGTCGCCCTCCTCAACAGCCTTCGGAAGATCTCCCGGCTGCGGGACCAGCTCCAGGAAACCGAGCACCGCTGCCATATCCTGATCGAGAATTCCCGCGATGCCATCGCCTACATCCACGAAGGCATGCACATCCGCGCTAACCCCATCTATCTCAACATGTTCGGATTCGTGGACCTGGACGAGGTGGAGGGGATGCCCATGCTCGACCTGATCGATCCCAAGGACCACAAGATCTTCAAGAAATTCCTGCGCAGCCTGAGCGACCGGGTCAATAGCGGCGACATCGAGGTGACCTGCCGGGGCGCGGATGGCAAGTCCTTCGAGGCCAGGATCCAGTTCTCCCCCGCCAGTATCGACGCTGAACCCTGTACCCAACTGATCGTCCGCGACCAGTCGCGTGAGAAGGAGCTGGAGCAAAAAGTCCGCCTGCTCACCAACCACGACGTGGAGACCGGACTGGCCAACCGCCAGTACTTCATCGACCGACTGAACGAACGCCTGCCAGGCTTCCGCAACGGCAAGAAGGGCACCCTGATCTACATCAGCATCGACAACATGCAGGAGATACGCAACAAGCTCGGTGGTGCCGGCAACGCGGACAAGCTCCTGTCGGAGATCGCGGAGCTGCTCGCCCCCCTGGTGGAGGAGAACGACTTTTTCGGCCGCTTCGGCGACCACACCTTCACCTTCTTCACCGAAAAATCAGACAGGGGAGCCACCGGCAAACTCGCCGGCGAGATCTGTGCCCGGATCAACCAGAACAGCTACAAGTCCGCCCCCGGCCTGCGCGCACCTATGTGCAGCATCGGCGTGACCCATGCCAGCAGCCGCACCACCAGCATCCAGGACTTCATCGACCAGGCCTTCCACGCCTGCGAGAGCGCGCGGGAGGCCGGCGGCAATCAGTGGAAGCGATTCGACGATGCTGCCCCGCCGCCGCCCGACTCCGTACTGACCCAGCTCAACGACGCGGACAGTACCCTGGAAGTGATCGACAACGCACTGGAATACAACCGCTTCCGGCTCTTCTTTCAGCCCATCGTCAGCCTCCAGGGCGACACCCGGGAAAACTACGCCGTGCTGGTCCGCATGCTCGACGAGGCTGACGAGCCCATCCTGCCCGAGAAGTTCATCGAACGGGCCACTCAGCACGGCCGCATGGCTGCCATCGATCGCTGGATCATCAAGCACGCCCTCGAAGAGCTTTCCCTGCAACGCAAAAACGGCCGCAAGATCAACTTTTTCATCAGCCTCTCGGACGAGGCCCTGGGCGATGACACCCTGCTGCTCTGGATCTGCGACTGCCTCCGGCTCTACGACGCCAAGGGCCACTGGATCAGCTTCCAGATTTCCGACCGCGATATCCGCACCCATGTGCAGCAGACCCGCGCCCTGGTCGAGGGGCTGAAGAAGATCAAATGCAATCTGGCCATCGACCACTTCGGCGTCACGCCCAAATACGAGAGCCTGCTGAAACACCTCCCGGTCGATTTCCTCAAGCTTGACCCCTCCTTCATGGAGAACCTGACCTCCGACCCCCGCAAACAGGTAATGATCAAGGAGATCAGCGACCTGGCCAAGGCCTACAATGTCAAGACCATCGCCACCGGCGTGGAGGACGCCAACAGCCTGGCCGCCCTCTGGACCGTAGGCATCAACTACATCCAGGGCTACTTCCTGCAGGAACCCTCGGACACCATCGGCTACGACTTCAATCTGGGCTGATCGGTCATCCTGAATTCCTCGTTTAACCGCAAAGAACGCAAAGGAACGCCAGGAATATCGTAGGGGCGGGTTTGAAACCCGCCCGTACAAAACCGTGCATGGCCATTTACCCGGTGGGTGAATGCATCAACGGGATAGTCCAGTGGTTTCCTTCGCGTCCTTCACGGTTGAGAAGTGGTGCATGGATGCCCCGGTTACGGACCAACCAGAAACGGGGTCCGCCAGAAACGGGGTCAGGTCTAACCAGAAACGGGGTCATAACCAGAAACGAACGAAACGAACCAGAAACGGGGTCAGGTCTTGCTCCGTGCCTTCTGTTCGAGTTTAATGATCCGACTGATCCTTGAGTGAGTAATGTAGTCTGACATGGTCGCCGATCTCACGCATGCTATAGCCTCCACTGCGGAAGGCTGCGATGATCGCGCTATTCCTGTCCCGATATTCCGTCATCGTCGCCGAAAAAATATTTTCCCGACCGTCGCCACGAGAAGTAACGTGGTAGAGGGCGCCGGCAAACTCAATGCGAAGTGGTCTGGCAATATGGGTGAAGAGCAGACCGGGAAGGGGCACGGGGCAAGACTTGACCCCGTGACCCCCAATCCCCTGATGCGCTTCGACGGCTATTACCTCCTGAGCGATCTGCTGGGTCTGCCCAATCTCCAGGACCGCGCCTTCCGGTTTGGCCGCTGGCACCTGCGCGAGACCCTCTTCGGCCTCGGCGACCCGCCGCCCGAAGGGGCCTCACCGTACCGCCGACGCATCCTGCTGGGCTATGCCTATGCCACCTGGATCTACCGGGCGCTGCTGTTCCTGGGGATCGCCCTGCTGGTCTACCACCTCTTCTTTAAGGTCTTGGGGATCTTCCTCATGGCGGTGGAGATTATCTGGTTCCTTGCCCTGCCCATCTATCGCGAGGTCGGCGAATGGCGCCGCCGGGGTGCCGAGATGGCTTGGAACCGCTCCACCCGTCGTAGCGCCCTTGTGGGGGGCTTACTCCTGTTGGCGCTGATCCTTCCCTGGCGCGGCACCCTGACGCTGCCGGCGGTCCACCGGGCCAGCGCCTTCCAGGCCATCTTCCCCCCCAGCCCTGCCCTGCTAATCGAGTCCCTTGTCACAGCTGGCAAACGGGTAGACCAGAATGAGCCGCTCTTCCGCCTGATCGACCCGGAGATCGACCGGGAGCTGGAACGCCAGCGGCGGGAGGCGCGCCTCGCCGCCCTGGAACTCTCCCGCCAGGCCGGTGATCCCGAACGGCTGGAACAACGTCTGGTGCTGGAGGAACGCCTGGAGAAGGCCCGTTGCGAGATCCGGCGGCAGCAAAAGCGCCAGGAGCAATTGGTGATAAAGGCCCCCTTCGCCGGACGAATCCAGACCACGGCGGAGGGGCTGACGCCGGGGCGCTGGGTCGGAACCCGTGAGGAGCTTGCCTATCTGGTGGCACCCGGCAAGAGCGAGGTCATCGCCTACCTGGGCGAGGAGGATATCGAGACCGCCAAGCCCGGCGATCGGGGACGCTTCTACGCGGTAGACCCTGCCCTGGGTCCTGTGGAAGTCGTCCTAAAGGAGATCGACCCGGCGCCGGTCCAGCAGTTCGGCCACAATGACCTCTACGTCGCCTCCACCCATGGCGGTGAGGTTGCCGCCAAACGCTCACCCGAGGGTCAAGTGGTACCCGAGAAGGCCATCTACCGCTTGCGTTTGGAGCTAAAGGATACCCCCCTGACCATCGATCAAGCGGTCCGAGGTTCCCTCGCTCTCAACGTCAGTGCCGGTAGCGGCGTCCTGCAACGCGGGTTGCAACGGGCCTGGGCCCTGCTCATTCGGGAGAGCGGGTTTTGAGCGCGGCAGCCTCCCGCATCAACCGCTTCATTTCACGCACGGCACCATCCAGGCCAGAGAAGATCGCCCGTGCAATGATCGAGTGGCCGATATTGAGTTCACGCACGCCGGGGATGGCGGCGATGGCCTGCACATTGTGGTAGTCGAGGCCGTGGCCGGCGTTGACCTGTAGACCCAGCCCCTGGCCGTATTGGACGGCGTCGGCGATCCGGGCGAGTTCTTCCCGAACCGAGCCCGGGGTATGGGCCTCGGCATAGCGCCCGGTATGGATCTCCACCACCGGCGCGCCGATGGCCGCCGCCGCCTCCAACTGCCGCCGGTCCGGGTCGATGAAGAGCGAGACCCGGACGCCGGCCTCGGCCAGTCCGGCGCAATACTCCTTCAAATGGGCAAGGCTTCCCGCCGCGTCGAGCCCCCCCTCGGTGGTCAGTTCCTCGCGCCGTTCCGGCACCAGGCAGCAATCGCTCGGGCGGTATTTCAGGGCTAAGCCCTGCATCTCGGCGGTCGCGGCCATCTCCAGGTTCATGCGGCTTTGCAACATGCCGGCGAGGATGGCCAGGTCCCGTTCCTGGATGTGGCGGCGGTCTTCCCGCAGGTGCAGGGTAATGCCGTCGGCACCCGCCTGTTCCGCTACCAGCGCGGCCTGCACCGGTTCCGGGTAGCGCGTCCCCCGAGCCTGGCGGATTGTTGCCACATGGTCGATATTGACCCCCAGGAGAATTGTCTCGTGTTCAATCATCTTTCGTTGTCCGTTACTCACAATCATCACCAGTAAGGTCTCTCTAAGGAACTGTCCGGAAATAACTTGTACATCTCGCATCTCATCTTCAGGCCATCTTTGGCCGATCTTCAATCGATCTGTTTCGCGGCAGAGCCGCTCCCACGGCGGTGGGAGCGGCTCTGCCGCGGAAATAGGCGGTTTTGCTC
>JAHJDE010000151.1 GCA_018812525.1 Gammaproteobacteria bacterium
AGCTTCCTTTCCGTACTCCTCATTCCTTAAGGCGCGATGGAGAGTTTCTTCGGGCACCCTTGCTTTCGCCTACATGTTCCCTTCTCCCAAGGGCCATGGCTGGAATTTCACCAGCTAGCCGACTAACATGCCGGTCACACATCCTCGACGTAGCGCTGCTACGCCTGCGGTTTTGCTCAATCGGTTCGACCCAATCTGACCTAAATCCGAGCGCAATATTGCTCAAGTTATTCTTGCTCGACGCCTAACTGCTCCTCGTCCTTACTGTGAAAGTCGGTTCGGGGTAAACTGCGCCCTTCCCATTTCCCCCGGACGGAGCACCGACCCATGTGGTTTAGAAACCTGCAAATCTACTCTCTGACGGCCCCCATCGGGCTCTCCCCCGAGGCCCTGCACGACCAGTTGGAGCAGCACGCCTTCCGCCCCTGCGGCTCTCTTGAGCCCCAATCCATCGGTTGGGACCGGCCCCTGGGGCGGGAGGGTTCCTCCCTGACCCATGCCGTCAACGGCTGTATCATGGTCTGCGCCCGCCGGGAGGATCGTCTGTTGCCCTCCTCGGTGATCCGCGAGGCCCTGGACGAGAAGGTGGCCGAGCTGGAGGATGCCGAGCTGCGCAAGCTCTCCCGCAAGGAGAAACAGGACCTGAAGGACGAGATCATCCTGGACCTGATGCCCAAGGCATTCACCCGTTCCAGCCGCGTCTATGCCTACATCGATCCGGTCAACAACTGGGTCGTGGTGGATCACGCCATGCCCAAGCGCGCCGAGGAACTGCTGAGCCTGCTGCGCGAGTCGCTGGGTTCCCTCAAGGTACGGCCCCTGGCGGTGAAGGATGACCCAGCCGCCGTGCTGACCGGCTGGGTCGCCCAGGGCGCGCCGGCCGATTTCCAGTTAATGGATGAATGCGAGCTGCGGGAGCCCACGGCCGAGGGCGGCATCGTCCGCTGCCGCCGCCAGCCCCTGGACGGGGCGGAGGTCTCGACCCACCTGGAGGCCGGCAAGCGCACCGTGCGCTTGGCGGTGGAGTGGAACGAACGCATCGGCTGTGTCCTGGGCGACGACCTGGCGGTGCGGCGGCTGCGCTTCCTCGACCTGATCCAGGACGAGGCGGCCGCCTCCAACGCCGACGACGCGGCGGCCCGCTTCGACGTGGATTTCTCCCTCATGAGCCTGGAGCTGGGGCGCTTCATCCCCCGGATGATCGAAGCCTTCGGCGGGATGGCCGAGGGGAAGTAATGGATGGGGTGGATACGCTTCGCTTATCCACCCTACACCTGGAATATCTCGTTGTTTTCTCGGCGTCTTTGCGCCTTTGCGCGAGATGAGTTTGGGTTTGTCAGTCGGGTTGGATCATGTCAGGCAACAGCTTCGGTAAACTCTTCACGGTCACCGGTTTCGGCGAGAGCCACGGCCCGGCCATCGGCTGTATCGTCGATGGCTGTCCTCCGGGCCTGGCGCTGACCGAGGCCGATCTGCAAATCGACCTGGACCGGCGCAAGCCGGGGACCTCGCGCCACACCACCCAACGGCGCGAGGCGGACGAGGTGCAAATCCTCTCCGGTGTCTTCGAGGGCCGGACCACGGGCACGCCCATCGGCCTGATCATCCACAACACCGACCAGCGATCCAAGGACTACGGCAACATCGCCCGCCAGTTCCGGCCCGGCCACGCCGACTATACCTACACCCAGAAATACGGCTTCCGCGACTATCGCGGCGGCGGCCGTTCCTCGGCCCGCGAGACCGCCATGCGGGTGGCGGCCGGGGCCATTGCCAAGAAGTGGCTATTGGAACGGGCCGGGGTTCGGATTCGCGGCTATCTCTCCCGGCTCGGCCCCCACCGGGCAAAGGGTTTCGATTGGGCCGTGGTCGAACAGAATCCCTTCTTCTGGCCCGATATTGCACAGGTCCCCGAGCTGGAGGCCACCCTGGACGCCCTGCGCAAGGAGGGCAATTCCATCGGCGCCGAGGTGACGGTGGTGGCGGAAGGCGTCCCCCCCGGTCTGGGCGAGCCCATCTTCGACCGGCTCGACGCCGTCATCGCCCATGCCCTGATGAGCATCAACGCGGTCAAGGGGGTGGAGATCGGCGACGGATTTGATGTCATCAAGCAGAAGGGGACCGAACACCGGGACGAGATGACCCCCGAGGGCTTTCTCAGCAACCACGCGGGCGGCATCCTGGGCGGCATCTCCAGCGGCCAGGCCATCGTCGCCCGCATCGCCCTGAAACCCACCTCCAGCCTGCGCATCCCCGGCCGTTCGGTCGATCTGAACGGTAATCCCGTCGAGGTGGTCACCGAGGGCCGGCACGACCCCTGCGTCGGCATCCGCGCCACCCCCATCGCCGAGGCGATGCTGGCGATCTGCCTCATGGACCACCATCTGCGGCACCGGGCGCAGAACGCCGATGTCCGCTGCGCCACGCCGGTGATTCCCGGATAAGCAAAGCGCATCCACCCCAGAATTGCGGTATCTTCTCCCCATCTGAACCCGGAAAGGAGAAGGGACCATGCAGACCTACAACCGCAACCTGCCCCTGAACGAACGCATCGGTGGGCGTTACCGGATTCAGGCTGTCCTGGGCGAGGGCGGCTTCGGCGTCACCTACCGGGCCTGGGACGAACGCCTGGAGCGGGTCGTGGTCCTCAAGGAATATCTCCCCATCGAACTGGGGATGCGCGACAGCGGCACCCTGCGCATCGTCCCCCACAGCCAGCGCGAGGCCGACTACCGCTACGGCCTGGGAAAATACCTCGACGAAGCCAAGGCCCTCGCCAAGTTCAACCACCCCCACATCGTCCAAATCCTCGACCACCTCGAAGCCAACGGAACGGCGTATATCGTCATGAAATTCGAGGAAGGCGAGACCCTGGGCGAACGGCTCAAGCGCGACAAGAGCCCCTGGAGCGAGGCCGCCCTGCTCGACCTCATCACCCCGGTTCTGCACGGCCTGCAACAAGTCCATCAGGCCGGCCTGCTCCACCGCGACATCAAGCCCGGCAACATCTTCCTCAGAAAGCAAGGCGGCCCGCTGCTCATCGACTTCGGCTCCGCCCGCCATGCCCTCGGCGAACACAGCCGCAGCCTCAGCGCCATCGTCAGCCCCGGTTATGCCCCGCCCGAGCAATACAGCACCAAAGGCAAACAAGGCCCCTATACCGACCTTTACGGCTTCGGCGCCGTCCTCTACGAACTCATCACCGGCCAGGCCCCCACCGAATCCCCCATCCGGGGCCACGAACTCATGGACGGCCGCCCCGACCCCCTGATACCCGCCCTCCAAGCGGGAAAAGGCAAGGCCCCCGATTGGCTGCTGCAACTGACCGGTCACCTGCTCGCCATCCCCACCGGCCAGCGTCCCCAAAGCTGCCAAGAAGTCCTCCAAGCCCTGAAAACCCAAGCCCCCCTCGACATCCCCACCATCCAACTCAAACCCGCCCTCCAAAAGACCCGGCTGGTCAGCGATGAGGAGCGCTGGCGCGGCCCCGCGAAAAAGACCAACTACTGGCCCTGGGCCATCCTCGCCCTCGTCGGCCTGACCAGCGGCGCCGCCTACCTCGCCAACCAACCCCCGGAAGCCACCCCCACCGGAACGACATCCATCCCAACCGCGCAGGCAACCGTCCAGCCCAAAACCCCGGAACCCGCCCAATCCCAGCCGCGCGTCGAACCGGCCAAGCCCACCCCGCCCGCGCCACCGCCGGTTCCCATGACCGGTCAGCTCCAGCTCAACGTCGATGCCCCCAACGCCCGCGTCTGGCTCGACGGCGAAGCCATCGGCCAAGCCAGCCCCGGCAGCCCCCTCAACAAAGAAGGCATCAGCACCGGCAGCCACCGAATCCGCATCGAGGCCGAAGGCCGCCAGCCCTGGGAAGGCCCGGTTGAAATCAGCCGGGGCCAATGGAAACAGGCCACGGCCGAACTCAAGCCCGTGGAAGAAAAGCAATATCGCGACCCCACCAGCGGTATGGAATTCGTCAAAATCCAGGGCGGTAGCTTCCAAATAGGCAGCCCCTCGGGCGAAGAGGGCAGGGATGAGGATGAAAAACAGCACCGGGTCAGCGTCGGTGATTTCTGGCTGGCCAAGCACGAAGTCACCAATGTCCAATACCGGAAATTCAAACCCAGTCACGACAGTGGCGACTACAACGGCAACGGCCTCAACGGCGACGACCAACCCGTGGTCAACGTTGATTGGAACGACGCCACGGCCTATGCCGAGTGGCTGAGCCAGAGGACGGGAAAGAAGTATCGACTGCCTACCGAAGCCGAATGGGAATACGCCGCGCGGGCGGGGACCGATACAGCGCGCTTTTGGGGCGACAATCCAGACCGGGCCTGCCGCTACGCCAACGTCCACGATCAGACCTCGAAGCGGGTCAACAAGGACTTCACCTGGGAGCATCACGACTGCGACGACAGCCAGGCGGCCACCGCCCCGGTGGGGCGTTTCGAGACCAATCCCTGGGGTCTGAACGACATGCTGGGCAACGTCTGGGAGTGGACCTGCTCGGCCTATGACAAAGATTATGGTGGCAGTGAGAAGCAATGCACAGGCAAGAATGATGCCACTGTCGCTCCTGTGCTGCGCGGCGGTTCCTGGAACTTCATTCCGAGGGTCGTCCGCTCCGCCGGTCGCTACGGGTTCGACCCGTCGTTCCGGAGCGACAACACCGGCTTTCGTCTCGCCAGGATCGTTTCACCTTAGACCCTTTACCCCTTTACCCCTTGAGAATTCAGCAGGTGAGCGATGAATAGAGGCAAGGCAGGAACCGGGGGCTTGGGGGCGGAGCCCCCAAAATCGCGATTTTCCAGATCGGATACCGGAGGCATGCGCGGGTCGCGGGACGCGGGACGCGGGAGCGTCCGGGGATGCATTTCCACGCGGAGCCTGGGAACGATCAAGAGGTGTTCATGACTGAACCGCCACGGGTCCGCCCCGGCGGGGTGGCGCTGGAAAAGGCCTACCAATTCCTGCTCTGGCTGGTGCCCAATCTGGAGAAGCTGCCCAAATCGCAAAAATTCCTCCTGGGAGACCGCATCCAGGGCCTGGCGCTGGACCTGCTGGAGGGGCTGGTGGAGGCGACCTATTCGCGCAACGCCGCGCCGCACCTGACCAGCGTCAACCTGCGCCTGGAGAAGCTGCGCTTTCTGTTCCGGCTGACCCACGACCTGCGGCTGCTGGACGGTCGCCGCTACGAATTCGCCGCCCGCGCCCTCGACGAGATCGGCCGGTTGGTGGGCGGCTGGATCAAGGCGTGTCGTACTTGAACGATCGCTGGCCGTCTGATCGTTCCCACGCTCCGGCGTGGGAACGTATCCCCGGACGCTCCAGCGTCCCGAGATACACGCATGCCCATCGTATCCGGCAAACCGCGACGCTGGAGCATCGCGGGCGGCATTCCCACGCCGGAGCGTGGGAACGATAAACGGGGGAGATATGCCCAAGCGCCGCGCTGACCTGTTCGGTGATATCGCCCGCTTTTCCGCCCTGCACGCGGCGGCGCGGCGGGCGGTCCGGGGCAAGCGCGGCAAGCCGGGCGCGGCGGCCTTCATGGCCAATCAGGAACGGGAGCTGTTGCGCCTGGAGCGGCAATTGACCGACGGCACCTGGCGGCCCGGCCGCTATGTGGAGATCCCCATCCGCGACCCCAAGCCACGACTGGTCTCCGCCGCCCCGTTCCGCGACCGGGTGGTGCATCATGCCCTGTGCGCGGTGCTGGCGCCGATCTGGGAGCGGGGTTTCATCGACGACAGCTACGCCAACCGCGCCGGTTTCGGCACCCACCGCGCCATCGCCCGCTACGAGCAGTACCGCGACCGTTACCGCCATGTGCTGCGGGCGGACATCTTCCGCTTCTTCCCGGCCATCGACCACGCCATTCTCAAGGCCACCTTCCGCCGCCGCATCGCCTGCGAGAACACCCTCTGGCTGCTGGATGCCATCGTCGATGGCTCCAACCCCCAGGAGCCGGTGAACCTCTATTTCCCCGGCGATGATCTGTTCACGCCCTTCGAGCGGCGGCGCGGCTTACCCATTGGCAATTTGACCAGCCAGTGGTTCGCCAATCTCTACCTGGATGGCTTCGACCACTTCGTCAAGGAGGTGTTGCGCGCCCCCTATCTGAGATATGTCGATGATATCGCCCTGTTCCACGACGATCCGGCGGTGCTGGCCAGTTGGCGGGAGCGGATCGAGACCTATCTGGTGGGCCGCCGGCTGAAATTGCACCCGGTCAAGAGCTTCATCGCGTCCACCACCGAACCCGCCACCTTTCTGGGCTTTGTGCTGTGCGGCGACGGCCGCCGCCGTCTGCCCGAGGAGGCTGTGCGCCGCTTCCGCAACCGGCTGCGCGGCCTGCGCGACCGCTGGCGGGCGGGGACGGTGGCAGCTAGTGAAGTACAACAACGGCTGTTCTCCTGGATCGCCCATGCCGAACATGCCGATACCCGGCGCTTGCGCCATGCCCTCTTTCGCGGCGGGTGGTTCGACCCGCTGTGGGAGCCTGACGGCCCGCCTGTCGAACCTGTGCTGCGCGGCGGTTCCTGGAACAACAAACCGAGGAACGTCCGCTCCGCCAAACGCAACAGGAACGACCCGACGAACCGGAACAACAACACCGGCTTTCGTCTCGCCAGTACGCCTTCTCATGCCAGAGCCGGCGCGTCCAAGGACGCGCCGGGCGCGCGGGAAGGCATCCACGGGCCGTCATGATGAGCGGCGGTGCCCCCCGCCCGTCTTGGCCGCGAGGCGACGGGCGGCGGGGATTTTGGGTAGTATGCGCCTCAGCCCGGTAGGGTCGGTGGGGCACGAACCGCACCGAGCGAGGACGAACGGGGTCACGCGACCGATGCCGTTTTCTACCGCTCACCGGCATCCTACCCGCCAATCCGGTGACGGCGGGGCACGGACTGATCCTTCTCTACCCCTATACAAAACGGAGAGCGGAAGGCCGCGACCCCTTGATGGGTTTCGCGCCTTACCCCATCCTACGGATTTATACTTGCGATGCCTTGAAATGATGCCCTACTGGCGCCTCTCGTCCTTCTATTTCTTCTACTTCGGCGCCCTGGGGATTCTGGTCCCCTTCTGGGGCCTCTATCTCAAGGGGCTGGGCTACGATGCCCTGGCCATCGGCCAGTTGATGGCCATCCCCATGGCCACCAAGTTCGTGGCCCCCTTTGTCTGGGGCTGGTTGGGGGATCACCTGGGCCACCGCATGCGCATCGTGCGCCTCGGCTCCCTGCTCACCAGCCTGATCTTCGTCGGGGTCTTCTTCTTCACCGACTTCTGGCCCCTGGCGGCGGCCATGATGCTGTTCAGCTTCTTCTGGAACGCGGTGCTGCCCCAGTTCGAGGTGGTGACCTTCCGTTATCTGGGCGACCAGGCGCCCCGCTATGCCCAGGTGCGGGCCTGGGGCTCGGTCGGTTTCATCCTGACGGTGTCGATCCTGGGGGTGGCGGTGGATGCCAGGGGGCCGGCGGTGATCCTGCCGGTCCTGTTCGCCGTCTACACGGGTATCTGGCTCTCTTCCCTGCTGGTGAACGATCCCGATCCCGAGCCCCATCCCCTGGATCAGATCCATCTATGGCATGTCATACGTCAGCCCGCCGTGCTGGCTTTCTTTGCCGCTTGTTTCCTGATGCAGCTCGGGCACGGCCCCTATTACGCCTTCTATTCCATCTTCATGGAGTCGCGTGGCTGGTCGAAGACCCTCATCGGCCAGCTCTGGGCCCTGGGCGTGATCGCCGAGGTTGTGGTCTTCGTCTATACCCACCGGCTGCTACACCGCTTCGGCGCCCGGCGCATGCTGCTGACCAGTTTCTTTCTGGCGACCCTGCGCTGGCTGGTGATCGGCGCCTTCCCCGATTGGCTAATGGCCATGTTGCTCGCCCAGACACTACACGCAGCCACCTTTGGCGTCTTTCACGCCTCCGCCATCCACCTAGTCCACCGCTACTTCGTCGGCAAGCACCAGGGCCGGGGACAGGCCCTCTACAGCAGCATCAGCTTCGGCGCCGGCGGCGCGGTGGGCAGCCTCTCCGCCGGTTTCCTCTGGGAGGGGGCGGGTCCCCTGACCGCATTTCTCTCCGCCTCGGTTGTCTCCCTGCTGGCATTGCTCATCGCCTGGCGCTGGGTATCGGATGCGGACTGAGACCAGGATTCTTGAGTACCGGAATGCTTTGCATTTGAGTCAAATTCTGCTGCAATCCGTAGGAGCGCCTTGCAGGCGCGATCTTCACCACCCCAATCGCGCCTGCAAGGCGCTCCTACGGTATGGCGGCGTAATTCACGTCTCATCGGTCCGAGGTGGAGCCTCGCTAAAATTGAAAGGTGCGCCGGTGCGAACACACCTTTCCCCCATCCCTTTTTTGAAGGAGAAGCCCCATGGCAAGAATTATTATCCGTGATGAAAATGGACCCCTGGAGGTCCCCTGCGGCGGGAGGAGCAAGTGGCTTTGCCGCTGCGGCCTGAGCAAGGACGATCCCTGGTGCGACGGTAGCCACTCCAGGGTCCTGGACGAGGAGGCGGACAAGCTCTATGTCTATGAGGATGGCCAGCGCCGCGAGGTGGAGCGGCCCTGAGCACTGGCCCTCCTGTCGGGCCTAGACTTATCCACATCTTTCCGGGGGGCGCTCTAGCCCGCCGCCGGGCAAGGTCCCCGGAGGCAGCAGTTGCCGCACTGGGGCTTTTTGCGGCAGGCTTCCTTGGCATGGCGCACGATGAGTGCGTGGTATTCGTTGAACAGTGGCGCGTCCGAGGGCAGCGCCGATTCGAAGCCGTGGCGGAGGGTCTCGTAGCCTTCTTCGCCGCCGATCAGACCGTTGCGGCTCAAGAGTCGCCGGGTGTAGGCGTCAATGACGAAGACCGGCCTTTCAAAGGCATAGAGCAGCATGTCGTCGGCGGTCTCGGGACCTACGCCATGCACCGCCAACAGGTCCTGGCGCAACCTGTGGGTCTCCAGTGCGCCCAGCGCAGCCTCGCCACCACGCTCGACCAGGAAATGGCAGAAGGACTGCAAGCGTCGCGTCTTGACGTTGAAATAACCGGCCGGGCGAATGGCCTCGGCGACGAGGGAGGGTTCTGCCCTGGTCAGCGTAACCGGATCGAGCAGCCCCATCCCCTTGAGATTGACTATAGCCTTTTCCACATTGCCCCAGGCGGTGTTCTGGGTGAGCACGGCACCGACCATCACCTCGAAGGGGCTATCGGCCGGCCACCAGTGCTGTGGACCGTAGGCCGCCAGCATACGCTCGTAAATATCCAGCAGCCGTTCAGGGGACAGGTTCAGGAGACTCATGGGGTTGACCCTGAATTTAGGCTATTGGCTTGAGGGGTGCGGTAAGCCTCAGGCCTAAATTGAAACCATCCGTTGCAGTGCCTGGATCTCCTCCCTGTCCAGCTCGCGCCACTGGCCCATGCGAGGATAGGCACCGAGCAGGATCGGCCCATAGCGCACCCGGATCAGCCGGTTGACCTTGGCGCCGACTGCTTCCCACATGCGCCGCACCTCGCGGTTGCGCCCCTCGGCCAGCACCACATGAAACCAGCGATTGGCCCCGGTACCGCCCGATTCGGTGATCTCCTCGAAGCGGGCCGGGCCATCCTCCAGGGTGACGCCATGAGTCAGCTTGCGCAGCATCTCCTGGGTAACATCGCCGAGGACGCGCACGGCATACTCCCGCTCGATTTGCATCGATGGATGCATCAGACCGTTGGCCAGCACGCCGTCGGTTGTGAAGAGCAAGAGGCCGGAACTGTTGATGTCCAGCCGTCCGACCGCAACCCAGCGCCCCTTGCGCAGGGGGGGCAGGCCGCCAAAGACGGTCTTGCGCCCCTCCGGGTCCTTGCGCGTGACCAGTTCCCCTTCGGGCTTGTAATAGGCGATCACCCGCAGGGGGCCTTGTGTCTCCCTCTCGCTCCGGATCTCGAACAGGCGCCGCCCCCAGCGCAACCTGTCCCCAGGCCTGGCCCGGTCGCCCAGTTGCGCCGATCGGTCGTTGATCTGGATTTGCCCCTCTGCGATCAGCCGTTCCAGCTCCCGGCGGCTGCCCCAGCCCGCATTGGCGAGGATTTTCTGGATGCGCTCGCCCTGCTCCGCCTCTTTCTGTTTTTTCATCGTCTCTGGAAACCCTCGCCGCGGGTCGCGCGGCGGTTATCCTAAATTCTTCATTATCCGCAAAGAACGCAAAGGAATGCCAGGAATATGGTAGGGGCGGGTTTGAAACCCGCCCGTACAAAACCCGCCCGTACAAAACCCGCCCGTACAAAACCCGCCCGAACAACGCATGGCCATTTATCCGGAAGGTGAATGGATCGACGGAAATAATCCAGTGATTTCCTTAGCGTTCTTCGCGTCCTTCGCGGTTAAAAGGAGGTTTTTAGGGTTATGGATGAATCGGTAAAGCCCCCTTGATCCCCCTGTTACAAAGGGGAAGGCAAGACAGCCTCCTGTCCCCTGAACATCACGTCCAACGCCGCCTTGCCCCCCATCGGCAGCCGGATGGCCTTCGCATATACGGACTCAGGGGCATCAGGGTTGATCCGGATCAGCGGAGCATCGAAGCGCCGGGCCACTTCCTCCGAGAAGAGGCGCACAGTCGGAATGGCCAAGCCGGCGCCGATCTCGATCACGGCCAGACGGGTGCCATCTAATTCCAATTTCTTCAGCCAATCCTGCAAGGCCACCAGCCGCGCCTGGGTTATGTCGGCTATCCAATGGGGATCGTTAAACATCAGGATATTGGGCCGCGCCAGGCCGCCGCATTGTGGACAGGCGGGCAACATCCCCTCATTCACCTCGGGTGCCGCCCAGAGGTCAGCACCGCAGGGTCCGGTGCATTGCAGGCGATGGATCGAGCCATGGATCTCGACGATCGACGCCTCGTTGAAACCGGCCCTCTGGAAATGCCCATCGACATTGGAGGTAAAGACAAAAGAACCGCCGCCCTTGCCCCGTGCCAGATCCAGCAGATGCCGGTAACCCGCGTGTGGCTCGTTTTCGCGGTAGAGATTCAATCGATGGCCATAGAAACGCCAGGCTTCGTCCGGGTGGAGCCTGAAGGCACGGGGATTGGCGATATCGGTGAAGTCCATGTTGAGCCGCTTCAGCCCCGGATAGGCCTGCCAGAGTCCCTCCCTGCCCCGGAAGGTGGGTAGCCCGCTGTCAGCGCTCATGCCGGCCCCCGCCGTAATCAGGAGGGCATCCGCCGCCAGCAGGGCCGCGCGGGCCGAATCAATCGAATCAATCATCCTGGAAACCCCGGTTTCATCACAGAGGCACAGAGAATACAGCGAAAAAACAAGGTAACCATTCAGATCGCCCAAAAAGCCGGTCGACCTGAATAGTTACAAAACAAGAGGTTCTTGCAAAACTGCAAGAACCTCTTACGGTTCAGGGATGAACCGCCATTTTCAATGGCCTAAGCCATTGAAAATGAAGAAAACGAAAAATCGCATTTTTCATTTTCGCCTTGCAAAATGGCCAGGATGGCCCTTTTGCAAGTTCCTCACAAGTCGTTATCCAGCTTGAAGGGTAGGTATTCGTTCTTCAGAACGAAAAATACGGGTCCGCATCATTGTACGCAACAACCGGTCCCGCCTGCGGGCTCTACTCCTGCTTGGCCGCCATGATCTGGAAGGCCCGTTGCGGATCGGCGAGGAGATAGGCCTCGTAGCCTTCGCGCGCAAGCAGGAAGGTGGCAGCAGAGCTGCGGGTGCCGGTGTCGCAGTAGACGATGTAGGTCTTGTCCCGTTTCAGCTTGCGGAACTTTGCCCGTAACACAAAGAGGGGAATGTTGATGGAGCGCACCAGACGCTGCTCCAGGAACTCCCGACGGGTGCGCACGTCGATCAGAATGGCCCCCTTCTGCGCCAGGTATTTGACCTCGCCGAGGGAGGCGCGCTTGACCAGCGGTTTGATCAGGAGTTCGTTGAAGCTCTCTCTGGAGAGCTGCATCAGGAGGCCATCGGTAATCATTTCTACCGTGGCATTGCGTGCCCCGCCGGAGAGCAGTGCCTCCTCGCCGAAGGTGTCCAGGAGACCCAGCTGGCCCACCTCGACCCCGTTGCTGAGGACGCGGCATTGCCCCTCGCGGATCACATAGTAATTATCGCCCGGTTCCCCCTGGCGAATGACGGTCTCGCCGGCCGGGTAGAGAACGGGCTCCATCTTTTCGACCAGTTTCTGCACGTTTTCCGGTGGCACTTTATGAAAGGTCCGGCTGCGGAGCAGGGTCAACATCCAGTTGTTGTCGGTGAGTTGCGGGTCCTCGATCTGAAGCTCGGAAACCAGCAGGCCACTGTTCACATCGGGCAGGGAGAGGGCGCTGTCGTCGTGAATGCTGAGCTGTTCGTGCCAGGTGATCAGGCGTTCCAGTTCACTTTCATAGACCATCAGGACCCGGGCGGTTTCGGAGTCGATCACCGCCTCTGCCGGACGGGGCTTCAGCTTGCCGAAGGCGAACCTTGTCTGACGGTTGTCGGCGCTGAGCAGGGACTCCACGCCCACCCGGTCGATCATCCGTACCCGTCCGTCGAGCAGGTAGTAGATGAAATCGTCCTCGCTATCCACATCGAAGACCCGGTCACCCTGCACCATCTCCAGCAAGATGCTCTGCTGGGCGAGTTGATTCAGGGCCTCTTCGTTGAGCCTGATCAGTGGGACCAGGTCACGGAGCATATCGGCGGTTACGGGCATGGGCTTTTCGGTTTCGCTGAAGGTGGATCCTGTTGTCTCTCGAGGAACTTGCAAAATGGCCATCCTGGCCATTTTGCAAGGCGAAAACGAAAAATGCGATTTTTCGTTTTCTTCATTTTCAATGGCTTAGGCCATTGAAAATGGCAGTTCATCCCTGAACCGCAAGAGGCTCTTGCAGTTTTGCAAGAACCTCCCTCGACACCGAGATATATTAACTGAAATGAGCACAGGAGCAGACAGCAATTTTATCGGCAGGCCCGTTGGTATTGAGACGGGCCGACCACGAGGTCTCAGGGTGTTGATTGATATTCGAGGCCCTTCTGTGTGCTGGTGATGACCAGGCTCTCACCGGGACCCTTTTCCCAGATCATCTGCTCGAAACTATCCTTCTTCCCCCCCTTGACCTTCAGCCTCTGCCCGGGATTGATCTTCGCCAGGGCCTTTCCCTCCGGGTGGTTGGTCACGTGGTAGAGCAGCTTTGAACTCAGGCCCAGTTTACGAAAAATGGTGGAAAGGCTTTCCCCACTGGCGACCGTATGGGTCAACCAGTTATCGGTGGGTCCAGGGGCAGGCTTGGCCTCCACAACAGGTTCAGGGGCTGGTTCAGCAGGTTTGGCCACCCTGACAGGTTCCGCGACCGGCTCGGCAGGCCGAGTCGCGGCTACCTGTGCCGGCGTCGCGGGGATATCTTCGGTGACAGGCGCTGGTGGAAAGGCCACCACCTTCTCCCCTACCGGGGCGGGTGGCTTTTCTGCAACTGGAGAGGACTCGACAGGCGGGTGAGCAGGCGTCGCGGCCGGCTCCCTTACAATCGTAGGCCCCTCATTCAGCGCCCCCTCTTTCGGGCCGGAAAGGAGGTAATAGACCAGAACGGCCAGGCCAATAAGGGCAACCGTCCCGATCAGTATGGAAAGCGGCAGGGTACGGGGCTTGTCGGGTTGAAATACAGGATGCACATAAACATTGGGCGCCGTTTCTACTTTGTGCATCGTAATTAACCCCTGTCCTGTTGAATTTTGTTGATTATTGTCGCTGGCCCGGATATTTCATCCTAATTCCCTACATTTAACCGCAAAGGACGCTAAGGAACCTGAAGGAATTCACTGGCTTGTCCCTGACCAGGGAGGTGGGAGCACAGACAAACGCACCGGATTGTCTTCCTGGGTTTTGTGATTTTCATGGTAACTGAATGACACTAGGGTTCTTGAGTGCCGGAATGCTTTGCATTTGAGGTTCTTGCAAAACTGCAAGAACCTCTTGCGGTTCAGGGATGAACCGCCATTTTCAATGGCCTAAGCCATTGAAAATGAAGAAAACGAAAAATCGCATTTTTCCATCCTTTGGTCCGTAAACGGTACATCCCTGTACCA
>JAHJDE010000152.1 GCA_018812525.1 Gammaproteobacteria bacterium
AGCTTGAACTAAAGGATAAAATTTATTCTGTAATGCGTAGTTTGCAAAAAGACACCAAGAAAATTAAGTCATTCTTCGGTTTGCCATGTACTCAATATGCGGCAACTTGATGTAGTGATAACTATTGGCTGGACAATAACAGATTCCACCCTTTATCTCCACGCCGGGGAAAGTCTCCTTAGACGCCGGAAAATCTACGAGGTTTCGGAGGTGGCCCCCACTGAGCATCGACGTTCTGAAGTTGTCGAGTCCACGACCACCTGCTAGCCAGCGAGATGGCACAACCATAGTCAAATATCGAGGATCGAGACGTTGGGCCTGCTCCACAAATAGGTGATATATCGAAGAATCACTGCTTCCACCCGCTCCGCCCGTCATCTGATAGGGTGGGTTACCAATCACTACGTCAAACTGCATATTGTCTCCAAACAACTCGGCGAGCCGAGCCATGATGTTGTCAGTATGGATGAACGCATAGGCATGGGTCTCAAGCCCCTCCTCGCGGTCGAAGATTGTCCTCGGCGCACCGCAATAAATACACTTCGTTTCTGCCCAGGTATGTTCCAGCCGCTCAAACCAAATATTGCCGCCATCGCTGTCGAAGCCCTTGGCAATCGAGTGCTCGCCATTGGCGTGCTTAGAGCAATAGACACTCCGCCGCGCCAGCAGGCTGGTGAGGTGCGTAATGCCGATGCCAAACACCTGCTGGGTCAGGATGTGATTGACGCGCTCATCGAGGTTCGGCATCTCTTCCGTCAGCCCCTTGGTAAGACGGCTGGTGATCTCGCGCAGGAAGATGCCCGACTTGGTGCAGGGGTCGAGAAACCGTACCGAACTGTCCGCCCAGAGATTCGCTCCGTTATGACTCGCCGCCCAGGCCTCGGCCAAGGTATCCAGCATCCGATTGGCGAACTCCGGTGGCGTGAAAACCTCATCGTTCGAAAGATTGGCGATGCAGGTCAGCACGTCCGGGTTGCGACCGCGCAGGGTGAAACCGGCCTGCCCGTTCATAAGACCTCCTTCGGCGCGTCACCAAGTGCGGCGGCCAGTTCGCTCACCGTCATCGGGGGATAGGTCTTGATCGGCGTGAAAATCTCGTGCTTGCCAAGCTGGGAGAAGAGATCATCCTCCGCGCTGAAGGCCGAGGAGTGGGTGAGGATTTCGAGGCTAAAGTCGCGCCGCTGGAACTTGCCTTTGCCGAGGTAGCCCCACTCGGCAAAGGTGATCGGCTGTTTTTCGCTGGTGAGCATGGTCAAGGCGTCGCCGTGCACGAGGTTCTGTGACAGCACGTAGGAAGCGGCCCGATAGAGGTTGTCCGATTCATCAAGGTTGAGGTAGTCGGCGAGAATCTCCAGCATGTTTGCGCGGCACTCGGCGATGTTGTCCGCTAGCAGTTCGATGCCGTAGATGCTCATCAACGCCAGCAGTGCATAGTGCTGTCTTTCGAAGTCCGACTTGCCGAATTTGCCCTGCACAGCGGCGAGCTTGCGCTTGAGCACCTGAACCAGAAAGTTGCCACTGCCGCACGCCGGTTCCAGAAAGCGGGAGTCGATGCGTTCGGACTCCTCCTTCACAAGGTCGAGCATCGCCTCGACCATCCACGCGGGGGTGAACACCTCGCCGTGGTCCGCGACCCGTTGTTTGGTCTTCACCAGGCTTGTTTGGCCGCCGCTGACCTTCACAACATCTTGCACGCCTGCGGGCAATTGTAGCGCTTGCGATACGCGAGGCGCGCCGGTTTGCCCCTTGTCCGTTTTCTTACACGCCACGGTCACAGCCCCGCTCCTTGCTGTTTTCATTATTGGCTGCGCTCACTTCTTTCCTGCTCCGGGCTTTGATGTCGGCTCTTCGATAGGGATGTCATTGCGCCCGCAATAGTCCCGGATCAGCACCTCCACCATGTTGGCGATGGAGCGGTGCTCCTGCTGCGCAGCGGTGCGCAACCCCTCCTTCACGCCGGGATCGATGCGAAAGGTCAGTGTCGCGGTCTTGGTGGTGGCCATGGCTCCCCTGTCAGACTGGCTGCAAATGTACTGTAATGTACTGCAACGCCCCGTATAATCCAAGGGATTACTTATAGGCTGCCAAAGGATGACTTCTATGCAGAAACCCTGGGAAACTGATAGCTGCGATCACGTTCAGTCCTATTACACCGTTTATCCGGTTCCAGTAGCCGCAGCGCTTTGGTGCGGAGTTCCCCCGAACGAGGTTGAAGAACACCTAAATGTGGCAACCCAGGTTCACCGGGCCATCTTTCGGCATCCATACATCAAATGCCTTGAACCAAGGTGTCGCGCACTTCACGAAGCCATCGAAAAAGGGGCTCTGCTGGTGAGCCGTGAAAACGGAAAGTCCTTCGACGGCTCGCAAGAACACGTTGCACCAGAACGGCGGCATGTTACTCGGCAGAACTTGAAAGAATGGATTGCCCGCGAGTTTCCCTCAGACAAGCCCGCATTCCTCTTTGATGAAGTTGAGCGGAAAACTCACGCAGCCATCAACGCGGATACTTTCAGAGCACTGCAAGCGGATCGTGACGCTCTTGCCGCCCGATTGGAAAAGGCAAAATCCGAGTATCAGAAGTTGCGCCAAGAAAAAGATGACCTGGAGCGCATCAATCAATCTCTTCAGGCTATGACCGAGAAGATGAACACTCCTGGCGAACGGGCGGAGAACACCTAAACATCATCGGCGCAATGCTGGAAAGGGGGTAGTCGGTTAGCGCCTCCTGGAACAAGCCGTTGTCACCGAGCCCGTCACCGAAGCCGCGGTGACGCATGGCTATGAATGGTGACCACAACATGTAGGGGGTGGAGGCGCTAACCGACTACCCCCT
>JAHJDE010000153.1 GCA_018812525.1 Gammaproteobacteria bacterium
CGGTTGCAGCTATTTTGTCCAGCACTTTCTGGTGGATTGAGTTATGGTTTGTTCGGGCGGCCAAGGTAGTAGGTGACAACGTGCTGCGATTTGCTGCGATAAAATAGGGATTTGTTGTGAAGTTGGGTGCGGAATGTGAGTCAAATGCAAAGCATTCCGGCACTCAAGAACCCCAGGCAATAAAAAAGGGGACGCTGGATATACCCCGGGAAGGATTTCAGCGACCCCTGATAATCAGAACAGCGCGGAACGTGGCCCTAACTGGCTCCATTCATTCTGTTGCAGACGTTTAAAGTGCCCGTCGGCGTATTCGATGAGAACTATATTCGCTGCCTTTAGGACAATGAAGCTGCGATTCAGGAAATCCCGGTAAATCGCACCCACCGTCGGACAGCAGGTACTTTGCGTCGGTTTCATGCGAACCCCCTGTTCAAGTGATACAGCGCTTCTAGGCAGACCGGCCTTGACCCCTGACAGCCGACACCGGCACTGCCCGCCACCCTCGTCGCAACCCCCTGTCATCCTGAAGGAAACGACGAAACATCTTCATCAAACATACCCTAGTAACGATAGTCCAGGTCCGTCATAGTTCAAGACGAAATTTCAGCGCGCTGCAACAGAAGAGAACCCGTTTCCCAGGGGCAAGGACCCATATCCCAAAAATGAGACCCATGCCCGGATTTCAGGCTTTAATTGGAATTACCCGCCCCAGTTCAGGTCTTCAGATTAGGCAAAAGAGGAGCAGAGAAAAATGCGTACCATCAGCCTCGCCCTATTCATCGCCGCCCTGACGATCCCTGGTCCTGCCCTGGCAGGCGGACGCTATCATTCGCCCATGTATGGCCTGAAATCCTTTCTGCGCCAGTTAGCTGTCCCGCAACGGCCTGTGCCGCGCCGTAAAAAGGCAGCCTCCAGGCCCGCCACCGATCAACCGGTTTCCGGAGAGAAGGGTGCTGCGCCGGCCGTTCCGACAAGGGAAAGGAACACAGCAACCCCGGAGACAGCGCCCGAGGCGACAGCGACCCGCCTCAAGGGAAAAAGGGCCAAACAGAAATCCACCGCCACAGCACCGGTTGCTGCCGATAAACCCAAGGAGGCCCCGCCCACGCCCGTGAAAGCGTCCTCCGCTGCCGTTGCCACGACTTCCCTGGACGCCATCACGGAAGGCCCCGCCAAGACCCGGCCAAAGGCAGTTGTGACCGCATTGCGGCCGGCAGATCTGGTGGAATTCGACCGTCAGCCCAAGCGCATCCGGGAGATCATCAGCGCCGCTTTGGCGATGACCGAAATGGATCTCTATTACGCCTACGGCTCCAACAACCCCCGCAATGGCGGCATGGATTGCTCCGGCACCATTCAATACCTGCTGAAATCCCAGGGTTTCCGCGACGCCCCGCGCCAGGCCGATCTGATCTACGCTTGGTCGAAGCAGAGGGGAGCCCTCATCCCGGCCAATGTCCACCGGACCGACGCGCCCGAGCTGAAGGAACTCAGGCCCGGCGACCTGCTGTTCTGGAGCGGCACCTACAAAATCAACCGCTCCGTCTCCCATGTGATGCTGTACCTGGGCACCGAGAAAAGGACCAACCTGCCGGTGATGTTCGGTGCCAGCAGCGGCCGCACCTATCAGGGCGAGAGTCGGCATGGCGTGAGTGTCTTCGATTTCAAGCTCCCCCGGCCCAAGGGTAAGGCCCGTTTCGAAGGCTATGGCCCCATACCCGGGATGTTCACCACGGCGGAGGACGCGAGGTCGCCGAGATCCTGATGATCGCCTTGCCCGTCCTGGATCTCTGCCCTGCGTATCGGTCCGCAAAGGTCTGATGGATAATGAGAGTCCGCACGGGCGCAGGGTGCGATCCTGTCTATTATTCTCAGAATTCCGTCGAGGCAGGCCATGACCGCGAAAACAATGATCACCGCCGGAGCCATTTTTGGCTTCCTCACCGTCGCCCTGGGCGCCTTTGGCGCCCATGTCATGGAGCAGGTTTTAGCCCCGGAGATGCTGCGTATCTGGGAGAAGGCAGTTGACTATCAGGCCCTCCACGCACTGGCCCTGTTGGCGACTGGTTTGCTGGCGCTCGGAACCGGGGGACAGGAAAGGGCGCTGCGCATCGCGGGCTATGGCTTCGTGATCGGCATGCTGCTCTTCAGTGGCAGCCTCTACCTGCTGGCGATCACCGGGATCAAGGGACTCGGCGCCATCACGCCTCTTGGGGGAATCGCTTTTCTGGTGGGTTGGGCCGCCCTGGTCCAGGTGGCCCGCAAGGTGGCGCCATGAACCAGACCGAGGCCCTGGTCAACCGGGTACTGAAGAACAGCCGCCACCTGCGCAAATGGGCCAGGCGGGAGGGGCTGGAGGCCTACCGGCTCTATGACCGTGACATACCCGAGCTGCCTTACGCCATCGACCGCTATGGCGATTGGCTGCACCTGCAACTCTTCGAGGGCAAGCGCCCTATGGAGGAGGATGCCCAGATTGCCGAGCACCGGGCGGCGCTGGCCACCGCGCTGGAGATGCCGCCGAACCGGGTCGCCCTCAAGCTGCGCCGCCGTCAGCGGGGTAGCGACCAATATCAGAAACTGGCCGAGGATGCCCCCTCCTTCAGCATCCGCGAGCGGGACCTGCTCTTCGAGGTGAACATGGAGCGCTACCTGGACACGGGACTCTTTCTTGATCACCGCGATACCCGCCGGATGGTCCGCGAACAGGCCCAGGGCGCGAGCCTGCTCAACCTCTTCGCCTACACCGGCAGCTTCACAGTCTATGCTGCCGCCGGTGGCGCCAGCCGCACCCTCACGGTCGATATGTCGCAGACCTACCAGGCATGGACCAGGCGCAACCTGATCCAGAATGGCCTGGACGACCCCCAGCGTCACCGTCTGATCTGCACCGATGTGCTCCAGTTCATCCAGGAGGCCCCGGCGACTGGCGAGCGCTTCGACCTGATTGTGCTGGACCCGCCGAGCTTCTCCAACTCCAAGCGCATGCAAGAGAGCTTCGACATCCAGCGCGATCATCCCTGGCTGCTGCGCAAGGCACTGCGGCTATTGAACCCCGGTGGGACGCTCTACTTCTCCAACAACCGCCGGGGTTTCAAGCTCGATCCCGCACTGGAGGGCGAAGCAGTCTTCGAAGAGATCACCGCCGAGACCCTGCCCCTGGATTTCCAGCGCTATCAGCCGCATCGGTGCTGGAGGATTTGCAGGGGAATCGAAGAGCTATCGACATGAGCAAGCAAGTGAATGTGAACACTTGGTCCAGCGTGAGGAAGGCGCAGTATAGTGGCCCCCAGTGTCAGCGAGGACGTTTCCACTCTGGGCCGCTGGGGCATGTCGACGTGGAAGTCGGCCTGACCGCTCTTGAAAAACTGCCGGTCGAGTAGACCGAAGGCCCAAGCGGGGTCTGTCCATTTCCTGTGATGCTTTCATTGAACGCCTCGCCGCACGCGGCTACTACGTGAACACAAGACACGGGCGGTTCACCGCTTAGACCTTCAAGCCCCTCACAGAACCGTGCTTGCGCTATTA
>JAHJDE010000018.1 GCA_018812525.1 Gammaproteobacteria bacterium
CAGGCCATATTTGGCCGAACCTCAATCGCAAAATCCTCGACGTAGCGCTGCTACGCCTGCGGTTTTGCTCAATCGGTTCGACCAAATCTGACCTAAATCCGAGCGCAATATTGCTCAAGTTATTCTTGCTCGACGCCTAACTACTGTCTATCCAGCCCAACCCGGAAACCGCCCCTCCCCCCAACCCCCTCCCGGAGGGAGGGGGAGCTGAACAGCAACCTCGTGCAAAGACGTGGGTGAAGGACTTGGGCGCATTCTTTGCGCCTTTGCGTCTTTGCGCGAGCCTTGTTCAGATCTCCAACAGCCCCGCCTCGACGAAGAGTTCCAGGGTCTTTTGTGCCTCTTCCTCGCTGATCTTGTTGAGGGCGTAGCCCACATGGATCAGGACGTAGTCGCCCACGGCCACGTCATCCACCAGCATCAGGGAGATCTCCTTGCGCACGCCACCGAGGGAGACCTGGGCCATCTGGGAGTTGGGCGCGATGGCATCCACCCGCATCGGGACCGCCAGGCACATGCTCAGCCCTCCCCGGCTAGGACAGGATGGCCCGCCAGCGCCATCTGGCGGCTGGCCCTGAGCCATTGATACCAATCGGCCATGCCCTCGCCGGTCCGGGCCGAGGTCTGGATCACCTTGATGCGCGGATTGACCCGGCGGGCGTAGTCGATGCAGCGTTCCCGGTCGAAATCGAGATGGGGCAGGAGGTCGATCTTGTTCAGCAACATCAGGTCGGCGGCATGGAACATGTCGGGGTACTTGATCGGCTTGTCCTCCCCCTCGGTGACGGAAAGGATGACCACCTTGTGGGCCTCGCCCAGGTCGAAGGCCGCCGGGCAGACCAGATTGCCCACGTTTTCGATGAAGAGCAGGCTGCCTCGCTCCGGTTTCAGGCTCTCCAGGGCGTGGCCCACCCTATGGCCGTCCAGGTGGCAGCCCTTGCCGGTGTTGATCTGGATGGCGGGCACCCCGGTCTCGCGGATGCGGTCGGCGTCTAGGCTGGTCTGCTGATCGCCCTCAATGACGCCGAGGGCGAACTCCCCCTTGAGGTCGTTCAGGGTGCGGATCAGCAGGGCGGTCTTGCCCGAGCCGGGGCTGGAGACCAGGTTCAGGCAATGGATGCCCCGCTCGCTGAAATGGCGCCGGTTGGCGGCGGCGTATTCGTTATTCTTGGCGAGGATGTCCTGTTCGATGCGCACTAGGCGCGACCCAGGAGATTCGTCCCCGTGGTGGTGATGATGGTGATCATGGGCTTCGATCCGGGCCTCGCCCTCGCCACATCCGCAAACTGTACACATCGTGCGCTCCAATAAATTTGGCTTTAGGCTTGAGGAAGAAAGCTCCCACCTTCAGCCTAAAGCCTTCAAAATTACTCCACTTCCAACTCTTTGATCCGCATCTGGTCGCCGCCGGTCACCTGCAACTGGCAGCCCCCGCAGGCGGGGCATTCATCGTAGCGCTGCCGCACCGGGACCTTCTTCGCGCAGGCCATGCACCAGGCCTCGCCCGGCAGTTCGATGATCTCCAGCCCCGCCCCCTCGGCCAGGGAGCCTCGGGTCGCCACATCGAAGCCGAAGCGCATCGCTTCCACTTCGACCCCGGCGAGGGCGCCGATCTCCAGCCAGACCCGCTTCACGCGGCTGTAGCCCTGCTCCACGGCGCTACGCTCCATGATCTGGAGCAGGGACTCACATAGGGATAACTCGTGCATGGGGCTACTTTAGACCATTTTTGTAACACAATATGCCGCAGAATCAGCCAGCAAATTACGAGGTCGCCATGTCCCATCCACTCTTTGAGTCTTTCCTTCTAAAAAACCTGCCCCTGAAGAACCGGATCCTCATGGCCCCGATGACCCGCTGCCGGGCCGGGGCGAATGACGTTCCGACGGCGCTCATGGCCGAATACTACGGCCAGCGCGCCACGGCTGGGTTGATCATCACCGAGGGCGCGCCGGTATCGCCCAGGGGACGGGGTTATCTGTGGACGCCCGGCATCTACGCCCCTGAACAGGTCAGCGGTTGGAAGGGGGTCGCTGAGGCGGTCCATGCCGCCGGCGGCAGGATCTTCGCGCAGATCTGGCACACGGGCCGCGTCTCCCATCAAAGCCTACAGCCCGATGGCATGGCCCCCGAGGGACCCACCGGCACAGCCGCCCCCGATGCCTATTGCTTCGCCTTCGACGAGAACGGCAACCCCGCTAATGTGCCGGCCAGCCCTCCCCGTGCCCTGGACCCGGCGGGCATCGCCCGGATTCGCGACGAATTTGCCCAGGCCGCGTGCAATGCCCGCGAGGCGGGGCTGGATGGGGTGGAGATCCACGGCGCCAACGGTTATCTGTTCGACCAGTTCATGAACTCGCTGGTCAATAGCCGCAACGATGCTTACGGCGGCTCGGTGGAAAACCGTTGTCGATTGCTGCTCGAAGTCGTCGATGGGGTTGCCGGCGCCATCGGCGCCGGGCGCACCGGGGTCCGCATCTCCCCCAGCGGGCGCTTCAACGCCATGCCCGAAGACCCGGAGATGGAGGCCACCGTCCTCTACCTGGCCGGGGAACTGGACCGGCGCGGCATCGCCTATCTGCACATCAATGACCAGGCCAGCTTCGGCCTGCCGGCGATCCCGGAGGGACTGATCCCGAAGATCCGCGACAGATTCCGGGGTCCGATCATCCTCTGCGGCGGCTATGACGCGACCCGCGCCCGGCAGGCCATCGACGCAGGCCTTGCCGACCTCGTCGCCTTCGGCGTTCCCTATCTCGCCAACCCCGATCTTCCCGCCCGGCTGGAGAACGGCTGGCCCCTCAACGAGGCCCGTCGGGAGAGCTTCTACGGCGGCGGGGAACAGGGATACACCGACTACCCGGCCTTTCCGGGCTGATCCGGTTCTCGCCATGCGCTACACCCGTCTCGGCGCCAGCCCCCTCGAAGTCTCCGCCATCTGCCTGGGCACCATGACCTTCGGCCAGCAGAACAGCGCGGCGGAGGCCCATGCCCAGCTCGACCATGCCCGCGCATGCGGCATCAACTTCATCGACACGGCGGAGATGTACCCGGTCCCGCCACGGGCCGAGACGGTCCATCGCACCGAGACCATTGTCGGCAACTGGCTGGCGCGGCAGCGGCGGGACCTGATCGTCCTGGCCACCAAGGTCACGGGCGCGGGCCGGGGGATGCGGTGGATCAGGGACGGCCAGCTCCGCTTCGACCGGGCCGGCATCCGCGCCGCCATCGAGGGGTCGCTGCGGCGGCTCAAGACCGACTACATCGACCTCTACCAGCTCCACTGGCCCGAACGCAACGTCCCCACGTTCGGCGGCTACCTCTACGACCCCATGCAGGAGCGGGAATTCACCCCCATCCGCGAGACCCTGGAGGCCCTGGCCGAACTGGTCCGAGAAGGCAAGGTGCGCTAACTGGGGCTCTCCAACGAATGGCCCTGGGGTCTGATGCAGTTCCTCAACGCCGCCAGGGAGTTCGGCCTGCCGCGTGTCATCAGTGTGCATAACGCCTACAGCCTGATCAACCGCACCTACGAAACCGCCCTGCTGGAGATGTGCCACCGCGAGGGGATCGCCCTGCTCCCTTACTCCCCCCTCGCATTCGGCCACCTCAGCGGCAAATACCTGCGCGATCCGAACAGCCAGGGGCGCATCACCCTTTTCAAGGGCTTCGGCCAGCGCTATGAAAAACCCAGCGTGCAACCCGCCGTCGCCGCCTATGCCCAACTCGCCGAAAGCCACGGCCTCACCCCCGCCCAACTCGCCCTCGCCTTCGTCTACTGCCGCTGGTTCGTTGCCAGCACCCTCATCGGCGCCACCAACTTGGGGCAACTCAAGGAAAACATCGGCGCATTGGAGATCGAATGGACGGAGGGATTGGAAGAGGAGGTGCGGCAGCACCACCTGAGATACTTCAACCCGGCGCCTTGAGGTTTATCATCAAGTCGCCGTTGTTATCTTCGTCCGTCATCGTAGGGCGGAAACCTTGGCGGGTTCCGCCCTACGGTCCTGTGCGACAGGGTTCAGGCCTTCGACTTTGCTTTGGAGGGCCATGTCGAACCCTGGATGGAAAATCCTGCTGAAGTATCTTGCTAATCAGGTTCCGGCGTGAGCGCCCCGCGCCAGAGTGCCCGCAGGGCCAGGTCCAATGCATTGAGGTAGTCGTCGGTGCAGGCGCAGACCAGCTCTCGCTGGCGCATCAGCTCCTTGAGGGGGGAGGGCCGCAACAACTGCCAAAGCCCCAGGATGAGGGCGTAGCTTTGCAGCATCAGGGCCTGGGTGAGGGTAGGGAAGTGGCGTTGTAGGGCGGTCACCACCCGGTCCAGATGGGCATGGGTCCGTTCCTCGAAGGCGTAGGCGGTCTCCAGGGGGATGTGGCGTTCCATCAGTCCGTGGCAGAGGGTGGCCAGGGGCAGAAAGGCGGGGGTGGCGATCAGCAGACCCCGGATCAAGTCGATCATGTCCTCAATGGCCATTAGCTGATCCTGTCCGGCCCGTTCGATGACGCTGTCGAAGAAGAGGCCGTTGTGGCGCTCGTGCATGGCCAGCAGCAGCTCTTCCTTGCTGCGGAAGTAGAGATAGACGGTGCCCTTGGCCAAGCCGGCGGCCTGGGCGATCTCGGCCATGCTGGCCATGCGTTCGGGGTCGTCCAGCCAGAGCTTTTCTGCCGCGTCGAGGATGAGGCGGCGGCGCTTTTCCTTATCCTCCGGACAGGTGGCGCGCAGGTGCTGACTCATAACACCTCCCCGTGGGAAGAAAGGCGCCGGATCAGCCGGCGGAACAGGACCAGGAAGTCATCCACATAGGTAAAGACCACGGGTATCACCAGCAGGCTGAGGAAGGTGGAGGCGATCAGGCCGCCGATCACCGCGACCGCCATGGGGGAGCGGAAGCTGGGATCCACCCCCAGCCCGAGGGCCGTGGGCATCATCCCGGCGCCCATGGCGATGGTGGTCATGACGATGGGGCGCGCCCGCTTGTGGCAGGCATCCACCAGGGCGTCGAAGCGCGCCAGGCCCTGTTCGTTGCGCGCCATGATGGCGTAGTCCACCAGCAGGATGGAGTTTTTGGTGACTATGCCCATCAGCATGAGCAGGCCGATGACCGAGGGCATGGAGAAGCTGTTGCCGGTAATCAGCAGGGCCAGCAATGCCCCGCCGATGGAGAGGGGCAGGGCGGCCAGGATGGTGACCGGTTGCAGGAAGTCGTGGAACAGCAGCACCAGCACCATGTAGATACAGAGGATGCCGATCAGCATGGCCGAGCCGAAGCTGCCGAACAGCTCGCCCATGCGTTCGGCGTCGCCCGAGGCCGGTCGCAGTACGCCAGCGGGCAGGTTTTGCAGCGAGGGCAGTCGGTTTGCCTCGGCCATGACATCCCCGATGAGCCGGCCACCCAGCTCCACATCGATGGTGATATTACGCATGCGGTCCAGGCGGTCGATCTGGGCCGGTCCACTGCCGATACCCATATCGGCCACCGCGTTCAGGGGCACATCCCCATTGCGGCCCGGTATGCGCAGTTGCCGCAGGGTTGCCAGATCGCCGCGCACCGCACGATCAAGCTGCACCCGAACCGGGATCTGGCGTTGGGGCAGGTTGAGCTTGGGCAGGCGGGTGGAGAAGTCGCCGCTGGTCGCCACCCGCACCACCCGGCCCAGGGCCTCTGTGCTGATGCCCAGTTCCGCCGCGCGGGCGACGTCGGGGGTGATGTGGATCTCGGGCCGTTGCAGGCTGGCACCCGAGACTACATTGCCGATCCCCTGCAGGGTGCGCAGATCACGCTCCACTGCCTTGGCCGCAGTCTGTAGCACCTGTCCGTCGTCGCTGGCCAGGGTGACCTGCAACTTCTCGCCGGCCCCGCCGGTGCCGATGGTCACTCGTGCGCCGGGGAGGACTTGCAGACGCTCGCGGATCTCATTTTCCACTGCGATCTGGGTGCGGGATCGCTCGTGGCGCTGGCTCAGGACGGCGGTCAGGGTCGCCTTGCGCACGTCGCTGCTGCCCCCGCCCTGGAAGGGACCGCTGCTGACGGAGCCCGCCGCACCCACCAGGGTGAAGACCTGCCGCACATCGTCCATGGGTTCCAGCAGGAGGCGCGCCTGTTCCGCCAGGGCGCGGGTATCGTCCACCGTGCTGCCTGGCTGCAATTCCAGGGTGACGGAGGTCAGGGCGGTATCGGCTGGGGGCACGAAGCCCTTGGGTAATAGTGGCAGCAGGGCCAGGGAGGCGACGAACAGCAACGTCGCCGCGACGATGGTCTTCAAACGATGGTTCAGGCACCAGTTCACCCAGCCTAGATAGCGTTCCATCAGGCGGCTATCGCCAGGTCTGTCGTCGTGGGGCTTGAGGAGATAGGCCGCCATCATGGGCGTCAGCAGCCGGGCCACTGCCAGGGAAAAGAGCACGGCGACCGCCGCGCTGATGCCGAAAGGACGGAAAAATTTGCCCGGCACCCCGCCCATGAAGGCGGTGGGCAGGAAGACGGCGACCAGGGTGAAGGTGGTGGCGATAACGGCCAGGCCGATCTCGTCCGCTGCTTCCATGGCCGCCTGGTAGGGCGTCTTGCCGAGGCGCAGGTGGCGCACGATATTCTCCACCTCGACGATGGCGTCATCCACCAGCACCCCTACCACCAGCGCCAGGGAGAGCAGAGTGAGGATGTTGAGGGAGAAACCGAACCAATGCATGGCGGCGAAGGTGGGGATGATCGCCAGGGGGAGGGCAGTGGCCGAGACCAGGGTAGCCCGCCAGTCGCCCAGGAACCAGAGCACCACCAGGATCGCCAGGGCCGCGCCCTCGTAGAGCAGGAGCATGGAGCCCGAATAATTGTCCCGGACCCGCTCGATGGTGTTGTAGGCCTCGGCGATTCGGACCTGGGGGTGGCCGGCGGCGAATTTTTCCACGGACTTGCGCACGGCATCGACCACCGCAACCTCACTCGCCCCGCGTACCCGCGTGACCTGGAAACCGACCACCGGCCCGCCGTCCAGCAGGGCGTAGGTGGAGCGCTCGGCAATCGTGTCCTTGACCTGGGCGACCTGATCGAGCCGGGCATGACGCCCGCCCGCCAGGGGGATCTCCAGGGCGCCGATCTCGTCCGCCGTATCGACCCGGCCCAGGGTCCGCACCGACTGGATCCCTCCCCCGATGTCGCCGCGCCCGCCGGGGGCGTCCTGCTGCACCTGGCCGAGGCGGGTGGAGACATCGGCCGCTGTCACGCCCAGCCCGTTCATCAGGGCCGGGTCCAGGTCGATGTGGATCTCGCGATCCACCCCGCCCACGCGGGAGACCTTGCCGACCCCCTTGACCGCCATGATTGTTCTGGCCACCTCGTTGTCCACGAACCAGGAGAGCGCCTCCTCGTCCATGCTGTCCGAGGCCACCGTAAAGCTGACGATGGCGCCGCCGGCCGTAGTGATCTTGGAGACGACCGGGTCATCCAGGGCAGCGGGCAGGCTGGCCCGTACGCTGTCCACTGCGTTGCGCACGTCGTTGAGGGCGGTCTCGGTGTTCTTCTCGATTTCGAACTCGGCGTAGATGGCCGCCGTGCTCTCGGTCAGGATGCTGCGGACGTGCTTGATGCCTTCGAGGGTGGCGACCTGGTTCTCGATCTTGCGGGCGACCTCCGCCTCCAACTGGGCCGGATCGGCCCCCTCCAGGGTGGCGGTGACCACGATGGTGGGGAAGTCGATGTCAGGGAAGTTCTGGATGCCCAGCGCCCTGAAACCGCTGATGCCCAGGAAGGTCAGCAGGGCGAACAGCAGAATAGCGGGGACCGGATTGCGGATCGACCAGGCGGAGACGTTCATTGCGAAATCCCTTTGTTCTCGCGCAAAGGCGCAAAGCCTGTAGGGTGCGGTGAGCCTGCGAACCGCACCGTCTGCGTGACCAGCCTAATCGGTGCGGTTCGTGCCTCACCGCACCCTACCGGGTCTTTCTTTACCTTCGCGTCTTTGCGCCTTTGCGCGAGATAACGGATGTTCGGGTTCATTGCGTAGCCCCCGGCTCGTCCACCACCTGCACGCCGTCGCCGTCATTGAGGAAGGCGCCGCCGGTGGCGACCACGCGGGTACCGGCATCGAGCCCCTCGGCGATCTCCACTCGCCTGTCACCGCGCCGGCCGACCCGCACTGGGCGCTGGCCGACCCGGTTGTCCTCGCCGATGGTAAAGACATAGCTGTTGCCGTCGCGCAGGATGACGGCGGTATGGGGCAGGGTCAGTGCCTGGTTTGCGCCGGAAAATATCTCCCCCTGGGCGAACATGCCGGCCTTGGCGGGACTGTCGGGGGGGAGACTCACAAAGACCCTGGCCGTGCGGGTGTTGGCGTCCAGGGTAGGGGAGACGGCGCGGACCAGGCCCTCCACCCGCTCGCCGCCTGGCAGGGTCAGGCTGACCTTTTGCCCCGGCTTAATCTGGGCGAAGTCGCGGGCCGCCACCTCGGCGCGCCATTCCACCCTGTTCTGTCGGACCAGCCGGAACAGCTCGGTGCCGGCCTGAACCACGGCCCCCAGGGTGGCGCTCCGGGAGGAGATCACCCCATCATCTACCGCCAGGATATGGGTCTGCCGGAGGCGGATTTGCTGACTGAGCAGGGCGGCCCGCTGGGCGCGGAGATTGGCCTTGGCGGTTGCTTCCTCGGTGAGGTATTGGTCGATCTGCAAGGCCGGCAGGGCACCGCTGGCCCTGAGCTGACGCGCCCGCTCCGCGTTGACGCGGGCGGCGGCAAGGCTGGCCTCCGCCTGGGCCACCTTGGCCTCCTGTTGCTTGAGGTCGGCCCGGACCGAGTCCTGGGCCAGTTGCGCCAGCTCCTGGCCCTTCTGAACCCGGTCGCCCACATCCACCAGGATACTGTCGATACGCTGGCCTCCCACCTCCGCCGCGATCACCGCCTCCTGCCATGCTTCCAAAGCGCCGCTGGCGGTTACACGGGTGGTCCAGTGTTCCTGCTTTGGCATAGTGGCCGTGACCGCGAGGGCAGCCCTCATTTTGGGCGGTTCGGCTGCCACGGAGGGGTTTGAAACTGTACAAAGGCCAAATGTAAGGATAAGAACGAGGTTGGCGTGCTTTTTCATTGAAATGACAGCCGGTCAGTATGGAGCGCGCAGGCTAAGTGACCGGCGGTCAGTTGTCCAGGGGGATTGTCAATAATCCCTGGGAGCTGTCCGGGAATAAGTTGGACAATATCGCGCTCAGATTCAGGTCAGATTTTCGCGGCAGAGCCGCTCCCACCGCCGTGGGAGCGGCTCTGCCGCGAAACAGATCGATTGAAGATCGAATTACGGTGACACTTTACTAAATACACTTAATTATTAATTAAGTGTATTTAGTAAAGTGTCACCGTAATTCGAAGATGAGATGCGAGATGTACAAGTTATTCCCGGACAGTTCCCTGGCGAGCAGCCAGGACCATCCCTGATTCATCCGGCATCTCCCTATGACGCACCCTTCGGGCGCAAGGCGTGCAAATCGGCTTTCCTGCCGATTTGTCCGCTTTGCTTCATCCGGGCTGCGGGTTGTGTTTGATCGCTAGCCCTGACCCAACCGCCGAATACACTCCAGATACGCCTTGTCATCCGGCATGCGGTTGTCGCGCTGGGCCTCCCAGAGGATGAGTCCCAGGCACTCCATGAGCCTATGTTCGGTCTCGTGGCTGTCAGCGGTCTTGGCGGTAATTTTCTGATAGAGGTCGCGAATGCCGGGGGGGCGGTCACTGGCGAGTTGTTCCCGCAGGCTGATATGCATCCCCAGATGGAGGAAGGGGTTGGGATGGCCCTGCTCGGGTGGGAAGTCGCGCTCTATGGCCTCCTCGGGGGAGCCGAGGAGGGGATGGTATTCAGGGTGTTCCAGCAAGACCTCGACGACCAGCCGCTCCAGGGGTTCAAGCGGTTGGCCGTCGAGTCTCTTTCTCCAGCAGTCGATGAAGTAGCGCCGTATCGACTGCCGGTCCGCGCCAAACATGGCTTAGTTGAAGTAGGTTAGTTGAACAATTTACGCCAGAAGCCGGGGTCCTGGTTGGCCCTGGGCTGTTCGGCAACCACGGGGGAGGCCGGGATGACGCGGGGTTCCTGGGTCTCGGCAACGCCGGGGCCGGCAGGTACAGGCGCCTTCGCGTCCTTGATGCCCAGGTCGCCCATGACTTCGGGCGTACCCGCGCCGGTGGCTGAATCGAGCCGTTGGGCCAGCATGTCGGAGACCGCTTCCACTTCCACGTCCTTTTGCGCGACGCTGGCGGCAGATATGCTGGTGTTCTCGGAAGGGGCCGCGGGGGCCTTCGCCTTGGCGCCCTTGGCGGCGACATCAGCCTTTTCCAGGTCCTCGGGTCCGTCGATGACTTCCATCTCGTGGTCCTCGGTGACCTCCATGTACTCATTGTCCGGGTACTTCTTGTCGGTATAGGGGTCGATGCCCAGCGCCTTGGCGTATTCCGGGGCCTCGTCATCATCGTCGATGACCACCACGCTCAGGGTCTCGGTCAGGCGGCCCAGGTCGGCCATGACGCGGTATTGGGCAAAGAGGTTGTCCATCTCGGCCTTGACCAGGTCCTGGCGGGACTGGTAGAGGTCGTTTTCCGTGTTGAGCACGTCCAGCAGGGTGCGTTCGTTGAGGTTGAATTGCTGGACGTAGGCGTCACGGGTCTTGATGTTGGAGGCGATCTGCCGCTTGAGCAGGGTGATCTGGGTGCTGGTCGCCTTGAAGGCGGCATAGGAGAGGCGGGTGCTCTCTTCCACCTGGCGATGGGTGCGGTTGCGGATCTCCTTCGCCTCATTGATCTGATGGGCGGTCTGCCGGCGGCGGGCCATGTCCTTGCCGCCGTTATAGAGATTCCAGCGCATCCGCAGCATGGCGGTGGCGTCTTCGTTGGTGCCCCTGACGCCATCGATATCCTCGTTGTGGGTCGCGCCCAGTTCCACGTCGAGACGCGGATACATGTTGTAGGCAGCGGCCTCGTGCTGCTCGGTAGCGGCATCCACGTCGGCGAAGGCCGATTTCAGGATCGGGTGGTTGTTCAGGGCGCGGGAGACGGCATCCGACTCGGAGCTCGGCAGTTGACCCCTGATGCTGGGGACGGGGCTGAGCTTTCCGGGTTCCTCGCCGACCACCTTGACGAAGGCGGTCTTGGCGTCCTGAACATTGACCCGCGCCGCGACGATATTGTTCTCGGCCAGGGCCAGCCGCGCCTCGATTTGATCCAGGTCGGCCTTGCGGCCCACACCCGATTCGCTACGCAGTTTGATCTGGTCATGGATGCGCTCATGCACGGCCAGGTTTTCCTGGGCCAGATCGAGCAGCTTCCGGTAGCGCAGGATGTCGATATAGACCTGAGCCGCGTTCAGCCCAATCTTCTCCGCCTGGCCGTCAAGCTGGTGCGCCGTGGCCCTGGCGCGGGCACGGTGGCGTTCCACCTCGTTGGTGGTCAGGTGGCCGTCGAAGACGTTCTGCACCAGGGACAGCCCCAATTCCTTGCGTGCCAGCTCAACGCCGTTTTGGCCGTTTCCCCGGGTGGTCGTGCTGTCGGTATATTCATAGCCGTAACCCGCGTTGGCATCGACGGTGGGGTAGTAACCGGCCTCCGCCTGGCGGATCTCTTCGCGGCGGGAGAGATACTCATTCTTCTGGACGAGGATCTCGGGGTTGGTGTTGACCGTGTGCTGGACGATGCCGTGCAGGGAGTTCCTGGCGGCGTCTCCCCCGGCGGTGGCGTTGCCTCCAACGGCGAGGCCCAACGCCATGCTCACGGCGATTACCAGCGGTTTTATCTGGGTGTTGTTGCGAGCGCTCATCTTACTCGTCCTCGTCCGGTGGTTGGGTTGATCTGTGGTTTGAGCTGAGTATAGAACATGAATTTCTTTATTTGCAAGCATTTAATCATTTTTTCTTGAAAAGACTTTAAATGCCGTTTTTTCGAAACACCTCCTAACCCATTGAAACGGCGACGAACAAAAATAAACGGCGGGGGACGGGACTTCGCCGGGTCTGGAGACAAAGGGATTCCCGTTTGAGAAACTAGCTGTAAGGCGCTGTCCTGGGGTGTCTTGACGAATCTCATTGCCTCCCCGGCGGGTCGGGAGGAGGATTCCCCGAATTTCCTTGTCAAATCCACGTTGCCCTTTCCACGCGGGGGAGGGATCATCGGCCCTCGATCCGGGATTTATTCAGAATTCAATGAGGTTCTTGCAAAACTGCAAGAACCTCTTGCGGTTCAGGGATGAACCGCCAAATTCAATGGCCTAAGCCATTGAATATGAGGAAAACGAGAAATCGCATTTTTCGTTTTCGTCTTGCAAAATGGTCAGGAAGGCCATTTTGCAAGTTCCTCCAATATTCAGATTTAATATACGCAGAGATGCAGGACTACCTACTCATTCTGGTCGGCACCATCCTGGTCAATAACTTCGTCCTGGTGAAGTTCCTGGGGCTCTGTCCCTTCATGGGCGTCTCCCGGAAGCAGGAGACCGCCCTGGGCATGGGTCTGGCGACCACGTTCGTGCTGACTCTTTCCTCGGCCTGTGCCTATCTGGTCGGCCACTACCTCCTGGAGCCCCTGGGGCTGGAGTACCTGCGCACCATCGCCTTTATCCTGGTGATCGCGGTCGTGGTCCAGTTCACCGAGATGGTCATGCACAAGACCAGCCCCTTGCTCTATCAGGTGCTGGGGATCTACCTGCCGCTCATCACCACCAATTGCGCCGTACTCGGCGTCGCTCTGCTCAATGTTCAGGAGGACCATGGATTCATCGAGTCGGTCCTCTACGGCTTCGGCGCCGCCACCGGCTTTTCACTGGTGCTGGCCCTGTTTGCCGCCGTGCGCGAGCGGGTGGCGGTGGCGGACGTGCCACTTCCCTTTCAGGGCAACGCCATCGCGCTGATCACGGCCGGCCTCATGTCCATGGCCTTCATGGGCTTTGCTGGACTGGTGGCCCAGTAACCATGCTGTCGGCGGTCCTGACCTTTTTTTTCCTGGCGCTGCTGTTCGGCCTCTTGCTGGGCTACGCGGCCATTCGTTTCCGGGTGGAGGGCGATCCCATCGTGGAGCGGATCGACGCCCTCCTGCCCCAGACCCAGTGCGGCCAGTGCGGCTTCCCCGGCTGCCGGCCCTATGCCGAGGCCATCGCTGCGGGCGAGGCCAACATCAATCTCTGCGCACCCGGCGGCGAGGCGACCATGGTGGCCCTGGCCGACCTGCTGGGCCGCGATCCCGCCCCCCTGGACGAGGCGGTAGCGGAGAAACCACCCGCCCTGGCGGTTATCGATGAGAACGCCTGCATCGGCTGCACCCTCTGCCTCCAGGCCTGTCCGGTGGATGCCATCCTGGGCGCCGCCAAGCACATGCACACGGTCATTGCCGCCGAATGCACCGGCTGCGGGCTCTGCCTGCCGCCCTGTCCGGTGGACTGTATCGAGATGCGGCCCATTGCGGTCGATCCCCAGCGCTGGTCCTGGCCCTTTCCCGACAGCGCGGAACGGGCGATAGGGAGGAAGGCGGCATGACCCATCCCTACGGTTTCTCGCCCAGCGGGCGCATGCTGTGGGAGTTTCATGGGGGCGTGCATATGCCCGACATGAAGTCCCTGTCCAATGGATTGCCCACGGCCAAGGCCGCCATCCCGCCCCTGCTGGTACTGCCCCTGCGGCAGCACATCGGCGAGGCGGCGGAGCCCTTGGTTAAGGCAGGCGACAGGGTGCTCAAGGGGGAGAAGATCGCCCGGGGCGCCGGCATCCTCAGCGCCTCGCTCCATGCCCCGACCTCCGGGATCCTGCGCGCCATAGCCCCCCATCCCATCCCCCACGCGGCCGCCCTGACCGGCCTCTGCATCCTGCTGGAGCCGGACGGGGAGGACCGCTGGGGCGAGCTGCCGCCGCCCATGCCGGATTTCGCCGGGCTGGACCCCGGCAAGGTGATCGAACGCATTCGCTGGGCCGGGATCGTCGGCATGGGCGGGGCGGCCTTCCCCAGCGCGGTAAAGCTGGCGCCAGGGCCGGAGCGGGCCATCCATACCCTGATCATCAACGGTGCCGAGTGCGAGCCCTATATCAGCTGCGACGACCGTCTGATGCGAGAGCAGGCCCAAAGGATCGTCCGGGGTATCCGCATCCTGCGCCATGTCCTGGACGTGACCGGCGAGTGTCTGATCGGCGTCGAGGACAACAAGCCGGAGGCCATCGAGGCCATGCGCCGCGCCTTGGCGGCCGAGCCCGTCGAGGCCACCGAGCTGGTGGTGATACCCACGATCTACCCCAGCGGCGGCGAGAAGCAGTTGATCCGCATCCTCACCGGCCGGGAGGTCCCAAGCAAGGGCATCCCCGCCCACATCGGCATCGTCTGCCACAATGTCGCCACGGCGGCGGCGGTGGCCGACGCCGTGCTGGGGGGCCGCCCCCTCATCTCCCGCTACGTCACCGTTACGGGGGGCGGCGTGGTCGAGCCGGGTAATCTCGACGTGTTGCTGGGCACCCCGGCCGCCGATCTCATCGCCCAGCGCGGCGGCTTCCGTCCCGGTACCGACCGCCTGATCCTGGGTGGACCCATGATGGGCCTGGCCCTCCATAGCGACCGCATCCCCATCACCAAGGGGGGCAACTGTCTGCTGGCGCCCGCCCCCGGCGAGCTGATCGACCCCGGTCCCGCCCATGCCTGCATCCGCTGTGGCCGCTGTGCCGACGCCTGCCCCATGCAGCTCCTGCCCCAGCAGCTCTATTGGCACGCACGGGCCAGGGACATGGACCGGGTACAGGAGTACAACCTCTTCGACTGCATCGAGTGTGGCTGTTGCGCCCATGTCTGCCCCTCCCATATCCCCCTGGTGCAATACTATCGTTTCGCCAAGGGGGCCATCTGGGGCCGCGAGGTGGAAAAACGGAAGGCCGAGCGTGCGCGCGTCCGGCACGAGGCGCGTCAAGCCCGCCTGGAGCGTCTGGAACAGGAGCGCAAGGCCAGGCTGCGCAAGAAGACCGAGGCATTGAAGTCCGCCCCGCAAGCAGCCGGGGGCACGGATGAGGACCCGAAGAAAGCGGCCATCAAGGCGGCGCTGGAGCGGGCCAAGGCGAAAAAGGCGGCCCAGGCCGAGGTGGGCGCCGTGCCGAAGAATACCGCGCACCTGACCGAGGCCCAGCAACGGCAGATCGACGAGGCCGACCAGCGGCGCGGCAAGGTAGCTTCGAGTCCAGAGAACAAGGCGGCCGAGTAACCCATGGAATTTCTGACCCTTCCCTCACCTCACAGCGAGCGCCCCAACAGCGTCAGCCGGGTCATGCGCCAGGTCCTCCTGGCCTTGCTGCCCGCCATCGTCGCCCTGACCTACTATTTCGGCTGGGGCGTACTGATCAATCTCATCCTGGCCTCGGTCACGGCCCTGGCGGCCGAGGCCGCCGTAATGCGTGCCCGTGGACGCCCCGCGCTGCCGGTCCTGGGCGACCTCAGCGCCCTGGTGACTGCCTGGCTCTTCGCCATCGCCACGCCGCCCCTGCTGCCCTGGTGGATCACGGTCCTGGGCATGGTCTTCGCCATCGTCCTGGTCAAGCAGCTCTACGGCGGCCTGGGCTACAATCCCTTCAATCCGGCCATGGCGGCCTATATCCTGCTGCTCATCTCCTACCCGGTGGAGATGACCAACTGGCTGCCGCCGAGGATGCTTAACGAACATCTGCTGAGCTTCGGCGAGACCCTGAGCGCCGTTTTCACCGGCATGCTGCCGGCGGGGTTGTCCTGGGACGCCCTCTCCGGCGCGACCCCCCTGGATGAGATGCGCACCCAGCTCAGCATGAACCGGACCATAAGCGAGATCCATCAGAGCCCCCTCTGGGGCGATTTCGGCGCCCTCGGGTGGGAGTGGGTCGGCAACTGGCTGTTCCTGGGCGGCGTCTGGCTGATCTACAAGCGGGCGATCAGTTGGCATATCCCAGTCGCCATGCTGGGCAGTCTCGCCGCCATTTCGATGTTCTTCTTCACCATAGACCCGGCGACCCATCCCTTCCCCCTGTTCCATCTCTTTAGCGGCGGCGCCATGCTGGGGGCCTTCTTCATCGCCACCGATCCAGTGACGGCCGCCACCACCAAGCCGGGGCAACTGATCTATGGGGCCGCCATCGGTCTTATCGTCTTCGTCATTCGTACCTGGGGCGGTTATCCCGATGCAGTGGCCTTCGCCGTGCTGCTCATGAATCTGGCCGCACCCAGCATTGACCACTACAGCCAACCGAGGGTGGTCGGACACGGGGAAGGCAGAGATGGTTAATCTGAAACCGGTTGCCATCGCCGGCATCCTCCTCGCCCTGTTCGCCGCCCTGGGCACGGGGCTGGTCGCCTTCACCCACTGGCAGACCAGGGACCGCATCGCGGAGAACGAGCGGCGCGCCCTGCTGCGCAAACTGGAGATCCTGATCCCGCCGGAAAGGGTCGATAACGACATGATCAGGGACAGCATTCAGGTCCATCGGACCGATCTGCTCGGTTCCAATGACACGACCATCTATCGCGGGCGCCTCCGGGGCGAGCCGGTGGCTGCGGTGCTGACGCCCATGGTCCCCGACGGCTACGGCGGGCCGATCAATCTGCTGGTCGCGGTCGACCGGGACGGCACCCTGGCCGGGGTGCGCGTCATCTCCCACAAGGAGACGCCGGGGCTGGGCGACAAGGTGGAAGAGGAGCGCTCGGACTGGATCTACTCGTTCAACGGCAAGTCCCTTGGCAACCCGCCGGAGGAGCAGTGGAAGGTCAAGCGCGACGGCGGCGACTTCGACCAGTTCACCGGGGCGACCATCACCCCCCGCACCATCGTCAAGGCGGTGCGGAGCACCCTGATCTATGTCCGTGAGCAGGGGGACCGGCTCTACCGCGCGCCCCCTCAATCCGCCCAGCCGAAGGAGAAGCCCTGATGGCCGAGATGAGCTACGGCGCGATCATCAAGGATGGGCTCTGGCGTAACAACCAGGCCCTGGTGGCCCTGCTCGGGCTCTGCCCGCTGCTGGCCGTGACCAGCAACGCGATCAATGGTTTGGGCCTCGGCCTGGCGACCACCGTTGTGCTCGTCTTGTCCAACAGCAGTATTTCACTGATCCGGCACCTGGTCAGGCCGGAGGTGCGCCTGCCGGTCTTCGTCATGGTGATCGCCTCCTTCGTCACCGCAGTCGAACTCAGCATGAGTGCCTGGTTCTACGAGCTGCACCGGATTCTCGGGATCTTCATCCCCCTGATTGTCACCAACTGCATCATCATTGGCCGCGCCGAGGCCTTCGCCTCCAAAAATGGCCTGCTGCGCGCCCTGGTCGACGGCCTGGCGATAGGCATAGGTTTCACCCTGGTGCTGGTCCTGCTGGGGGGGATGCGCGAGCTGGTGGGGCAAGGCACCCTCTTCTCCCAGGCCCACCTCATGTTCGGCGAGGCTGTGCGCGGCATGACCCTGAGCCTGGGCAAGGATTTCCACGGCATGCTCATTGCCATCCTCCCCCCCGGCGCCTTCATCGGCCTGGGCCTGCTGATCGCCCTGAAGAAGGCGCTGGAGATGCGCGCCCTGCGGGTCAGGAAACTACGGAGTTGAAGGGTCCGAGAGGGTAGATGAGCAGAGCGCATCCACCTGTAAATCCTGCCTGATTCTCATCCCCCAGAGTGGCGGGACGCCCTTACCGTGAAAATACGCGGAGCTCGATTGCCCCCTCCCCCTTTGCGGAATTACGGTGACACTTTACTAAATACACTTAATTAGTAATTAAGTGTATTTAGTAAAGTGTCACCGTAATTTAAAGTGTCACCGTAATTCCAATCAGATCGACCAAATCTGACCTAACCCGGATATTTCATAAATTCACCGTGCCCTCGCTTGTCCTTTGATCCGGCGCGATCATCACGGCAATTTATGAAATATCCGGGCTAAATCTGAGCGCGATATTGTCCAACTTATTTCCGGACAGCTCCTTAGCCGCTGGGTGATTCCGCCGATTTGCTGGGCTGGTTCTCAACGTGACTGTGCGGCCCCCAGCGCTCCATGATCTGCGGCAGGTATTTGCGGTGGCTGATGAGCACCAGCTCATCACCGCTTTTGAGCCCTGTGTCGGGCCGAGGGATGGAGAAGTCGCCGTCGCGGTAATGGCAGATGCCGAGGCAGCCTTTGGGCAGACTGAGTTCCGCCAGGGTCCCCTCGTCCTCCGCGCGGACCACGAAGGTAAATACGCTGGCGTCGTCCTTGATCATGGCAGAGAGTTCCAGGGGATCCTGCCCCTCGAACATATCGCTGAGGTGGCGGCCGATGGTCTGGTCGGGGACGATGGTGTCCTCCAGTCCCAGCTCGATGCAGACATGCTCGAACTCGGGCTCCTTGATCTGGGTGACTACCCGCCTGAAACCCAGGGAACGCCCCACCAGACTGGCGATGATGTTGGTCTGGTCGTGGTTGGTGAGGCAGTAGAGGATATCGGCCTGCTCCGGCCCGGTCTCGCGCAGGATCGCGGGGGTGCTGCCGTCGCCGCAGATCAGGCCGCAGTCGATCTCGTTGGTCAGCTCCTCCACCCGCTCCCGCTTGCGCTCGACAATGATCACCTCGTGGCCGCGCCTGAGCATGATGCGCGCGGTCATCACCGCCAGTGAACTGGCGCCTACGAATACCGCCTTCATAATACCGCCGTCCGCTTGCCGAGCCAGGTGCCGGGATAGAACGTCACCAGCAGGGCGAGGATCTCCAGGCGTCCCAGCAGCATATCCAGGCAGAGGATGGCCTTCAAGGGGCCAGCCAATTGAAGGTTGCTGATGCCGCTGCTGAGACCAACGGTGCCCGTGGCGGAGACGACCTCGAACAGGCTGTCGAGGGGATCCTGCCCCTGAAGGACGAAGGGGAGCCAGGAGAGGACGATGGTGGCAAGAAAGAGCAGGATCACCAGCAAGAGGTTGGCCAGTTCGTCGCTCTCCAGATGCCTGTCCCCGAAGCGGGGCCGCACCACGGCGTGGGCGGGGGTGCCGGTGCGCCGGATGAGCAGGATCGCCAGGCGCCAAAGGACCAGCAGCCGAAACAGCTTGATGCCCCCCGCTGTTGAACCGAGTGAGCCGCCGCTGGCCATGGCGAAGATAAGCAGCAGCTTGATGCCCGGATCGGCCCCGTTCAGGGGCATGGCAGTGAAGCCCGTGGTGGACTGGGCCGAAAAGCCGAGAAAGAGGGCGTGGGAGATGGCCGTGCCCTCGTCCATGGTGCGGCGCAGCAGCATCCAGAGGCCAAGGGAGAGCGTCAAGGCGAGCAGCCAGAGGGCACGGAATTCCATGTCCGCGAGGAGCCGGCGCCAGCCCTGGCGTGCGGCAAAGTAGTAGAGCGGCAGGGAGACCGCCCCGCCGAAGGCGACCAGTGTCACGGCAGTGGCGGCCCAGGGCGTGCCGAGTCCGGCGAGACTGGTGTCATGGCTGGAGAAGCCGCCGGTGGAGACCGCCGCCAGGGTATGGATGAGGGCGTCGAAGAAATCGCCGCAAGCGATCCAGACCGCCAGCAGGCCGATCAGGGTCAGTCCGAGGTAGACCCGCAACATCCGCCGGGCATGGACGCGGGTCGTGGTGATCAGGCCCTCCTCGCCGCTGGCCTCGATCAGGCACCGCGAAGCCACATGGTTGCGCAGCAGCAGGGCGATGGAGAAGACCAGGATGCCCAGGCCGCCGTACCACTGCATCCAGGCGCGCAGAAAAAGGAAATGGCGGGGCTTGTCCTCGACGCTGGGCAGGGTGGAGAGCCCGGTGGTGGTGATGGCGGAGATGGCCTCGAACAGGGCATCGCCGGTTCCCAGGCCGACGCCGGCCATGGGATAGGCCATCAGCAGGGGGGTAAGAAGGAAGGCCAGGGCGATGATGACGAAGGCCTCGTTGGCTTGCAGCCGGTGGGGTGTCGGCAGGCGCGCGGCCAGGAAACCCAGGGTCGCCAGCGGCAGGATCAGGGTCAGATAGCGGGCGCTGGCATCGTATTCATGATAGAGCAGGGAGACCAGCAGCGGCGCCAGGGTGAGGAGGGCGACCATGAGCCCGAGCTGGCCCAGATACTTGCCGATGACGCGGGGCCGTACCGCGTAGCTGAGGGAATTGATGGCCTCGTCGCCAGTCATGGGCCGCGCTCAGAAATCGGGCGGCAGCCGGTTCATCGCTCAGTCATCCCCCAGCCATTGGTTGAGTGCCGCGACGATGGCCTTCGCCTGATCCTTGCTGGAGATGTTGAATTTCGACTTGGGCAGATAGTCGCCGCCACGCTTCTGGTAGCGGCGGATGCTGTACTTCTCCGGTCCGAAGTCATTCTTGGCGCGGTCCCAGTCCTGGTAGCGGAACAGAATGGTGGTCCAGGCCCCCCGGGTCAGGATGACCTTGTCCAACTCCTTGATCAGTTCGACGCCGTCCTCGCTGTAGCCCAGACTAAGTTCTTCCGGTGTGGATGCCATTATTGCTGTTCTCCTATTCAGTAGTGGCGCCTTCGCGCCCAAGGAGCCGAATGATATCCCGATTTCCTCGCTGCGTCGCGACGGCCAGCGGCCGGTTGCCCTGGGCGTCCGGTCGGTTCACATCCGCGCCGGCATGAATGAGCTGTTTGACCAGCACGCGGTTGTCGTCCTGGATTGCTTGAGTCAGTGGCGTCATCCCCTTTCCCCCAGGCGCGTTGAGGTCGGCCCCCCGCTCGGCCAGAAAGGCGATGACATCACGATCCTTGATCTGCAGCTCGACCAAGGTCAGCAGCAAGGGGGTGGCATCCAGTCTGGCCCCGTTCTTCACCAGGATGTCGGCCACCTGGGTCCGGCCCGATTCCAGGGCGCGGTAGAGGGCAGTCTGGCCCTCATCGTCCAGGATGGCGGGATCGGCCCCCTGCTTCAGCAGGATGCGGGTGATGGCCAGGCGCCCGGCGCCGGCCGCCATGTGCAGCGGCGGCTTTCCGCCCGGCAGGGGCTGGTTGAGATCGGCACCCCAGTGGATATGTCTCTCGATCTGATCCAGGTCGCCCCGCTGCATGGCCAGATAGAGACCGACGCTGGGTTTGTCCACTTCGCCACAGGCGCTCAGCAGGGCCAGGAGAAACAGGATAAGGGGGATTCTCATGGAGGGGGCTATTGTCATTAGTTTCGGGGCGGTCACTATGTCATGCCTGGCCGGTGAAGTGAAATGGTCGGCCTGGCATCAGCTTCGTTTTTTACGATATTGGCTGTAATATCGGGCGCTTCCCCGACCCCTGGACAGAGCATGAGCATCAAATCGGATCACTGGATCAGACGCATGGCCCTGGGGCATGGCATGATCGAGCCCTTCGAGTCCCATCAGGTACGCGAGGGCGAGACCGGAAGGGTCATCTCCTACGGCACCTCCAGCTACGGCTACGACATCCGCTGTGCCAACGAATTCAAGATTTTCACCAACATCAACTCGGCGATAGTCGATCCCAAGAACTTCGACGCCAACAGCTTTGTCGACATAAAATCCGATGTCTGCATCATCCCCCCCAACTCCTTCGCCCTGGCCCGCACCGTTGAGTACCTGCGCATCCCCCGCAACGTGCTGACCATCTGTCTCGGTAAAAGCACCTACGCGCGATGCTTCAGGGGTGACACCCGCGTCGCCTTGGCGGATGGCACGGCACCGACCCTCGAAGAAATGGCGTTGCGTGCCGAACAGGGGGAGAGGTTCTGGGGCTATGGCATCGGCGAAAACGGACGCCTGATCCTGGCCCAGCTCGAAGCCCCGCGATATATCGGGCGCGACAGTCTGGTGGAGGTGATGTTGGACAACGGCAAGGCCATCCGTGCAACCCCCGATCACCTGTTTATGTTGCGGGACGGACGCTGGCAAGCGGCGGGAGACTTGACCCCTGGCGCCTCGCTGATGCCCCTGTACCGCCATTTGGCACGTGGCTATGAAATGGTCTATCAGCCGCTGAATGGACACTTGCACCCCACCCACCGGCTGGCGGACGAATGGAATCTGCGTCACGGCATCTACGGGGACAGCCCCGATACCCATCGCCATCATCTGGATTTCGACCGCTTGAACAATAACCCATGGAACATCGCCCGCATGGATAGCCGTGCCCATATCCAGGTGCACAATGCGGAAAATTTCGGCGAGGAATTCGATCCCGACGGGCACAGTGCAGCCATCCGCGATGCCTTCAGCCGAAACAGGCAGAATCCTGAACGGCGGGTTCGCCAAGGCGAGCGGATGAAGCCGGCATGGCAAGGCGCGTCAGGGGAAAGGCGCCAAAGGCAGGCGGAGATTGCCCGAAACCTGCGGCTACGATCCGAAATCACGGAGGATATCGTCCGGCAAGCCCTGAATCGGACAGGGTCTATCCGTGCCGCGGCGCACATGCTGGATTGCGACCGTTCGCTATTCCGCCGTTTTCCCCAACTGATCAGTAAATTTCGAGGGCAGGGCGGGCAGCATCCCCATAACCATAAGGTCGTATCGGTTCGGCCGTTGGCGGGAGAGGAGGATGTATTCTGCCTGTCCGTGCCGGAGGCGGGTAATTTTGCCCTGGAAGACGGCGTTTTCGTCCACAATTGCGGCATCATCGTGAACGTAACGCCTCTGGAGCCGGAGTGGGAGGGGCACGTCACCCTGGAGTTCTCCAACACCACGCCCCTGCCCGCCAAGATCTACGCCAACGAAGGCGTGGCCCAGATCCTCTTCTTCGAGTCGGACGAGGTCTGTGACTGTTCTTACCGGGATCGCGGTGGCAAGTACCAGGGGCAGCAGGGCGTGACCTTGCCGAGGCCCTGAACGCCAATAATTTGAATTACGGTGACAGTTTACTAAATACACTTAGCGAGGCTTCGCCTCAGACCAACAAAGCATGAAGTGGCTTATCGACTACACTTACTTTAGCCCACATTGGCTAACATTACTTGCGGAGACTTACGCTTACCAAAGCGGCTCATGAACGCAATTCATTCGCGTTAAAGAATTGGCAGATTCTGCCAAAACTGCCTTCACAGACCACCCACCGCACACAGCAGTTGAAGCGTAGCGTACTTGGTTATTCTCCATTTATGGGGAAAGGGAGGTTGTGCGCCCAATGAAAAAATTTGACTCACCTGTAAAGA
>JAHJDE010000154.1 GCA_018812525.1 Gammaproteobacteria bacterium
AAATGGCCTTCCTGGCCATTTTGCAAGACGAAAACGAAAAATGCGATTTTTCGTTTTCCTCATATTCAATGGCTTAGGCCATTGAATATGGCGGTTCATCCCTGAACCGCAAGAGGTTCTTGCAGTTTTGCAAGAACCTCTTGCGATAACCCATTGTAAATTTTCGCGTTCCTTTGCGTTTGTTGCGGTTAAATCAAGGAGGTTGGTTTATCAGGGCGCAAGGATATCCTACCTTCCGCCTCCATGCAGTCGCAGTTCGCCGCCGGTCAGCTCCAGACTGGCCCCGCCTTCCAGAAGTGCTTGAAGGTCCCGTCCCGCTATCCTGGCACGCCAGCCGTGCAGCAGCTCTGATGCGGGGTCGCCGGCGACCAGTCGTTCGATCTCCTTGCGGCTGGCGATGGCGGAGGGGGTGAGTTTGCGCTCAGTGGCAATTAGTCGCAGGACGGCCGAGAGGACATCGGTCAGGGCCTCCTGCTGGGGCGACAGTTTGGGGGGGATCTTCTCGCGCGGCCAGAGTTCCCTTGGCATCTGGCGTCCCTCCTCGATCAAATCCAGCCAGCGACTGCCCCAGCGTTTCAGATCCCGTTCGTCCATGCCGCGCAGATGTGCGATCTGCTCCCGAGCCTGAGGCATGCGGCGTGCCAAATCGACCATGAGTTCGTCGCTGAGCAGCCGCCGACGTGGCCGGTCAGCGGTGACGGCCTCCTGCTCGCGCCACTCGGCCAGACGTTGCAGCACGGCGTATTGCACCCCGCGCAGGGGCTGCCGACCCTTGACCTTTTTCCAGGCATCGGCCGGCTCGACGATATAGGTGGCCGGATCGGCCAGCTCGGCAAAGTCGCTCTCCAGCCAGTCCAGGCGGCCGAGGTGTTCCAAAGCAGTTCGCAGCTTGAGATAGACCTCGCCCAGATGGATTGCATCGTTGTAGGCATAGTCGAGCTGCTGGCGATCCAGCGGGCGCCTTGACCAGTCGGTGCGGGCATGGCCCTTCTCCAGCTTGATCCCCAACAGATGCTCCACCAGCGCGCCGTAGCCCACCTGATCGCCGATACCCATGAGGGCGGCGGCCGGCTGGGTGTCGAACAGGGGCGTGGGGATGCGCCCCCAACGGTGCAGGAAGATCTCCAGGTCCTGCCGGGCGGCGTGGAAGACCTTGACGACGCCAGGATCGTGCAGCAGCTCCAGCAGGGGCGAGAGGTCGTCCAGGGCCAGGGGATCGACACAGGCGGCCAAGTCGTCGCTGGCCAGTTGCAGCAGGCAGAGCCGGGGATAATAGGTCGTCTCGCGCAGGAACTCGGTGTCCAGGGCGAGCCAGGGCTTGCCCGCGAAACGGCGGCAAAGGTCGGCGAGCTTCGCCGGGGTATCGATGTAGAGGGTTTCCATGGGGGGAGGAGAATAACAGGAATGGGACGGTTGCTCACGGCGTCCGCGCTTCCGCATCTGGGCCACGTCATCTAACTTCCCAGAGCGGATCGGGCTGTGCCGAGGTTTCGACTGGCAGGCACAGCAGATGACATGGCCCTGTGAGCCAGGGAGTCTGCAGCGGTAGCGAGAGCCGAGGCGGATCGGCGGAGTGCTTTTATTTCGCCCAAACGCTGACCACCCGCGTCCATGGCAACCATTTTCTATCCCAAGTTGGAATCTTCCTTATTGACAGCCTCCGTTTCCCAGATAGGATTCGCCGGAAGCCCCATTCAACGGCAACCCTGGAGAAATGATTCATGCTAGAAGCCGGCCATGCCGCTCCCACCTTCGAACTCCCTGATTCCGACATGAACATGGCGTCATCCGAGCACTTTTTGGGGAGCAAGAATCTGGTCCTTTTTTTCTATCCGAAGGACAGCACGCCGGGCTGTACCCTGGAAGCGATTGAATTCAGTGACTTGATCGACCAATTCACGGCCATGGATACATTGGTCTTCGGCATCAGCATGGACAACTTCGTCAGTCATGCAGCCTTTCGCGATGAGCAGGGACTGGCTGTGACCCTGCTGTCCGATATCGACGGCGCCTTTTGCGAGGCCTACGGGGTATGGCAGGAGCGGGAACGTAATGGAGAAAAGCGGAAGGGCATCATTCGCTCGACCTTTGTGGTCGACAAGCAGGGCATCATCCGCCACAGCCTCTATGACGTGAAGCCCAAGGGACACGCGATGCAGGTACTGGAGCTGGTCAAAGGGTTTTGTACGGGCGGGGTTTGTACGGGCGGGTTTTAAACCCGCCCCTACTTCGGCTGGCGTTACCGTGATAAACAGCGGACTGATTCAATCAGCGGCATGAATAAGCCTAAAAAATTACCTATTTTCAACGCGCTGAAAAATCCCCATCTTTCCGGTAGAGTGACTACTCCAAGTTTCAGGGACAGCCGCGCGTGGCGCGGCTGTCAGATCATCCGCCCCTTTTAACGGAGAGACAGCATGGCTCGACAGACTGACAAGATTGCCCCTTCCATCCTCTCCGCCGACTTCGCCAGGCTGGGTGAAGAGGTGGACAGGGTCATCGCCTCTGGCGCCGAGATTGTCCATTTTGATGTGATGGATAACCACTATGTACCCAATCTGACCATCGGCCCGCTGGTGTGCGAGGCGTTGCGCAAGCATGGCGTGACTGCCGAAATCGACGTGCACATGATGGTCAAGCCGGTGGACCGTATCATCCCGGACTTTGCCAAGGCCGGCGCGACCTACATCACCTTCCACCCGGAGGCGTCCGAGCACATCGACCGCTCCTTGCAGTTGATCCGTAGCGAGGGCTGCAAATCCGGGCTGGTGTTCAATCCCGCCACCCCGCTCTCCTATCTCGACTATGTGCTGGACAAGGTCGACATGATCCTGCTGATGTCGGTCAATCCCGGCTTTGGCGGCCAGAGCTTCATCCCTGCCACCATGGACAAGCTACGGGCCTGCCGCAAGATCATCGACGATTCTGGCTTCGATATCCGCCTGGAGATCGACGGTGGCGTAAAGGTCGAGAATATTGCATCGATCAAGGCCGCGGGCGCCGACACCTTCGTTGCCGGCTCCGGTATCTTCAGCTATCCCCAGGCAGCCGACCCCAACCGCTACGACAGTATCGTAGGCAAGATGATGGCAGAGTTGGCCAAGGTGAGCTGATGATCAAGGTTATTGAGTCGCAATAATGGCCCTGACAAAACCCCAGATGGTCCTCATCGACCTGGATGGGACCCTGGTGGATTCGGTGCCGGACCTGGCTTGGTGCGTCGATGAGATGCTGAAGCGCCTGGGGCGGGAGCCCCAGGGCGAGGCCAGGGTGCGAAACTGGGTGGGCAATGGCGTGGAACGATTGACCCGTCGCGCGTTGATCGGTCAGTTGGACGGTGAACCGCCCGAAGCGGATTTCGCCAGGGCCTACCCGATCTTTCTGGAACTCTATGCCGAAAACACCTCTCGGCGTTCTCTTTTATACCCCGGGGTGCGCGAGGGTATCGACTATCTCCACTCAGGGGGCTATCGGCTCGGTTGCGTTACCAATAAGGCGCAGCGGTTTACCCTCCCGCTGTTGAAAGATTTGGGCATTTACGACGATTTTGAGATCGTCGTTTGCGGGGATGATTTGCCGAGGAAGAAGCCCGACCCGATGCCGTTGCTGCATGTCGCCGAACGGCTTGGGGTCAGGCCGGAACATTCCCTGATGGTCGGGGATTCCCAAAGTGATGTGAAGGCCGCCAGGGCCGCCGGCTTTCAGATCCTGTGCCTGAGCTATGGATACAACCACGGCGAGGATATCCGCAACTACCAGCCAGATGCCGTCATAGACTCGATGGCGGAGCTGCAGGGGCTTTTGGAGCCCGGTTGAACCGGGTCACGTTTTCCCACTGCTCCAACGAGTTATTTGCATTAGTGTGGTATTTTCCAGGGTGATGCGCCTGTTCCGGCGCGGCCTTTCATCGAGCACTCCTCGAGGTTGCACCCATGCCCCATATCCAGGTTTCATTCCAAGACAAGCGTCTCGCCAGCTACGAGCTGGGCGAGGACGATGTCACCATCGGCCGTGCACCCAGCAACGACATCCCCATCGACAACCCTGGTGTCTCTGCGGCGCATGCCATCATTCGCAAGCAGGGGGAGGATTACCTCCTGGAGGACCTGGGCAGCAAAAACGGCACCTACGTCAGGGGGCAAAAAATACGGCAATACAGGCTGGAACCGGGTGATGTCATCAGCATCTTCAAGCATCAACTTCATTTCGTGCCCTTGGCAGCCAGGCTGATCGGCAAGGGGGGGCCGTTGCCGGCGGGAGGGCTCCTCATTCAAAGCCAAACGGTCAAGATCGACATAGTGCAACAGGATGCATTGATGCCGGCCGGGGATTGCGCGCGGTTGACAGTGACGAGAGGCAACGGCAGCAAACAGGTGCATGAGTTACGGGGAGAGGAGTATTGCATCGGCAAGGGCGCGGACTGTCAGATCAGGACCAAAGGTCTTCTGGCGCCGGCGGTTTCCGCCTGGCTCAGCCACCAGGACGGCGGTTTTTTGCTGACACCGGCCCGCAAGGATGAAGTCATCCTCGACAGCCTGCCGCTCGAAATGCCAAGGCTGCTGGAGGACGGTGACCGTATCGAAATCCGTGGGCTTGTCCTTGTCTATCGGACGAAACGCCCGCAAGAGGGCTGAGCCGCCTGGCCATGGAAATATCCGGTTACAGCATTGAGGAGAAGATCGCCGAGGGGGGGATGGCAACCGTCTACCGGGCGATCCAGGAATCCCTCATGCGCCCGGTGGCGCTCAAGGTGCTGAAGGATGCGGATGATCCCAGCTTCTCCCGACGCTTCCTGGAGGAAGGACGGATCATCGCAGCCCTGCGCCATCCCAACATCGTCACCATCTATGACATCGGCGTGGCGGACGGGGTCAATTTCATCTCCATGGAGCTGGTGGAGGGAGGCGACCTCGATGACCGGATCGAGGCCGGCATCAAACCGGAAGAGGCCCTCGCCATCATCCGGAAACTGGCCGAGTGCCTGGGATTCGTCCATGGCCAAGGGGTAGTGCATCGGGACATCAAGCCCGGCAACATCCTGTTCCGGAGCCACGGGGAGCCCCTGCTGACCGACTTCGGCATCGCCAAGCAACTCCACGCCAAGAACAAGCTGACCCTTGACGGCACCGCCCTGGGCAGCCCCTATTACCTCAGCCCAGAACAGAGTCAGGGCAAAAAGGTGGACGGACGCACCGATATCTACAGCCTCGGCATCGTGCTGTACGAGATGCTTACCGGCAAGCTCCCTTTTGCAGGCAAGGCGCCGATCGACACCATACTGATGCATCTCCAGGAGCCGCTGCCGAGGCTGCGAAGATCCCTCCAGCCCTTCCAGCCCCTGCTGGATGCCATGACTGCCAAGAACCCAAAAGATCGGTACCGGGACTGCGCCACCTTACTAAAGGCAATCAGTGGGTTGGTCATGCCGCCCGCTCCGGCCCCGTCTGGCGAAAGGGGCGGTAAGCAACCCCCGCCGGCGGGGACCAAGTCTCAGATTCTTACCCAAACCATGACCATGGACGTTGCCCCCGCCGTCCCGGTAGCGAGAAGGGCTGCCCCTGCCCCGAAGCCCAAACCCATCCCTGTTGCAACAGGTACGGAGCGCAAGAGGCCCCAGGGCCCCCGGCGCTGGCCCTGGATCGTCTTTCCCCTGTTGCTCCTGCTTTGGTTCAGCGGGCCAGGCTGGTGGCTTTCCCTCCTGGGACTGCGCTCGGCGGAAGGCCCGAGTCCCTCGTTGCTCTTCGACTGGCGAAAGAGCCGTTTCCCCAATGCTACCCAGGTTGCTGCGCCGCAGCATGATCCTGAAGCCTATCTGGTCCTCGCCCGCGCACGGATGGCGGAGAACAGGTTGAGCCTGCCGGAGAATGACAGCGCCTGGCTCTATTACCGGCAGGTGCTGCAACAGGCCCCGGCCAACCCTGAGGCCCTGGCCGGGATCGAGGCCATCGCGGGGCGTTATGCCGATCTGGCCGATCAATCCCTCTCCCGGTCTGCGCCCGATAAGGCGCTCTCCTACCTGAACAGGGGCCTTGGGATATCCCCCTCAAACAAGCGGTTGCTGGAGTTGAGAGCCAGGCTGGGCAAGACCGCCGGCCTAACCCCGGCGCCCCTTGAAAAGGGCAAGGAAGCGAGCGGCGGGTCAGGATGGCTCAAGAATTGGTTCCATTGACGGATCGATGGTGGATTGGTCCAATGCGAACGGCAACCAGGGGAAAGAGACCATGAACCAAAAACCCAGATTCAGCATGCCCCCAGGGCTATTGCTTCTTGACTTTATCGGCGCCCTGTCGGCCGCCTTCGGCATTGTCGAAACCACCAATCCCGGCACCCTCTTATCCGCCCATTGGATCTTCCCCTTTTACAACTGGGTTCTGATAATAATCGGCGCGCTGTTGATGTTGCCGCTGGTTTTGCATATGGTTGCCATCGCTAGAGGGCAAAATCAGCCCAACGAGCGACAAGACCCCGTTAGACGAAGCAAGCGCTGAATCATGCACACGCACAACAAGAGGCATTGGACCGGGACGCGATGGCGTGGCTGAACGCCCAAAGATGTTCCTGTAGATACCTATTGCGTGGAGATCCCGCATGACACCCGAACAGTTCGATGCCCTGGCGGCCCAGGGCTATAACCGCATCCCCGTTGCATGCGAGGTTCTCGCCGACCTCGATACCCCCCTGAGCGCCTATCTCAAGCTGGCAGAAGGCCCCTATTCCTACCTTTTCGAGTCCGTGGAGGGCGGCGAGAAATGGGGCCGTTACTCCATCATCGGCCTGCCCTGCCGCGCCCGGCTCAAGGTCCATGGCCATCGGGTGACTATCGAGGAGGACGGCCGCGTTATCGAAACCCGTGATGCCGCCGATCCCCTGGCCTTCATCGAGTCCTTTCAGGCCCGTTATCGCGCCGCCCCCCTGGCGGGACTGCCCCGCTTCAACGGCGGTCTGGTGGGCTATTTCGGCTACGACAGCATCCGTTACATCGAGCCGAGGCTGGGCCTGTGCCCCAATCTAGACCCTATCGGGGCGCCCGACATCCTTTTGATGGTCTCCGACGAACTGGTGGTCTTCGACAACCTCTCGGGGCGTATGTACCTCATCGTCCACGCCGATCCGGGCCGGGGTGACAGCCTCGCATCGGCCCGCGGACGCATCAGGGAACTGGTCGGGCGCATGCGCCAGGGAACGCCGGACCGCCAACCCACCTCCGCCCGAAAAGTGGACGAAACCGACTTCGTCTCCGGCTTCACCGAGACGGGATTCAAGCAGGCCGTGGCGCGTGCCAAGCAATACATCCTGGACGGGGACTGCATGCAAGTGGTGTTGTCCCAACGCCTTAGCATCCCATTCCAGGCAGCCCCGCTCGATCTCTACCGTGCCCTGCGCGGCCTCAACCCCTCGCCCTATATGTATTTCCTCAACCTGGACGACATCCAGGTGGTCGGCTCCTCGCCCGAGATCCTCACTCGCCTCGAGGACGGCCAGGTTACCGTGCGGCCCATCGCCGGGACCCGCCGCCGGGGTTACACGGAGGCGGAAGACAAGGCACTGGAGGCCGAGCTGATGGCCGACCCCAAGGAACTGGCTGAACACCTGATGCTGATCGATCTGGGCCGCAACGATACCGGCAGGGTGGCGAATATCGGCACAGTCAGGGTGACGGACAAAATGGTGGTGGAGCGCTACTCCCATGTCATGCATATCGTCTCCAATGTCATCGGCAAGCTGCGTGAGGGTCTGGACGCCATCGACGTACTGCGCGCCACGTTCCCCGCAGGCACGGTCTCGGGCGCCCCCAAGATCCGAGCCATGGAGATCATCGACGAGTTGGAGCCCGTCAAGCGCGGCATCTATTCCGGCGCGGTGGGTTATCTGAGCTGGAACGGCAACATGGATACCGCCATCGCCATCCGTACCGCTGTGATCAAGGACAAGACCCTGCACATCCAGGCCGGGGCCGGTATTGTCGCCGACTCCATCCCGGCCCTGGAGTGGAAGGAGACCATGAACAAGGGCCGCGCCCTATTCCGCGCTGTCGCCATGGCGGAGGCGGGGATCGATGCTCACAGTTGTGAGGGAGACTGACAGGTGGCGTACCGTTCGACCCTGCATTAGGTCGCAGTTTTAGCTTTACCGCACGGCAAGCCAGGGGTCACTCCATCAGCTCGACCACCGTTCGCATCATCTTCCTGGCGAGGTCGGGGCCGTCCCGGTCCATGACCTGGTCGATGACCCAGCGGTTCTCGCCTTCCTTGCCCATGATGCGCTGAATCTCGAAGCCCAGGTGGCGGTAGAAGGGGTAGCTCGGGCCGTCCGCGTCGAAGTTGAAGCCGGTGTATTCGCCCGCCCGCTCGTTGAGTCTGGCGATAAAGGCCGCGCCGTGATCGCCGGGGCCGAAGAGATCGGTACTGTTGTCCTGCATCTGTCCCGCAATGTTCTTGACGAAGCCGACGATCAGCCGCCGGCGCGATGCCTCGTCCAGATCGAGCACCCCATGGGCCATGCGGTCCACCACCTGGACCTGGAAGATGAGGTATTCGGCGATAACGGCCATGCGTTGCGCATCGGTCCGATAGACGAAGTCCTTGCCATGCAGGTTGATGGCCTTGTCCTTGGCGATGCGCCAGGCGTTGAAGGCCAGGGCGCCGCCCACTTCCTCAAGGGAGCGGGTGGATTCTTCATTATGCCAATGGCTCTTGATGCGTATTGCCACGCGGATCTCCTGTCTTTTGCCGCTGGGGGATGGCCATGCTTGTGGTTAGCCATCTTAACCCGGATATTTCATGATCATGATTGGGTACCGGCGATGAATCTCTCCTTACCGGGTTGCATGACTGAATCTTAGGAACTGTCCGGAAATAACTTGTACATCTCACATCTCATCTTCAGGCCATCTTTGGCCGATCTTCAATCGATCTCTTTTCGCGGCAGAGCCGCTCCCACGGCGGTGGGAGCGGCTCTGCCGCGAAAATAGGCGGTTTTGCTCAATCAGATCGACCAAATCTGACCTGAATCTGAGCGCGATATTGTCCAACTTATTCCCGGACAGCTCCTTAAATCTGGGGCTTGCCGGATAGGTGAGCATAATAACGAATGGCTCAAGATATAAATCATCCATTATTCTCACGATCAATATTTTTTAGTGTTACTTATGTGTTTCCACGACTATTCTGATCATTAGCCCAGTTTTCAGCATGCAGGAGCCACCATGAGCCACGCCACCGACCCCTACCGGATCAGCGAGGAACCCTTCTACCAGCCCCAGACCGATGAGGTCGAACTCTATGAGGCCGCCTACGCGGAGCGACTGCCGGTGATGATCAAGGGGCCGACCGGCTGCGGCAAGTCGCGTTTCGTCGAATACATGGCCTGGCGATTGGGCAAACCCCTTATCACCGTGGCCTGCAACGAGGACATGACCGCCTCCGATCTGGTGGGCCGCTATCTGCTGGATGCCGGCGGTACCCGCTGGCTGGATGGCCCGCTGACCACCGCCGCCCGCATCGGCGCCATCTGCTACCTGGATGAGATCGTCGAGGCCCGCCAGGACACCACCGTGGTCATCCACCCCCTCACCGACCACCGCCGCCAACTGCCCCTGGACAAGAAGGGCGAGCTGGTCCTTGCCCACCCCGATTTCCAGTTGGTCATCTCCTACAACCCCGGTTATCAGTCGCTGATGAAGGACCTCAAGCAGTCCACCAAACAGCGCTTCGCCGGCATGGACTTCGACTATGCCCCGCCTCAGATCGAGGCTGGCATCGTCGCCAAAGAGACCGGCATCGACGAAGAGACCGCATTGAAGCTGGTCAAGATCGGCGGCACCGCCCGCAACCTCAAGGGCCACGGCCTGGACGAGGGCATATCCACCCGCCTGCTGGTCTACGCGGCGCAACTCATCAAGCGCGGCATCAAGCCCAACGCCGCCTGCCGCATGGCCCTGGTGCGGCCGATCACGGATGACATCGATATTCGCCTTACCCTGGACCATGCCATCGATGTGGTGTTTGGTTAATTCATCTCGCGCAAAGGCGCAAAGCCGCTAAGGAGGAAAATGTCCAAGGAAAATGCAATATCGAGATCAGTCGTTGATGCCGCCTTTAAGATCCATGTCGCATTGGGGCCTGGGCTGCTGGAGTCCGTGTATGAGCAGGTATTGGCCTTTGAGCTGAGGAAACGGGGACACCGGGTTGAGACGCAGATCCCGATCGCCATCGTCTACGAAGGGCATAGGTTTGATGACGCCTTCCGGGCCGATCTGGTTGTCGATGACAAACTTATCGTCGAATTGAAATCCGTCGAAAAGGTCAGCCCGGTACATAGCAAGCAACTACTCACCTACCTCAGGCTATCGGACAAAAGGCTCGGTCTGCTCATCAACTTCGGGGAGGCCAGGATCAAAGAGGGAATCACCCGCATGGTAAACGGATTAGCGGAAGATGGTTTTTCAGCCCCTTAGCGTCTTTGCGCCTTTGCGCGAGTAATTCCTATGAACGAAGATGATTTGAAGGCCTTCCGCAAGCAGCTTGTCTGCAACTTCGGTCAACTGGAGGATGTCTTTCCTGACTGCATCACCGAGGCGGTGGCCTTGCTGTCACCCCAGGGGGTGAGGGATTACCTGGATGGTGCCTCGCTGATCTGCCGGATCGGCCAGGGCTTCGAGCCGGTGCTGATCTATCTGGAGGAGATGCCCCAGGTGGCCAGCCAGCTCGGCGAAGGGACCCTGGAACTGGTCTACCGCACGGTCTGGCGCTTGTCGCGGGGGACCAACGGCAAGGCGATCCCGAATTTTCTCCAGACCATCGCCGAGGCCGCCCGCCGCTTGGGCAGCGAAGAGCTGCTGGAGCACTACGTGGACCTGGTCATGGGCCTGGCGAACCGGACCAGCACCTCGATCCACGGCAATCAGAACGCCACCTTTCCCAGCCCCGGCCTGCCGCCCTTCCTGGACCAGGCCCCCTTTCTGTTCAGCCAGCTCTCCCTGGAAGGGATGAAGAACTGGGTGGAGTACGGCATCCACAACTACAACGGCCACCCGGAGCGCCAGAAGGATTATTTCAGCCTGCAATCGGCCGACAGCAGGGCGATCCTGCAACGGGAGCGACGCGGCACCCTGTTCATGGACCATGAGCGCAAGCTCGATCTCTATATGAAGGCGCTCTGGAAGGCAAAATTCCACTACGTCCCCTACGCCGAGGGCTGGGACGAGCTGCGCAAGCCCATGCCCTATTACGACCACCTGGGCATCCGGGTCCCGGATGTCTATGAGGATATCCGGGTTCCCTCCCCCTCCAACGGGGGAGAGGGCAAACGTCTCCCCGCGGGGGAGATTGTAATATCGGGCATCGACCGCTTTCGCGCCCTGCTGGCCCATGTGGCGGCTCACCAGCGCTGGTCGCAGAAGATCATTGTCGATAATTTCAGTCCATTCCAGCGGGTTGCCATCGAGGTTCTTGAGGACAGCCGGGTGGAATACCTCGCCATACGCGAATATCCCGGACTGCACCGCATCTGGTTGGCCCTGCATCCGTACCCCGAAGAGGGCGCCTGCGATCCGGAGCGAGAGTCCTGTATCCGCCACCGGCTGGCGATGCTCTCCTATGCCATCCTCAACCCCGAGCATGGCTACAAGAACGAACATGTCCTGGAGTGCGTCCAGCGCTTCCATGAACTGATGGCCCAGGGCGAATCGAACACCCAGGAGATCGCCTCCCTGGCCGTCTCTTTCATTGCGCGCACCCGACGTCAGCAAGACCTCTCCGCCAATGTCTATTTCACGGATACAAGAGTCACCTACCGCGACGACAACCGCCACCTGTGGATCTACATCGAGGATAGCGATGACGAGGACTTCCCCGAGCGGGAGGCCAAACCGCAGATGGAGGACACTGACAAGCTGCCGCCGCGCCACTACCCGGAGTGGGATTACCAGACCAAGACCTACCGCCCCGACTGGGTCAGTCTCTACGAGAGCCTGCATCCCGCCGGCGACCCCATGCGCATTGATGCCCTGCTCTCCAAGCACGAGCAACTGGCCAAGCGGCTGAAACAGGTCATGGATCTGCTCAAGCCCCAGCACTTCGTCCGTGTCCGCTACCAGGAAGAGGGCAGCGAACTCGATCTGGACGTGGCCATCCGTTCCCTGATCGACTTAAAGGCTGGCAGCCAGCCCGACCCGCGCATCAACATGAGCCACCGCAACGACGGGCGCGACATCGCCGTCATGCTGCTGCTGGATCTGTCGCAATCCTTGAACGAGATACCGGACGGCTGCACCCAGACCTTGCTGGAACTGAGCCAGGAAGCGGTCGCGCTCATGGCCTGGGCGGTCGAGCAACTGGGAGACGAGTTCGCCATCGCCGGTTTCTCCTCCAACAGCCGCCACGAAGTGCGCTACCAGCACATCAAGGGCTACTCCGAACGCTGGGACGACACCGCAAAGGGCCGCCTGGCCGCCATCAAGGCTGGTTACTCCACCCGCATGGGCGCCGCCCTGCGCCATGCTGCCCATTATCTGAAGGCCCGCAAGGCAGACAAAAAGCTGCTGCTCGTCCTCACCGACGGCGAACCCTCTGATATTGATGTCAGCGACCAGCAACTCCTGATCCGGGACACCCACAAGGCCGTGCAGGAGCTGGATCAGCAGGGTATCTATACCTACTGCATCAACCTCGACCCCAACGCCGACGACTATGTGAAGGATATCTTCGGCCACCAATACAGTGTCATTGATCGGGTCGAGCGACTGCCAGAGAAGCTGCCGAAGCTGTTCATGAGCTTGACGCGGTAATGGGATGGTTGATGGCAGGATCGCGCAAAGGTTCGAATACTAAACTCTCAGCCGCGTCGGTCATTCATGAACCGTTTTCAGTGCACTGGGGCAAGGGCTACAATTAAGGCGACGAGCAAGAATAACTTGGGCAATATTGCGCTCGGATTTAGGTCAGATTGGGTCGAACCGATTGAGCAAAACCGCAGGCGTAGCAGTGCTACGTCGAGGAGTTTGCGATTGAGGTTCGGCCAAATGTGGCCTGAAGACGAGATGCAAGATGTTCAAGTTATTCTTGCTCGACG
>JAHJDE010000155.1 GCA_018812525.1 Gammaproteobacteria bacterium
AGCTCCTTCGCTTGATATCTATGCTTGTTCATGGGGATACCTCCTACGCTACGGTTCTGCGATTAACGTCCTTAATCCGCTCCTGCCAACTGTATTCCTTGAGGATCCCCTCCTCTTAGTTACTGGTATAGCTGACTTTTTACGGGGACAGGGTCAGCAGCGGCATTATGCCCCAGCGGGCGCTCCCTCGCCGCCCGTCGGTGATTTTAGGTTGGACTTGCCTCGACCCAATTTGCGGGCTTGCTCCAACTCCTCCCCAACCCTCCCCCGTCAGGAGGGTGTCGTAAAACGGAACAGCCGTAGCCGACGAGCATGGCTGGTGGTTAATGAAACATCTAGGCGAGGTTACAGGCTTCCACAAACAGGCACCAAATAGGCACCAGGTTGCAGGCTGATATGATATTTGCGGAAGGGAGAGTTGTAAGTAATTGATTTTATGGTGGGTCGTGAAGGATTCGAACCTTCGACCATCCGATTAAAAGTCGGATGCTCTACCACTGAGCTAACGACCCTTGATAAGGCCAGAGATTTTACAAGAAAGGGAGATGTTAGGGAACCCGGCATTTTCTGCACAGCGGGCGGCGGCACAGGCTAGCCGCCCGCTGTGCTTTTAGGCGGGATCCAGTTTCCGCAGGGAGGAGGGCAGCAGTTTCAGGTCCACCAGGGCAGTCAGGAGCGCCTTGACGAAGGTGGCTTCTTCCTCGTAGACCATCTTGTAATACTGGATCTTCATGGTCAGGGCGCTGCCGAGGACGATGGCGCCGAAGGTGAGGAAGGAACCCAGCGCGAGGGTGGAGATGCCGGTGATGGCCTGGCCGATGGTGCAGCCCATGGCCAGTACGCCGCCGAAGCCCATGAGCACGGCGCCAATGGCGTGGTTGAGGAAATCGCTGCCGGAGCTGAACCATTCGATACGGAAGCTGCGGCTAAGGATCGACCAGAGGAGGGAGCCGGCGATGACCCCCAGGAGGGACATGACGCCGAAGGTCAGCAGCCGGGAATCAAGCCCGCTGCTCAGATAGCCGAGTGTCTGCCCCATGGGGTTGATGAAGGTGAAGGACTGGGGGCTCAGGGGGCGGCCCTGATCCGGCTTGCCCTCGGTGGACTCCGCCAGCATGTCCCACTGGTCGTAATAGGTGGTGAGGTTGTAGACCTCGCCGCCGGTGTTCACGGCTATGTTGCTGGTGAGGTACCAGGCCCCCAGGACCACGAGGCCCACCACCAGCCCTCCCAGGATATTGTCGAAGCTGCTCCGAAAATCTGCCGATTTGAAGACGACCAAGAGCAGGCCGAGGCCGATGATGGCCGCGATCACCAGCCGCAGGGTCGCGGCTCCTTCCGGGCCGCCCAATATGGCGCCCAGGTCCTGGCTGGTCCCCAGGTTGATCGACAGGGGACGTATCCAGTCGATGAAGAGGACCGACATGAGTGTCTGGTCGGAACCGGGGAAGGGGTTGATCATGAAGTAGGCGATGAGGGCGATGATCGCCAGGACGAAGATCGACTTGATGTTACCGCCGCCGATGCGGATCAGGACCTTGTTGCCGCAGCCGCTGGCCAGGGTCATGCCGATGCCGAACATCAGGCCGCCGAGGATGTTCTCTGCCAGCAGGAGCTGGCCGCCGCGATAGGGAGGGAAGGCATCGCCGGGACGGGCCAGGCCGAGACTCTCCAGGATCGCCACGCCGATGACGGCCACCGCGATGGCCAGCAGCCAGGCCCGAATGCGGCCGTAGTCCCCCATGTTGACGGCATCTGAGACAGCGCCCATGGTGCAGAAGTTGGTCTTGTTGACTAGGGCGCCCATGACCAGGGCCAGGGCGAAGGTCGCCCAAAGCATCAGGGATTGCGCCTCGGCAAAGGTTTCAAAACTCATATCTCTCTCCTCGTTGACCGGATTTCCGATTCATGTCGTTATTGTTCGGCGCTCCCTTGCGCCTCACCCCTTCAGGGCTTGAGCGATAATCCGCTCCCGGCGGATTGTTGTGTTGATGGATGCCGATATCCTAGCAAGTACCTTGGGGCTATTGCCATATCTGAAGTTTCACCGAAATTCCGCGCGCTTCGGAGAAGGCGAAACCGGTGCGGCCTTTGACGGCATGACGGCAACCAATAGAATTACGGTGACACTTTACTAAATACACTTAATTAGTAATTAATTAAGTGTATTTAGTAAAGTGTCACCGTAATTTGAATGGACGCCGGGAAGTATTGGATGGACAATAACCCCCCGTTCGACCAGCATCTTCCGCCATGCATCCCAAGACCGTTGCCCGCGTTATCGGATTCTTCGTCGTTCTGTTCGGCCTGACCCTGGTTGCCCCCATCCTGGTCTCATTCCTGTACGGCGAATCCGATTTCGGCCATTTCCTGGTCCCCATGCTGGGCACCCTTGGGCTTGGCGCCTGTCTGCTCTTTCTGGGCAGAAACAGCAGCGGCAATCTGAGCAACCGGGACGGCTTCCTGATCGTCGCCCTCTTCTGGACCATCTTCACCCTCCTGGGTGCCTGGCCCCTGATGTCGAGCGCCCATCTGGGCCTGGTGGATGCCCTGTTCGAGTCTGCCTCCGGCATTACCACCACCGGTGCCACCGTAATGACCGGGCTCGACCATTTACCCAAATCCCTGCTGATCTATCGCCAGCAACTCCAGTGGCTGGGCGGCATGGGACTGATCGTGCTGGGTGTGGCGGTACTCCCCATGCTGGGTATCGGCGGCATGCAGCTCTACCGGGCCGAAGTGCCAGGCCCCTTGAAGGACGAAAAGATCACTCCGCGCCTGGCCGTCACCGCCCGCGCCCTCTGGTTCATCTACCTGGGGTTGACCCTGGCCTGTGCCCTGGGCTACTGGCTGGCCGGCATGGATCTCTTCGATGCCGTCGCCCACAGTCTTTCCACCCTGTCCACCGGCGGCTTCTCCACCCACGACGCCAGCATCGGTTATTTCAAGAACCCGGTCATCGAGCAGATCGCCATCGTCTTCATGCTGATCGCGGCCATCAATTTCGGCATCCACTTCACCGCCCTGCACCGGCGTGACTGGTCCCACTATTTCCATGACGTGGAGACCCGCAGTTTTGTCATCTTTGTCGCCCTGACCATGCTCTTCGTGGTCTGGATGCTCCAGACGGCGACCGAGGAGGGGAGTCTGCTGCAACAGGGCCGCGACGCGGCCTTCGTGGTGACCTCAGTCATCACCAGCACAGGCTTCGGCACGGCCGATTTCTCGAAATGGCCCGGCCCTCTCCCCGTGCTGCTGATCTTCATCAGTTTCATCGGTGGCTGCGGCGGCTCGACAGCGGGCGGCATGAAGGTGATGCGCATGCTCCTCTTGTTCGGACAGGGATTGCACGAGGTACGCCGCCTGATCCATCCCCATGCGGTCATGCCGGTCCGCATAGGGCAGCGCGTGATCGACAGCCGCCTGATGCAGAGCGTCTGGGGATTCTTCTCCCTCTATGTGGGGGTCTTTGTCATGCTCATGCTGCTCATGATGCAGGCCGGCCTGGACCAGTCCTCTGCTTTCTCAGCCATTGCCACGACCATGAACAACCTGGGTCCCGGCCTGGGAGAGGTGGCCTACAACTTCCAGACCGTGAGCGATACCGGCAAGATCGTCGCCGTCGTCGCCATGCTCATGGGCCGCCTGGAGATATTTACCCTGCTCGTGCTGCTTTCTCCCGAATTCTGGCGGCGCTGACCCCGTAGATCTGTGTAAATGGTCAGCCCGGGGCAGCCAGGCTATAATCGCCGGCCATTCAAGCCACCACGCGAGCCTCATCCATGGATCTGCTCATTCTACTCAAGGCCCTGATCCTCGGCGTTGTCGAGGGCCTGACCGAGTTCCTGCCCATCTCCAGCACCGGACACCTGATCATCGCGGGCGATCTGCTGGGATTCAACGACGAGCGCGGCAAGGTATTCGAGATTGTCATCCAGTTGGCGGCCATCCTGGCGGTGGTCTGGGAATACCGGGCCAAGATCGGTCAAGTGCTCGTCGGCCTGCCTTCCGATCCAGGGGCACGGAAATTCGCCTTTAATCTGATCGTCGCCTTTATGCCGGCCGCAGTGCTTGGCCTGATGTTCGCCGGGGCGATCAAGACCTACCTGTTCAACCCCATCTCGGTCTCCGCCGCCTTTATCATCGGGGGGCTGTTGATCCTCTGGGCCGAACGGCGCGAACATCAGGTGCGGGTATTCAGTGTGGATGAGATGCGCTGGCAGGATGCGCTCAAAGTGGGCTTTGCCCAGGCCCTGGCCATGATCCCTGGGACCTCCCGCTCGGGCGCCACCATCATCGGCGGGCTCTTCTTCGGCCTGGAGCGGCGCACGGCGGCGGAGTTCTCCTTTTTCCTGGCCATCCCCACCATGTTCGCGGCCACCTTTTACGATGTCTACAAGCATCGTGAGGCTCTCAGCTTCGACGATATCGGCGTCTTTGCCGTGGGTTCGGCAGCCTCCTTCGTCTCGGCCTTCCTCTGTGTGCGCTGGTTGTTGCGCTACATCAGCCACCACGACTTCACCGTCTTTGCCTGGTATCGCATCGCCTTCGGCATCATAGTGTTAGTGACCGCTTTCACCGGCGTGGTGGATTGGTCTGCCGGGGGCTGAGCGAGCCCGCTACTGTGAAAGTCGCGAAGCGTGCGTTTGCCCCCTCCCCCATTTGACGATCAGGCCTGTCCTGAGCGGAGTCGAAGGAAGCGGAGTCGAAGGAAGCGGAGTCGAAGGAAGCGCAGTCGAAGGGGGCGAGGCGGCCTTCATCATCCGGGGTGGCTCGACTCGCCCCATGATCGTTAGGTTTTTTTACCGGCCGAGGTTATCTTTGGACTGGAATTGGAGTAGGTAATGCAACCGAAGACACTTTACGACAAGCTTTGGGAGTCCCATGTGGTGCGCGAGGAGGCGGATGGCACCGCACTCCTCTATATAGATCGCCAACTAGTGCACGAGGTGACCTCGCCGCAGGCCTTCGAGGGACTGCGCCTGGCGGGCCGCAAGCCCTGGCGGGCCGAGACCAATCTGGCGACGCCGGACCACAATATCCCCACCCGCAACCGGGATCGGGGTATCGAGGACCCCGTCGCCCGGACCCAGGTGGAGACCCTGGGCGCGAACTGCGCCGACTTCGGCATCACTGAATTCCGCATGGACGACCCCCGCCAGGGGATCGTGCATGTGGTCGGCCCGGAACAGGGCGCAACCCTGCCGGGCATGACCGTGGTCTGCGGCGACTCCCACACCTCCACCCACGGGGCGCTCGGCGCCCTGGCCCACGGTATCGGCACCTCCGAGGTGGAACACGTCCTGGCGTCCCAGTGCCTGATCCAGCGCAAGTCCAAGGCGATGTTGATCCAGGTCGAGGGTAAGACCGGTCCCGGCGTCACCGCCAAGGACATCGTCCTGGCGATCATCGGCGAGATCGGCACCGCGGGCGGCACGGGCTATGCCATCGAATTTGCCGGCGAGGCCATCCGCGACCTCAGCGTCGAGGGGCGCATGACGGTCTGCAACATGGCCATCGAGGCGGGCGCCCGTGCCGGTTTCGTCGCCGTGGACGAGAAGACCATCGACTATGTGAAAGGCCGGCCCTACGCCCCCAAGGCCGAGGATTGGGACAAGGCCGTGGCCTGGTGGCGGACCCTGCACAGCGACGCGGGGGCGACATTTGATCGGATCGTGACGCTCAAGGCCGCCGAGATCGAGCCCCAGGTGACCTGGGGGACCTCGCCGGAGATGGTGGTCTCCGTGAGTGATCGCGTGCCCGATCCGGCCCAGGAGAAGGACCCGGTCAAGGCCGACGGCATGCGCCGCGCCCTGGCCTACATGGGCCTGACGGCCAACACCCCCATCAGCGAGATCCCGGTGGACATCGTCTTCATCGGCTCCTGCACCAACTCCCGCATCGAGGACCTGCGCGCCGCGGCCCAAGTGGCCAAGGGCCGCAAGGTAGCGGCCAATGTGAAGCAGGCCCTGGTGGTGCCGGGTTCCGGGCTGGTGAAACAGCAGGCCGAGGCCGAGGGGCTGGACAAGGTCTTTGTCGAGGCCGGTTTCGAGTGGCGCGATCCGGGCTGCTCCATGTGCCTGGCCATGAACGACGACCGCCTGGAACCGGGCGAGCGCTGCGCCTCCACCTCCAACCGCAACTTCGAAGGGCGGCAGGGTCCCGGAGGCCGCACCCACCTGGTCAGTCCGGCCATGGCGGCGGCGGCGGCCATCGCGGGACGGTTCGTGGATGTGCGGGAATTAGGCTTGAGGCCTTAGGCCTGGGGAAGAGGGACGCTTTCTCCGAACAAGCCTCAAGCCCTGAAAAAATGTAGGGTGGATAAGCGAAGCGCATCCACCTTTTGGCGTGGGATTGGTGGATGCGCTTCGCTTATCCACCCTACGCATCGGTTGGAGATTCATTGATGCAAAAATTCGAGAAATTCATGGGCATCGTCTGCCCCCTGGGCCGTTCCAATGTGGACACGGACGCCATCATCCCCAAGCAGTTCCTCAAGTCGATCCAGCGTTCCGGCTTCGGGCCGAACCTGTTCGACGAATGGCGCTATCTGGACCGGGGTGAACCGGGCATGGACAGCAGTGGCCGGCCCTTGAATACCGGCTTCGTGCTCAACGACCCCCGCTATACCGGGGCTAGCATCCTGCTGGCGCGGGAGAACTTCGGTTGCGGCTCGTCGCGGGAACATGCCCCCTGGGCCTTGCTGGATTACGGCTTCCGCGTCATCATCGCGCCCAGTTTCGCCGACATCTTCTTCAACAACTGCTTCAAGAACGGCATCCTGCCGGTGCGGCTGGAGGAGAAGACCGTCGAGGGCCTCTTCGCCCAGGCGAACGGCCCCGAGGCGTTGCGGATCGAGGTCGATCTGGCCAGTCAGCAGTTGAAGCCCGAGGGCGGTGAAGGCATCGGCTTCGAGGTCGATCCCTTCCGCAAGCACTGCCTCCTGGAAGGGCTGGACGACATCGGCCTGACCTTGCAGCACGTGGGCGACATCCGCGCCTACGAACAGCGCCGCCGCGCCGAGGCACCCTGGTTGTTTTTCCATTCGTAGGTTGGGTTAGGCGGTATTTCCGCCATAACCCAACGATCTGGCGCCGAATGTTGGGTTACGGCGCGCGGCCATCCTGGCGGGTCATTCAAGACCATCGGGTTTGCGCGCCTAACCCAACCTACCAGGCTTTCGGTTAAGTGAGGAATTTATAGCATGAGCAAAAACATTCTGATTCTGCCCGGTGACGGTATCGGCCCGGAAATCGTGACCGAGGCGGTCAAGGTATTGGCGGCCCTGCGCGACGGCCACGGCCTGGATATCGAGATGGACGAGGCCCTGGTGGGCGGGGCGGCCATCGATGCCACCGGCGTTCCGCTGCCCGAGGCTACTATGGCGTTGGCCCGCGAGGCCGATGCCGTCCTGCTGGGCGCCGTGGGCGGCCCCCAATGGGAGTCGCTGGACATCAGCGTTCGTCCTGAGAAGGGTCTGCTGGGGCTGCGTTCCGGCCTGGGCCTCTTCGCCAACCTGCGTCCGGCCATCCTCTATCCGCAACTGGCCGGGGCATCGACCCTCAAGCCCGAGATCGTCGCGGGGCTCGACATCGTCATCGTCCGCGAGCTGACCGGCGACATCTACTTCGGCCAGCCGCGCGGCGTACGGACCCTTGAAAACGGCGAGCGCCAGGGCTTCAACACCATGGTCTACACGGAGTCGGAGATCGAGCGCATCGTCCGGGTCGCCTGCGACATCGCCCGCAAGCGGGACCGCCGGGTCTGTTCCGTGGACAAGGCCAATGTGCTGGAGTGCACGGAACTCTGGCGCGAAGTGGCAACCAGCCTGGTCAAGCGGGAGTATCCCGATATCGAGCTGAGCCACATGTACGTGGACAATGCCGCCATGCAACTGGTGCGGCGGCCCAAGCAGTTTGACGTCATGGTGACCGGCAACATCTTCGGCGACATCCTCTCCGACGCCGCAGCCATGCTGACGGGCTCCATCGGCATGCTGCCCTCGGCCTCCCTGAACGCGGCGGGCAAGGGGATGTACGAGCCGATCCACGGCTCCGCCCCCGACATCGCCGGCAAGGGCGTCGCCAATCCCCTGGCGACCATCCTCTCCGTGGCCATGATGCTGCGCTATACCCTGGGGAATGCCCCCCTGGCCGACCGCATCGAGACGGCGGTGAACCGGGTTCTCGACAGTGGCCTGCGCACCCCCGATATCCTCTCCGAGGGCATGACCGAGGTAGGCACCGAGGCCATGGGCGACGCTGTGGTGGCGGCTTTGAAATAATGCCAGGAATGTGGTAGGGGCGGGTTTAAAACCCGCCCCTACCACTGCCTTCGCGTCCTTCGCGGTTAATTGTTTTTAGGTCAACGAGATGAAACGTGTAGGTATTGTAGGTTGGCGCGGCATGGTCGGCTCGGTGCTGATGGGCCGCATGCGGGAAGAGAACGACTTTGCCGTCATCGAGGAGCCGGTGTTCTTCACCACCTCCCAGATCGGGCAACCCGGTCCCGATATCGGCCGCGCGGTGGCGCCGCTGAAGGACGCGAGCGACATCGAGGCCCTGCGGCAGATGGACGTGATCCTGACCTGCCAGGGCGGGGATTATACCAAGCAGGTCTACGGCCCCCTGCGCCAGGCCGGTTGGAAGGGCTACTGGATCGACGCCGCCTCCAGCCTGCGCATGGAAGACGACGCCATCATCATCCTCGACCCGGTCAACGCCGATGTCATCAAGGACGGCCTGGCCAATGGCATCAAGGACTACATCGGCGGCAACTGCACCGTCAGCCTGATGCTCATGGCCCTGGGCGGCCTCTTTCGCCAGGACCTGGTGGAGTGGGCGACCTCCATGACCTATCAGGCCGCCTCCGGCGCCGGGGCGCGCAACATGCGCGAACTGATCGCCCAGATGGGCGCGGTCCATGCCGCAGTAGAATCCCAGTTGAAGGACCCCGCCAGCGCCATCCTGGAGATCGATCGCACCGTGGCCGCGTCCCTGCGTTCCGGTGACCTCCCCATCGATGCCTTTGGGGCACCGCTGGCGGGCAGCCTGATCCCCTGGATCGACCGCGCCCTGGAGAACGGCCAGAGCAAGGAGGAGTGGAAGGGCTTTGCCGAGACCAACAAGATCCTGGGCCGGTCCGGGCAGCCGGTCCCCATCGACGGCACCTGTGTCCGTATCGGCGCCATGCGCTGCCATAGCCAGGGCCTGACCATCAAGTTGCGGAAGGATGTGCCCCTGGACGAGATCCAGGAGATCATCGCCACCGCCAACGACTGGGTCCGCCTGGTGCCCAATCAGCGCGACATCAGTGTGCGCGATCTGACCCCGGCCCGCGTCACCGGCACCCTGGAGGTCCCTGTCGGCCGTCTGCGCAAGATGAACCTGGGCAACCAGTATCTCAACGCCTTCACCGTCGGCGACCAGTTGCTCTGGGGCGCGGCCGAACCCTTACGGCGCATGCTGCGCATCCTGCTGGAGCAGTGAGATTTGACCATAATGCCTGATCCGGAAAAGGGGTTGCCCCGATGAGTCATGGACTTGAAATCGCCGTATTGGGTGCGGTCGGCCTGAACGGCGACAACCTGCTGCAACTGATCGCGAAGCGGGGCCTGCCCGTCGCCCGCCTCCATGCCCTGGACAGCGGGGACTGTCTGGGCCGGAAGGTAGATTTTGGCGGCAAATTGCTACCCTTGGACGATTACCGTGACTTCTCCTTCGCGGGAATCGACCTGGCCATTGCCTGCTCCCCCTTGCCTGCGGAGGTGGTGGAACGGATTGGCGAACAGGGCTGCACCCTGCTCGGCCCCGTCGATACCCTGCCCGATGCGGGCGACGGCTCTCCCCTGATTCTGGCCGATGTCAACGGCGACCGCATGGCGCCTGCCAAGGGGGCAACCATCCTGGCCCCGTCGGCCCTGCCCTCCGTCCTTGCCTCCCTCCTGAGTCCCTTGCATGACGAGGCCGGCCTGCGCGAGGTCAATGCCACCTGGATCGGCCCCGTCAGCAACGACGGCCAGCGGGCGGTCGAGGGCCTGGCCCTTGAGACGGCCCAGCTTCTGGGCGGTAAGCCTGCCGAGGCCCGCGCCTATTCCGAAAAGATTGCCTTCAATCTCCTGGCGCGCGGCGCGGATGGCGAGGCCGATGCCTTCCGCTCCCTCTGGGGCTCTCTCTGGGGCGAGGGACTGGAGTTCAGCTTTGCCTACGCCGTGGCCCCGCTTTTTTTCGGCGATCTGATCTCACTGACCCTGACCCTGGATCAGTCCATGGACGAACTCTCTTTCCGCCGCCTACTCTCCTCCCCCCCCTGGGCGAGGGAGGTCAAGGCAAGTGGCCCCTTCGAACTCTCCTCGGCCAGGGGCATCGGCGGTGACAAGGTCCTTTTCGGCGGCATCAGGGTTCTGAACGAAAGGGGTGATCGCTTCGGATTTTGGGCCGGCCTGGACGGACAAAGATTCGGTCTTGCGCTCAATCTCACAAAAATCGCTGAGATTTTGGCAAAAAATCTTTTTATCAGTTATAGTTAGGCTGAATACATGAAGCATATTCTTATGGCGCGTGTCGAGCATTAGACCAGCTTGCTGTAGGAAATGGGTAATACGTTGATAAATAGGTTATTTGTTTCCGTCGGAGGCTCCTAGGAGCGAGGTATGATTCGAAAACTCTCCCTTGCCATGGCCATTGCGGCCGCGCTCAGCCCCATTGACGCCTTTGCGCTGGGGGTTGGAGAAATTCACCTCAGATCAGCCCTGAACCAGGTTCTGGATGCCGATATCGATCTGCTTTCGGTAGACGAAGGGGGGCTTGCCGATGTCAGGGTGAAGCTGGCCTCCCAGGATGCCTTTTCCAAGGCAGGGCTTGATCGGCCCCACAGCCTGACCGACCTCAAGTTCCAGGCCATCCGCATGAAGGACGGCAAGGCGGCGATCAAGATCACCAGCCTCAACCCCATACGCGAACCCTTCCTGAACTTCCTCATCGAGATCAATTGGTCCAAGGGGAAGCTGCTGCGTGAATACACCCTGTTGCTGGACCCCCCGACCAGCCTCAAGCGCAGGCCCCCGGTGGTGGAACCGGCCAGGGTCAAGGCGCCCCCGGCACAGGTGAAGCGCCCCGCCCCGGTTGCACCTCCGGTCATGGCAGAGCCCGAACCCAGGCCGAAGGCGGCCCCGACCCCTGCCTCTGGCGAAGAGTATCGGGTCCGGAGGAACGACTCCGTCTGGAAGATCGCCGAGCGGCAACGCCCCGCCGGCGTCTCCCTGGAAGAGATGATGATCGCCATCTACCGGGCCAACCCCGAGGCCTTCTACGGCGGCAGCATCAATAACCTGAAATACGGCGCCATCCTGCGCATGCCGAGCCGGGAAGATCTGGGCCGCCTGAGCTTTGCCGAGGCAAGAAACGAATATCTGGCCCAGGTCTCCGCCTGGCAATCGACCACCTATTCCGAAACACGGGTGGAACAGGTACCGCCAATCGCCAAGCTCAAGCCCGAACCCCAGGCTGAGGCCGCCGTTGCGCCCGCTCCCGTCCCTCAACCCGAAAAGGCCGCGCCGGATCAGGGCGATCGGGTGGAGATCCTCGCCGCCAAGCCCGAGGGCAAGGGTCCCGCCGGTGACGAGACCGGCAAGGCCCAGATCGAGAATCTCAAAAAGGACCTGCTGCTGGCGCGCGAGGCGACCGAAAGCGCCCGGCTGGAAGGCAGCGAATTGAAATCCCGCGTCAATGACCTGGAGGGCCAGGTCAGCGGCCTGGAACGCCTGATCAAGCTGAAGAACGATCAGCTTGCCCAGATGCAGGCCCTGGCCGAGGAGAAGGAAAAGGAAAAACAGCGACTGGTCGCCGAGAAGGCCGCTGCCGAGAAGGCTGCAGAAGAGGCCAGGACCGCCCCGCCCCCCCTGGCTCAGGGGGGCGAGGAGCCCCCGGCCACTACCCCCGTCCCGTCCGAGGAGATCAAGGAAACTCCGATCACTCAGCCCCCCGTGGCTGAAGAGATCAAGGAAACCCCGCCCGCCGAGCCCGCCCCGGAAGAGGCCGGGCAGGAGAAGACGGCGGATGCCCTGGCCAAGCTCTCTGGCGAGGTACAGAGAAAGCCTGTCACCCCGGCCGAGGAAACAACCACACCGGCCATGCCCGAGGCTGAGAAGAGCCCCGAAGAAATGGCCGGACAGGCCGCGCCCAGTGTCGAAAAACCCGTTGAAACACCAGCCGAACCGGCCAGGGAAACGCCGGGGCAGGCGGTCGAGGCCGTTAAGGAGAAACCGGAGCCGGCAAGAAAACCCGAGGAGACCGCCGAGCCGGTGGAGTCGACGGGGGTAAAGGCCACCCCGGCCGAGGAACCGGTGATCGCCCAGGCCGTACCCATCGAGCCAGAAAAGCCGGTAGAAGAAGCCGCCACGGCGGATGAGCCCCCCCCCGTGGAAGGGACCGAGGGGCAACAGCCCCCCGCCCAGCCGCCCGTTCAGGAGGAGCCGCAACAAGAAGCGCCGGAACAGGCGCCGGTGGCACAGCCTGTGGTGGAAGAAGGTATCTTCGATCAACTGCTGGGCAGCCCGCTGGTCCTGGCCGGGGGTGGCATCGCCCTGCTTCTGCTCGTCTTGTTGATAATGAAGGGACGTGGCGAGAAGAGACCCCTGCGCGGCGAAGAGGCGATTCCCGACATCCCTGTCAGCGAGCTGACCGACGACGACAGCATTCCCGTCTCCTTCGAGGACTCCCACCCCGCGGGGCGCGGCAGGGGACAGCTCAGGGATATAGACGAAGACACCTCCTCCTCCTTCCTGACCGACTTCACCCCCAGCGAATTGGAGCAGTTGGGTGACGAGACCGCCGATGTGGACCCGGCCTCCGAGTCCGATGTCTACATGGCCTATGGCCGTTACCAGCAGGCCCAGGAGCTGATGCGGGAGGCGGTCGAGCGTGAGCCCGACCGCACCGACCTCAAGCTCAAATACCTGGAGGTCTTGCACGCAGGCAACGCCAAGACCGGCTTCATGGAAGTGGCTGCCCGGTTCGCGAAGGAAGGGCTCAGGGAACAGGACCCCAACGGATGGAACAGGATCGCCAAGCTCGGCCGTGAGTTTGCGCCGAATGACAAGCTGTTCGCCGAGGTGGCGGCCGTTGCCGTGACAGCCGTACCCGCTGGCCTGACTGCTGCCCCGAAGGAAAGGGATTTTGACGATTTCGATCTCTCCGCCGAGGAACTGGACGACAGCGAACTGAGCCTCATGAGCCTCGAAAAGGAACTCCTGGCGGAACGGCCTCAGCCCCCGACAAAGGCCGAAAAGGCATCCGAATCACCCCTGGCCGACCTTGCCCTGGACCTCTCGAAGCAGGCCGGAATGGGTCCCACGGATTTCAGTGAACTCGACTTCGATGGCCTTGATTTCGGCGATGCTGATCTGGAAGAAGAGTCCCTGGGCGACATCTCCGCCGAATTGACCGGAATTGCCCCTGTCCCCACCCGGGAGCAGCCTAAGGGTGCCGCGCCGGAAAAGGAGGAGACCGGGTTCGATTTCGATCTGGACACCTTCGATTTTTCCGGCCTCGGCCAGCCGGAAGCCACGCCGCCCGGCTCATCAATCTTCGATTCAGCCCCGCCACTGATCAAGGTCAAGGAGGAGGATTTCAACCTCGACCTTGGCGACCTGAATCTCGAACTGGAATCCTCCGAGATCACCCCCGAGGAGTTGCACGTCGTACCGGAACCAGAACCCGAGGCCGAGAGTTTTGTCCTCTCGACCGAGGGGCTGGACCTGGATCACCTGGAGGATCTCTCCGAACTGCGCACCGAACCCGTTGATCAGGAGAGTTTCGGCCTCTATGGGCTCAGCGATCTCCCACCCACAGAACAGATCGACGAGATCCAGACCAAGCTGGAACTGGCCCATGCCTATCAGGAGATGGGTGACAACGAAGGGGCGCGCAGCATTCTGGATGAGGTACTGGAAGAGGGCAACGAGGCCCAGAAGGCAGCCGCGCGGAAGCTGTTGAATAGCCTTTGAGGCTTTATTAGGCTTGAGGCTTGAGGTTTAAGAGAATGGGGTTGGGCTCCGCGCCCCAACCTCATCGCCCTGGGGTAGGACGGCCTTCAGGCCGTCCATCAGCGCCGCAGCCGGCCTGAAGGCCGACCTACCCAACAGCTATTTACGCTAATACCCCCTCCCGAAGGGAGGAGGGGCTGAATAATTACCTCAAGCCTCAAGCCTAACCCCCATGCGAATCGCCCTTGGCATCGAATACGACGGCACCCGCTTTCACGGCTGGCAGACCCAGCAGGCGGGGGTAAGGAGCGTCCAGGAGGAACTGGAACAGGCCCTGTCAAAGGTGGCCGCGCGCGCAGTCCGCGTCCAATGCGCTGGCAGGACCGACAGCGGGGTCCACGCAGTCGGCCAGGTGGTCCATTTCGAGACCGAGGCGCAACGTGACCAACGGGCCTGGGTGCTCGGCGGCAACAGCAACCTCCCCTTCGACATCAACATCACCTGGGCACGGCCCGTGCCCGACAGCTTCAATGCCCGCTACAGTGCCTTCGGCCGGGAATACCGCTACCTCATCTCCAACCGCCCCACCCGCTCCGCCCTGCTGAGCCGCCGTGCCGTCTGGGTGCACAAGCCTCTAGACGAGGGGCGCATGCACGAGGCCGCCCAACACCTGATCGGCACCCAGGATTTCAGCTCCTATCGCGCCCTGGGCTGCCAGGCCAAAAGCCCCGTGCGCGAGATGCGCGCCATCCGCGTCCATCGTAATGGCGACCTGGTGATCCTGGATGTCGCCGCCAACGCCTTCCTGCACCACATGGTACGCAACATCGCCGGCGTCCTGATCGCCATCGGCAAGGGAGAACGCCCCACCGACTGGAGCCGAGAGGTGCTGGAGCTGCGGGATAGGACCCTCGGCGGCGTCACCGCCCCACCCCAGGGCCTCTACCTCACCCGAGTCCATTATCCCCCGGAATACGCGGTCCCCGCGCCGGGGACGGTATATCTAGAATTACGGTGACACTTTACTAAATACACTTAACTTGTAATTAAGTGTATTTAGTAAAGTGTCACCGTAATTCTAATTCACAATTTGATGAAGGTAAATTATGGAACGTATCGTCAATCTGCACATCGAGCACCTGCCAGAAGGCGTCTATCTGGCGACATCGGACGATATTCCGGGACTGGTCGCCCAGGGGCGTACCATCGCCGAGACATTGGAAATCGCCCGTGATGTCGCACGGAAGCTTCTTGAGGCGCAGACCGAGCGCCACCAACAGGCCCAACTCATGACTGCGCGGGAGTCATTCGATTACCCGCTGATCCTTGGCGCCTGATGGTCAAGCTCGCGGGCTTCAAATACCGGCAGGTCACCCAGAGGCTCAAAAAGCTGGGGTTCCAGTTCGACCGCCAGGCCCCGGGTCCCATGAGATCTGGTACAACCCGGCCACCGGTCGCTACACCACGCTTCCGAACCACCCCGGCGATATGCCGGAAGGCACAGTCCGCGCCATCCTCCGGCAGGCCGGTATCGCCCCAGAGCAATTTCTGGATGCCTGATAGTCTTGTAGCCCGGTAGGGTGCGGTGAGGCACGAACCGCACCGGTTGCGAGGGATGGGTTCAGCGCCGTCCCCCGAAGCTCACCATCCCATGCAACAGCGCCCCCAGGTAAGGTTGTGGCGGGGGACGCAGCAGCTCCCGGCGGGGGATTGCAGCCGCCACCTGGCCGAGCCAATCTTCCAAGGCCATCCGATCCCCGCCGAGGCCCTCCAGCGTCACGACCAGGTCTTGCCGTGCCTCGGAACCGATACCCAGCCCTTCGAGGCGCTCCAAAATCCGCTCCCGCTGGCGGCTGGCCCAACCCCGCTCCGCCAGGCTGCCGCCCGCCCCGGCGTAGAGCCGGTTCAGCCATTGGCCGAAGGGTCCCAGCCGCAGCCCCCGCAACAGGGCCAGGGACGCGCCCGACAGCAAGTCCTCGATCCCCTCCGGCCGTGCCAGTTGCCCCTTGGCCCGCTCCAGGGCCGCTTGGGGCGGCAGGCCATCACCGAGCAAGGCGCGGTAGAACAACAGCGCCAGCAGGCAGGCCCCCTCGTCCGGGATACTCACCAGCGCCCCCGTCACCGTCACCGCCCCCCGTTGGAAGAAGGCCGACACCAGGCCCGAGGGCGAACCGTCCAGGTCCTCCAGGGTATGGCCCCCCAGGCAGACCCCGGCATAGACATGGCGGGCCTGGGCGGGCGCCCGCAGGATA
>JAHJDE010000156.1 GCA_018812525.1 Gammaproteobacteria bacterium
ATTTAGGTCAGATTTGGTCGAACCGATTGAGCAAAACCGCAGGCGTAGCAGCGCTACGTCGAGGATTTTGCGATTGAGGTTCGGCCAAATATGGCCTGAAGACGAGATGCAAGATGCTCAAGTTATTCTTGCTCGACGCCTAGGGCCTCCGCATAGCCGTGCTCCTCCCAGACGATGGACATCCGCTCGATGGTCATGGTCATGATGACGATGGGGAAGAGGGAGATGGAGAGGCCATGCTGCAATTTGAGCAGGTGGGTGAGGACGCTGATGACGAGGATCAGCAGGATCACCACAATCAACACCGAGGCCAGCCGGGGCACCAGCAGCAGCTTCAGTAATCGACCGGAACGAAACGCCCTCCCTGTAGGAGCAGCTTCAGCCGCGAACTCGGCCTTGACCTGCGCCACCGCTGTAATCGCGGCTGAAGCCGCTCCTACGGGGGATTTCGGGTTTTTCATGAAATATCCGGGCTAATGAAATTATCCTGTAAATCCTGTCCATTTTTCATTCACTGGGGTGGCGTATCGCCATCTCCGCACCCCCCGGTCTTATTGCCCGGAAGCGATCTTGTCCTGGGCCGAGCCAGTCCTTCCGGTCCCGCCCAGGGACTGGAGCGCGGAGAGGATGGCCATGCGGGCGTTGTTGGCGAGTGCCTTGCGGTGGTCGCCATTAGGAATGAGGGCGGGGGTCACAACCACATCCACGTCGATCCCGTCCTGCTCCAGGATGCGGATGATACTGGGCAACAGCAGATCGTCATCGACATAGGGGGCGGCCTTGCTCAGTTCGCCGCCCTGGCTGTAGCGCAGGGCGAGGGGTTGCAGCGGGACGCCGGTTTCCTGGGCGAGGGCGAAGAGGCGGGGGAAGAAGGGGCGGACCTCGGAACCGTCAGTCGTGGTCCCTTCCGGGAAGAGGACCACATGGTTGCCCTGGTTGAGCCTTGCCACCATCTCTTGCTTGAGTCCCTCCGTCTGGCCGGCGCCCCGGCGGATATAGAGGGTGCCGGCCCGTGTCGCCAGCCAGCCCATGATGGGCCAGCCGCGAACCTCCCACTTGGAGACAAAGCACATGGGGCCCAGGGCACCGAACACAGGGATATCCATCCAGGAGATGTGATTGGTGACGATGAACCCCGCCTCCCTGGGCAGCTCGCCCTGGATGCGGAGGTTCAGGTGCAGCACGCGGCAGAGTCGGCGATGCCACCACTGGACGACAGCTGGCGCCGGATGGGGCTGCCCTTGGCGCTGGAAGAAGGCCATCCCCAGGGTAAGGGTCAGGCCGGCGACGACATGGGCCGCCAGCAGCAGGACGCGCCAGTAGGTGCGCAGGGTCTTCAACGAACGGGCACTCGCTCTGAACCGAAGAAGTGGCGGGCGTAGGATGTGTCCATCTCGGTCATTTTGACCAGGATGAAGACATCGGCCACGTTGAAATCGGGGTCCCAGCAGGGCTCGCCGCAGATCTTGGCGCCGAGCCGGATATAGGCCTTGAGCAGGGGGGGCATGGCTGCGGTGATGTTGGTGTCTGCGTCCACAGGGGGCAGCGGGTTGAGCGGGTTGACCCGCAGGGCATCACAGCTCATGGCCTGCTGACGCAATCGCTTCATGATGGCTGCTGCGCGCACGCCGTCGTCTTCCAGCTCGATGCTGGCGCAACCGCAGAGATAATCGAAGCCGTGCAGGTTGATGTAGGCCCCCAAACCGGACCAGAGCACACCGATGGCGGCGCCGGTGCGGTAAGCGGGCGCAACGCAGGTACGGCCCACTTCGAGGATGCGGCCTCCGAGGTTCTTGATATTGGTGAGGTCGAACTCGCCCTCGGAATAAAAACCACCGGCCTCGGCGATCTTGGCGCCTGACAGCAGGCGGGTGGAGGCAACCACCTCACCGGTCTCGGCGCTGCGTACCAGCAGGTGGTGGCAGTAGTCGTCGAATCTGTCGATGTCCAGCCCCTCCACCGGGGTATGAAGCCTGGCGCCAAGCTCTCCGGAGAAGATCCGGTAGCGCAGGGCCTGGGACTCGCGCACGTCTGCCTCGGTCGCGGCCAGCTCCGTAAAGAGCTGGGGACATAGCTTGCCCTTCTTGCCCTTTTCGACCTCTTTCGTATTCATACCGGTGCCGTTCCAGGTTGTTGATAATTAGCGGCAGTCTAGTCGCGGACTGTTTTCAGAATAGGGAAGATTGCATGACAAAAAGGTGACTTGCGTCCTATGGGGTTTCCCTGCCGAGTTCGTCCAGAAGTGCCTGTACCTGGCGCAGCAGCCTCTTGCGGCCCAAGATTATCTGAAACCGATTGCCGCCGCACTGCCGCCATAATAACGCAGAACGTATCCCTGCCAGAAGCAGGGTGCGGATCTGGTTGGCGTTGTCCGGATTATTGAGGTGCAGGGGCTCGCCCTGGACCATGATCCGTGGCTGAAGGCTGCTGAGGGTCCGGCTGTAGATATCGGCGAAATGGGCCAGGGTGTTGGGGTGGGTCAGACCGAAATGATCCCTGCGCCGGACGGCCTCCGCCAGCCCCTGCGCGATGATCTCCAGCATCAGCGGGCGTTTGCGGAGGACCCCGTTCAAATGGATCAAATGCATCAGGTAACCGATAACCTCCCGACTCTCCCTGGCGTTGGTGAGATGCCGGTGGAGCGAGCGCAGTCCAAATTCCACCCCCGCTACACCACCGAAGACCGCCGCCGTGTTCTCCGCGTCGGTCTGCAACAGACTAAAGATACTGGCCTCCCTGGCCACCGGATCGCAGCGACCCTCATGTGCGATTTGCGCGACCAGGCCGGCCGCCTGGTAGATACCGGCCAGGGCGATGCCCCTGTCACGCGCCGTCTTCATTGGACCCGGCCAAAAGGGTCTGAGCCGGTTGCTTCGGTCAGGGTGAAAAGCCGGGCCTCAGCGACACAGTTGATTGGAGGTGCGGACAGGTGAAGAGATGCCCCCGCGGGGGGACACTGAGCCAGGGTCCGGTCAAGTTGATAGGACGCTGATCCAAAGGGGAAGGGGAAGATCATAACTGCTTGATTAAGTTAGTAGGCCGATCCGACTGTTGGTGACTTGAGCAGGGCAAATCTGTTCTGGATAATCTGTTCTGGATGAATAGTACGGCAAACCCACCTCTTGGGGTTACAGCGAAAGGATTGGTTTTTGCCTCTCAAACGCCTGCTGAGAACACCAGGCCTTTGTATTCCATTGTATTCTCAGGTGAGGCTCTGAATTCTTCACAGCCTCTCAGTTCTCCCCGGCTATCTGGGCGGCGCGGCGGTCATGCTCGCGGTGGGTTTGGAAACTGGCCGCAAGCCGCCCGCTTTCGATGATCTCGACGATCTCCTGGACCTCACGGCCGCTGAGCACGGGACGGGTCTTGGATTGGATGTAGCGGATATAGCTGGCCCCTTGGGTCAGGTTCTCCGGCATCTCGCTCTTGATGCTGCTTTTGCCGGAGAAAAGCACAAGGGGATGGACTTGGTGGTCGGCCAAGCCGAGCAGGACAGCCAACGCCTTTGCCTGATCGATGTTCTGGCGCAGGGGATTCGGAAACTTGCAGGATTGGCGGCCGAGCCGCTGCGTCCAGGTCTGGATGTGCTTCCCGCCGTAGATCGAACCATGCAGATTCTTGTTCTCCACCACGAAGACGCCATAGATCGAGACGATGATGTGGTCGATCAGGGTGCTGCCCTCCTCGGAGGGCAGGGTGACGTTTCTTATCAGGTGATAACGCTCCTCGTCGAGTTTCTCCTGGGCAAAGAGGTTGGCGATGACCCCTCCGATCATCCGCCTGAACCAGGGCGTGACTATGATGAGCGCCAGTCCTGTGAGCAGGATCAGGGGCCACCGGGCCTCCAGTAGGGCGCCCAGAGAGGCCAGGAGTTGTTGTTTATCGAACATGCGCTCTCCATTTACGGGATGGGGTGTGATTATGGCGGGTTCCCATGGCCATGTCCTAGCGCAAATCAAATTCAGGGTCGTGGCAGGGGCCAGGGGCTAACCCCCGCCCCTGCCGCGACCAAGAACATCCGTGTTCATGGTGAGTTGCGCTCGTTTCTTGATGAAATAGATCATTAATTGATCACTTATTGGATTGACTAATCTTCTCGAATCGATCGTCTTTTTGTTGCCTTCGTGGGTAAAAGCGCCTATTTTTTCAGCCTGATTGCTCGCCATATGGTCGGTCCCGTTCACTGATGGGTTCGGGGATGAAAGGATGAATAAAATGAAACAGAAATTTTCCTTCTTGTTGCTAGCCGTTGGCTCGATTCTTCTTGTGCCACAGGCACTGCAGGCTGAAACCCAGACCAATACTGACGCCCGGGTGCGGGTGATCATTGGGACGGATGGTCAGAATAAACTGGCCTCGGTGCCCGACGCCCTGAAGCTGGATCTCTCCCGCCCTGCGGCGGCAGAGGCTCAGGCCACGGCCTCCGCCGAGGCATCTGCCTCCAACGGCACGGCCCCGTCCCACACGGGACCGGCGGTGAGGGCGACCATTGATCTGGGCCAGCAGCGGGCGACGATCGAAGTGAACGGGGAAGTGAAACACACATGGAAGGTTTCCTCCGCGCGTTATGGCTATACGACCCCCAACGGCACCTACAAGCCCCAGTGGCTGTCGCGCATGCACTACTCCAAGCAGTATGACTACTCCCCCATGCCCTTTTCGGTGTTCTTCCACGAAGGCTACGCCATCCACGGCACCGATTCCATCCGCCGCCTTGGCAGTCCGGCCTCCCACGGCTGCATCCGTCTCCATCCCGACAATGCCCAGACCTTCTTCAATCTGGTCAAGCAGCACGGCAAGGCCAATTCGCGGATCGTGATCGTCGGCAGCCCCAACCATACCTGGGCCGAAAGACGCCGGGTCGAGGAGCGCGTCGGCTACAGCGGTAACAGTAACGGATCGTCGCATTCGAATCCCCATACGGATCGCCTTACGCGGCCCTTCTCGCTGGATACCTACGACCTTTGAACCTGGCTTGCCCCCCCTCCCGGCGGGAGGGAAAGGGGCAGCTCCCCTTACCCGCCTTGATCTGTGTCATTGCCACCCATCCCCGTGGCGAAGAGGATTGCAGGCTGTTTTAACCTACCCAAGTGTTGCTTATGGAACTGGTCTGCCCCGCGGGGAACCTCCCTTCCCTCAAGGCCGCCGTTGAGAACGGGGCCAATGCCGTCTACATGGGATTCCGCGACGCCACCAACGCGCGCCACTTTCCTGGCCTCAACTTCAACGAAAGTAACACCGCCAAGGCCATCGATTTGGCCCACAGCCGTGGGGTCAAGGTGCTGCTGGCGGTCAATACCTATCCTCAGCCCCATAACTGGGGCGATTGGCAGACGGCCGTGGACCGTGCGGCCGGGATGGGCTTCGATGCCCTGATCGCCGCCGACCTGGGGGTGCTCGACTACGCGGCGAATCGTCATCCCCAATTACCGCTGCACCTCTCGGTACAGGGCTCGGCCACCAATTACGAGGCCCTGCGTTTTTATCACAAAAATTTCGGTATCCGCCGCGCCGTGCTTCCCCGCGTACTCTCCCTGTCGCAGGTGCGGCATGTGGTGGAGAACAGCCCGGTGGAGATTGAGGTCTTCGGTTTCGGTAGTCTCTGCGTCATGGTGGAGGGGCGTTGCCTGCTCTCTTCCTTCGCCGCCGGCCAGTCGCCCAATACCTTCGGCGCCTGTTCGCCGGCGGAATCCGTTGAATGGCGCGAGACCCCTTCGGCCCTGGAGACCCGTCTCGGCGGCATCCTGATCGAACGCTACGGCAAGACCGACCGGGCCGGCTATCCCACCATCTGCAAGGGCCGTTTCGAGGCGGGAGGCCACAGCTACCACGCCATCGAGGATCCGACCAGTCTCAATACCCTGGGGGTCCTGCCGGACCTGCTCAAGATGGGCATCGCCGCCATCAAGATCGAAGGCCGCCAGCGCAGCCCTGCCTACGTGGCCGAGGTGGCACGGGTCTGGCGTCAGGCCATCGACGCGGCCACCCGGGACCCGGAGCACTTCAGCCCCAAGGCTGAGTGGAATGCCGCCCTGGCCAAGGTCTCCGAAGGCGCTCAGACCACCCTGGGCGCCCTGCATCGTCCCTGGCAATGACCCGCTACTGAAATCTCATGACAGATTCTCTGATCCGTCCCCGACTCTCCCTCGGTCCCGTCCTCTATTACTGGGCCGAACCGGACCTGCGTGCCTTCTATGAGGCGGTAGCCGACTCTCCGGTCGATATCGTCTACCTGGGCGAAACGGTGTGCAGCAAGCGCCGCTCCCTCAATTTCGAGGACTGGATGGAGCTGGCGGCCAAGTTGACCGAGGCCGGCAAAGAGGTTGTCCTCTCCGCCATGACCCTGCTGGAGGCCGAGTCGGAACTCCTGGCCCTGCGCCGTATCTGCGACAACGGCCGTTACTGGGTAGAGGCCAATGACATGGGCGCGGTGGCCCTGCTGGCCGGCAAGACCCCCTTTGTCGCCGGTCCCGGAGTCAATACCTACAACCAGCACAGCCTTGCCGTCCTGGCCCGCCAGGGGCTCAAGCGGTGGGTCCTGCCGGTGGAGCTCTCCAAGCAGACCCTGGCGGCCATGCAGCGAGAGCGTCCGACGGGGGTCGAAACCGAGGTCTTCGCCTATGGCCGCCTGCCCCTGGCCTATTCCGCCCGCTGCTATACCGCCCGCCATCACAACCTGCCGAAGGACGACTGCCAGCTCCGTTGCCTGGACTACCCGGACGGACTCCTGCTCAAGACCCAGGAGGGGCAGCCCTTCCTCGCCCTCAACGGCATCCAGACCCAATCGGCCCAGACCTACAGCCTGCTGCCGGACCTGGACGAGGCACTTGAACTGGGCGTCGATATCCTGCGTATCAGCCCCCAATCCCATCACACACTGGCGGTGATCGATGCCTTCCACAAGGGGCTGGACCAGCCCTCCACCGCCAAGCGGCAACAGGAGGCCATCCTTCGCTTCATGCCCACCGGCCCCTGCGACGGCTACTGGAACAACCGGCCCGGCATCGAGCAATCCGTCTAAAGGGAGCTGAGATCTGATTCACGGGCACAGGACAGCGTCATCTTACTTCCCGGAACGGGGCGCATCGGGATACGCCGAGGCTTCGACTGGCGGGCATAGCCTGCCCCACTACGTCCTCCCAGATGGTTACTGTGAAAGTCGCGAAGCGCTCGCTTGCCCCCTCCCCCATTTGGAGGGTTGGGGAGGGGGAGCGATCAGGCCTGTCCTGAGCGGAGTCGAAGGAAGCGGAGTCGAAGGAAGCGGAGTCGAAGGAAGCGGAGTCGAAGGAAGCGGAGTCGAAGGAAGCGGAGACGAAGGAAGCGCAGTCGAAGGGGGCGAGGCGGCCTTTCCATCCTTTGGTCCATAACCGGCGCATCCTTGCGCCCTTTCTCATCATCCGGGGTGGCTCGACTCGCCCCATGATCGTTAGGCTGTTAGATGACTTGACCCTGTCCACAGGCACTGTCCAATGTCCAATGTCCAATGTCCAATGATCATTGGGCAATGAGAGGGGTTATACTCCGGCGTTTTCAGATCAACCGAGATGACCATGCCCAGCCAGCCCAGCAAAGAACTGGAGACTTTCGACAACCCCCAGCCGGGGCGCGATTACTGCATCCGCATCCGCCTGCCCGAGTTCACTTGCCTCTGCCCTAAAACGGGCCAGCCCGACTTCGCCGAATTGCTGCTGGAGTACGTGCCGGATCGGAAGTGCGTCGAGCTCAAGGCACTCAAGCTCTATATCTGGTCCTTCCGCGACGAGGGTGCCTTCCACGAGGATGTCACCAACCGCATCCTCAACGACCTGGCCCAGGCCACCGAGCCGCGCTTCATGCGCCTCTCCGCCGAGTTCAATGTGCGCGGCGGGGTCTACACCAGTATAGTGGCCGAACACCGAATGGCGGGTTGGCAGGCCCCGGAGCCGGTCCGGCTGCCTTGAGTCCGCTGCATATTGGCCTCGACTTCGGCACCTCCGGCAGCCGGGGCATTGCCATCGAGGATGCGGGGAGAATCGTTGCCGAGAGCGCCCTGCCCCTGCCCCCCTCCCCCCGTGACGACCGGGGTGGATCGGAACAGTCCCCAGCCGACTGGCTGCTGGCCCTGAAGGGAACCCTCTCCGAACTCTGCCGCCAATTGGGACCGGAGGCAAAGCGAACCGTCTCCCTCGCTATCGACGGCACATCGTCGAGCCTTCTGGCAGCCGATACGGACGGGACGCCCCTCTCGGCGGCCCTGATGTACGACGACCGCCGCGCCCTGGCCGAGGCACGATCCCTGGAGGGAGTCGCCCCAAGCGACAGCCCGGTCCTGAGCCCGAGTGCCAGCCTACCCAAGCTGCTCTATCTCAGAAATGCTCTGAAGCGGGACTTCCTCGCCCTGCATCAGGCCGATTGGCTGGTCGGCTGCCTGACCGGCCTTTTCGGTCACAGCGACGAGAACAATGCCCTGAAGCTGGGCTACGACCCCATCGGCCGGTGCTGGCCTGAGTGGCTGCAACGGCTGAACCTGCCCCTGGGGACCTTGCCACAGGTCCATCCGGTCGCCTCCCCCATCGGCCCCATCACAGCCGCCATTGCCCGTGAGACGGGCCTGCCGGAGGGCGTTCAGGTATTTGCCGGCACCACTGACAGCACCGCTGCCGCCATGGCGACTGGCATCTCGCGGCAGGGGCAGGCGGTCAGTGTGCTCGGCAGCACCCTGGTGATGAAGGTCCTCTCGCCCCGCCCGGTCTTCTCGGTCGAACGGGGTATCTACAGCCACCGGCTGGGGGATCTCTGGCTGGTGGGCGGGGCCTCCAACAGCGGCGGCGCGGTGCTGCTGAAGTGGTTCGACAGGGCGCAATTGGAAAGGATGACCCCACTGCTGAAACCGGAGCAGCCGACCGGCCTCGATTACTACCCCCTGTGCCGCCCCGGCGAACGCTTCCCCATCAACGATCCCCATCTGGAACCCCGTCTCGCTCCACGGCCCGCTGAGGATGTCCGCTTCTTCCAGGCCATGCTGGAGGGGATGGCCCGGATCGAGGCGGCGGCCTATCGCCTGCTGGAGCAATTGGGGACGCCCAGGGTGGAAGAGGTCCTTTCCATCGGCGGTGGTGCGGGCAATGA
>JAHJDE010000019.1 GCA_018812525.1 Gammaproteobacteria bacterium
AAAATGGCCTTCCTGGCCATTTTGCAAGACGAAAACGAAAAATGCGATTTTTCGTTTTCTTCATTTTCAATGGCTTAGGCCATTGAAAATGGCGGTTCATCCCTGAACCGCAAGAGGTTCTTGCAGTTTTGCAAGAACCTCCGAATTCAAAGAATTCATGCGCTCAGGGGACGCTGACCTGCTCGCAACAATGCCTCCAGTTCGGTCGCCGGTAACGGTCGGCTCAGGTAATAGCCCTGTATCTGGTTACAGCCGTGCTCGGTCAGCCAATGCAGCTGGGCGAGGGTCTCTACCCCCTCTGCGATGACTTCGAGCCCCAGGGAGTTGGCCATGGCGATGATGGTTTGGGCGATAACGGCGTTACCGGGGTCCTCGGGGATGTCGGTGATAAAGCCCCGGTCGATCTTGAGTTTGTCGAAGGCGAGGCGCTTGAGGGCACTGAGACTGGAATAACCGGTGCCGAAATCGTCCAGGGAGAGGCGGCAGCCGAGGGCCTTCAGTCCGCCGATTTTGGCCTCCATCACCTCCAGCCGTTCCATGAACAGGCTCTCGGTAATCTCCAGTTCCAGCCGTCCGGGCTCCAGCCCGGTCTCTGCCAGGACGGCGCGGATTGTCGTTGCCAGATCGGAGTGTTCGATCTGATGGACGGAGAGGTTGACGGAGAGGGTGAGCGGCGGCAGGCCGGCTTCCCGCCAGGCCACTGCCTGACGGCAGGCCTCGCGCAGGACCCACTCGCCCAGGGGCAGGATCAGCCCGGTCTCTTCCGCCAGGGGGATGAAGCGGTCGGGCGGAACCAGCCCATTCTGGGGATGACGCCAGCGCACCAGGGCCTCGACACCGAAAATCTGTCCGCCGGGTGTTGTGGCCTGGGGCTGGTAGTGCAGCAACAGCTCGCCGGCCTTCAGCCCCCGGCGCAGATCCAGTTCCAGCTGCAGGCGCTCACGGGCGTCGGCACCGAGGTCGTCGGTGAAGAAGCGGTAGCCGCTGCCCTCCTTGCGGGCCTTGGACATGGCTGCGCCGGCGTTTCGGATCAGGGTATCGGCGTCCCGGCCGTCGCGGGGATAGATCGCGGCGCCCAGGCTGAGGCTGAGGGGCGCCTCCTCGCCGGCGATCTCCAGAATCTCGCTGGAGGACGCCAGGATGCGCTCCGCGAAGATGGCGGCCATCCTGGGGGAGTCAATCTGGGGCAGGATGATGACGAATTCGTCACCGCCGTAGCGGGCCAGGGTGTCGCCTTCGCGGATGCCCTCTTGCAGGCGCCGCGCCACGACCCTGAGCAGTTCGTCGCCCGCCGCATGGCCAAGGCTGTCGTTGATCAGTTTGAAGCGGTCCAGGTCCAGGTAGAGCACGCCGACATAGTGGCCGCCCCGCTCGGCCATGGCGATGGCCTGTGTCAGGCGGTCATGCAGCAGGTTGCGGTTGTAGAGGCCGGTGAGCCGATCATGGGTGACTTGGTGTTCCAGCTCCTCAAGGTAGCGATGCTCATTGCTGACATCATTGAGGATGCCGACGAAGTGGCTGACCTCGCCGTCCTTGTCCACGACGGGCGCCACGCGCAGGTCATTCCAGAACAGGGTGCGGTCCTTGCGGTAGTTGCGCAGCAGGGCGTTGCCCTCGCGGCGGTCGCGTACCGCGTCCCGGATGGCTTGCAGGCCGGGCTGCTCCCTGTCGTCCCCGAACAGAAAGTCCGGGGTACGCCCCACCGCTTCGGCCAGGCTGTAGCCGGTGATGCGCTCGAAGGCCGGGTTGACGTAGGTGATGGTCTGCCCATCGCCTGCCTCGGTCAGGATAATGCCATTGTATGCCGCCTCCATCGCCCGGCTGGAGAGGCGCAACCCCTCCTCGGCCTGTGCGCGCAACTGTTCACCACGGAGGTGGGCGATACCGAAGGCCAGATCCTCGGTCATTTCCCCCAGCAATTTCAGCTCATCATCGGTAAAGGCGTCGGACTCGGCGGCGTAGAAATGGAGGGCGCCGAAGGTTTGCCCCCCGATCTGCAGCGGCATCGCCGCGCTGGAGCGGTAGCCGCGCCCGAGGGCCTGTTCGCGCCAGGGGGCAAAGGTCGAATCGCTGTCGATATGGCGCATGATTTGAGGCTGACCGGAGCGGATGGCACGGCCGGTGGGTCCCTGTCCAAATTCGTCATCCCCCCAGTGGATGCTGACCTCATCCAGATAGTCGCTCCGCTCGCCGGCACGGGCGACTGGAAGCACTCTGCGTGGCTCGCCGTCCTCCTTGACGCCCACCCAGGCGAGTTTGTAACCATCGGGACCGGTCAGGATGTCGCAGATCCGTTGCAGCAGGCCCGCTTCGCTCTCGGCGCGGATCAGCGCCATGTTGCAGTCGCTGAGCAGCCGCAAGGCCCGGTTGGTGTGGCGCAGGCGATCCTCCAGCCCCTTGCGCCCGGTAACGTCCTGGACCGTGCCGATCATGCGCAGCGGCTCTCCCCCCTCGCCGAAATGGACCTCCGCCTGCTCATGGACGACCCTGATCCCGCCGTCCGGGAGCACAATGCGGTGGTCGATGCTATAGGGCAACCGCTGCTCCAGTGCCTGGCGCACGCCCCTTTCCACGAACTCCCGGTCCTCCGGGTGGACAGTATCCAGAAAGGCCTCGTAGGTGGCGCCGAAGCCCTGGGGTTCGAGGCCGAAGATGCGATAGATCTCGTCCGACCAGGCAAGGGTATTGGCAGCGATATCCCAGTCCCAGTTGCCGAGCTGGGCCACTCGCTGGGCTTCGGCAAGGCTGTCACGGCTCTGGCGTAATTGTTCCTCGGCATGGCCCCGTTCGATGAGCGTGGCCAGGGCATGGGCCACCGAATCCAGGAAGGCCTCTTCCGGCCCTTCGCGCCGATGGCCGGCCTCGACATAGAGGTTCAGCACCCCGAGCAGTTGCTCGCCGGCGACCAGAGGCAGGCAGTAATGGCCGTGATCCAGGATGCCTGGGTAGTCGACATCGTGCTGTGCATCCAGATGGCTGGAAAAAAGGGTGCTGCGTTCCGCCGCGGCACGGCCACACAGGCAATGACCGAAGGGCACCTGGCGGCACAGGCTTTGCAACTCCAGCGGCAATCCCTGATGCGCGGCCAGATGCAGCCTGTCCTTGCCATCGGTGAGGAAGATGGCCCCCTTGGCCTCGATCGCCAGCCAGTGGATATCGACCAGCAACTCGATGGCGGATTGCAGTTTCTGCGTCAGTTCGTTGTCCCGCAGGCCGATGCGCTGCAGTTCGGCAATAACGGATTGTTCCTTGTGGGCGCGGTCCAGGCGGGCATAACTCGCGTCCAGCTCCTGTTCACGCCGCCGCAACAGCCAGTGGAAGGCGAGGATGGCGCCGATGGTGATGACCAGCAGCAGCCCCCCCTCCCGAAGCAGAAGGGCGCGCACGCGGGCGTACTGAGAGGTCAGATCCATGAGCATGAGGTGGCGGCCGACGGTGCGGCCGCCGGCGTCGGTCAGTGCCTTGATGTGGAGGCCGAGGAAGCGCTTTCCCCGTTGCACGACCCGGTGCGCTGCCGTTTCCTCTCGCGGCAGCTGGCTCAGCAACCCAGCCGCATCCCCGCTGATCCCGGCATCGGAGCGGCTCGCCACCACGAAATCGGCAAAGCGCCCCCAGACGCCTTTTCGCCCCAGCATCTTCATGCCGGCGGCAAATCCATCCGGTTGCAAGTGGCGTTTGTCGAGCAGCAGGTAGCCCTCGCCGCCGAAGGCCCTGTCGGTGCGCGCGGCCAGGTCCTCGATCTCCTCGCCCAGCTCCACATACCCGAGCAGTGTCCCGCCGTCATGGAACGGGGCCACTATCCGCAGGGTCAGGGTTCCCAGCGGACCCAGCTCGACGCCGCTGGAGGGGCGGCCAGTCGATTGGGCCGCCAGGGCCGTGAACCGGTCGATGCGGTCACCGAAGCGGTCAGGCTGGTGCGCCCTTAGCAGGTTGACGCGGCCCGGGTCGTGGAAATAGAGGTGGGTCACGCGGTAGCGGTCGCGCAGTCGTTTGAACAGGGGGCTGGACAGCTTGAGCAGGGTGGCGCGGTCTCTGTTGCGTAGCGGCTCGGCGAAGCGGGAATCGAGCAGGATGGCGTCCAGGACTGCACCCAGTTTGTCGGTCCGATCCTGCAGGGCGCTTTGGTAAAAGTCCTCGATCTCCCCGTGCTGTTCGTCAAACTTCCGGCTGAATTGGTTCTCTTCCTCCCGCACGAGCTGGTATGCGAAGCCGATGGCGGCGGCAACCACGACCAGGCTGAGCAGGGTGAGGAGGTGGCGCGTCGAGCGGCCCATGGACAGGCTTTTCCATTTCATGACGGTTTTCAGTATAGATGCCCACTGGATTTGGGGAAGGCTGTTTCGCCATCCTTATAGAGGTTCTTGCAATACTGCAAGAACCTCTTGCGGTTCAGGGATGAACCGCCTTGCAAAATGGCCAGGATGGCCATTTTGCAAGTTCCTCTTATAGACCCTGAAAAGAGTGCGGAGTACGGAATTGCGTAGCCCGGATGAACCGCAGTGAAATCCGGGGAGATCGGGGCCTCGCGCTTGCCGGATTACGCTACGCTTCATCCGGCTACTCGCTATTCTCGGACAGCTTCCCAGGATCTTGCACCTCATCCCCCGCCCTCCTCCACCAAACCCGCCATCCCCTCCAGGCTGAGGGCGGGGATCTCGGGCAGGGAGCCGCCCAGGATGCCGCTCATCTCGCCGTACATGCCGACGGTGTTGATGATGACACGCTCGATCTGTTTCTCGCGCTCCTTCCATTGCTTCTCCATGGCGCGGCGCTCGCGCTGGAGCTGGTCTTGCAGGGCGGTGAAGGCCTCGACGATGCCGGAGACTTTCTGGCGAAAGGGGTCCCCGGCCAGGTAGCGGTAGATAGCCTCCATCTTTTCGTGCTTACCCTCGGTGGCCGCGTGGGCGAAGGCGACCTGCAGAAGCTGTTCGCGCAGGGCGACGGCCAGGGCCGGCCAGGCGCGGCGGCTGGCGATCCAGACCCCTTCCACGAGACCGAATTCATGCATCCCCTCGGGCAGGGTGGTGGTGACCAACAGGGCCAGATTGCCGCCCACGGCCCGGGTATCGTCCTTGAGCTTGGCCAGCCAGGCGGCCGACCAGTGCTTGGTGTTCTTGGTCTCCCAGACGATGCGTCCGCAGCATTGGCCCAGCCCGTTCCTCACCTCCTGGATGAGATCGGCGCCCGATACCCCCTTGGGAACGGGTGCGATCCCGTCGTGGGGAAACTGGCGTTCCAGGGCGGCCTGGATGTCCAGCTCCAGCACCTCCCCTTGCAGCTCCTGGGAACCTTGCTGGCTCTTGCGCTGGAGATCGTCAATGACCCGTTTCATGTCATCGATCTGCTTGTCCCGCTCAGCGAGCTTGAGGGATTGCTCCTGGCCGATGAGATCACGCAGCCGCTTTTCATCCTCGGCACGGGCCTTGGCCAGGCGCCGTTCCAGCTCCAGATCCAGTTCCTGCTGCCTTTGCTGGAGCTGGCGCGCCTGGTGGGCCAGTTCCAATTCCCTTCGCTGGGCCTCTTGCGTCTTGGCCTCTTGCTCGGCCAGTTGGCGCCGGAGCAAGTCCAGGGACAGGGCATCCCGCCGATGGGCCTGATCTGCCGCCTCTTCGGCGGCCAGCTTGATGCGTGCCTCATACTCCCCTTGCAGGCGGGCCTCCAGTTGGCTGGAGAGCTGGGCGGTCAGTGCCTCGGAAAGGGCGATGGCGTGGCCGCAATGGGGACAGCTGAGGCTGGTGTCGGACATGGAAACTCCTCGAAGGGATGGGATCTGGCGGGGAGACAGGGAGTACTAGCGGGAGCTTAAGGCAAACGGCAATGAAATAGCATTCATAAACTAGCAAAAGCAGGGCAGGAGTAGGGGCGGGTTTAAAACCCGCCCCTACGATTTCGACGCCTAACCGGATTTCACTGCCGCCAATGGGCTTGATGGGTCCATCAAGACTCCTGAATTGTCCGGCGGCTGTTTTTCCTCTACACAGTGGATCGAATCCACCAACCTTGGGACAGGGCCATGAGCGAGAGCAATACGAAGATCGTCCGCGAGATCCGCATCAATCCCATCGTACCGACCGAGTCGGTGCTGGTGGCCACGGCGCGGGGCATGCGCCCGCGCAAGGCGGAGGAACGCGTCGCCCGCGACGACCGTCTGCATGTGGAGACCTGCCCCTTCTGCCGGGGCAACGAGGACAAGACCCCGCCGGTGATCGCCCATTGGCCCGCCGAGGGCGACTGGGAGATCCGCATGGTGGAGAACCTCTATCCAGTCCTGGGCAGCAACCCCGGCGACGGCAACGTCAACTTCGGCCTGCAACAGGCCATCGAGGGCTACGGCCGCCACGAGGTCATTATCGACCACCACCACCACAGCGTGCGCCTGCACGAGATGTCGGAACAGCACATCGCCATGCTGTTCGGCGCCTACCGGGAACGCATGGAGCAGCTCTACGCCTCGGACAACCGCCTGAAATACGTCCTGGTGTTCAAAAACTACGGCCCCGCCGCCGGCGGCAGCATCCCCCACACCCACAGCCAGATCATCGCCACCCCGGTGGTGCCGCAGAATGTCCATGACGAGGTGGAGAACAGCCGCCGCCACCACCAGAAGTACGGCCAGTGCATCTTCTGCGCCCTCATCGACGAGGCGCTCAGCTACGAGGCGACCATCTACGACCGCAAGTCGGGCGAGATCAAGCGCAAGATCGACGTGGGCCAGTACGTGATCGAACGGAGCGAACACTTCGTCGCCATCAAGCCATTCGCCAGCCGCTACGAGTGGGAGGTCCACATCCTGCCCCTGGAGCACGCGCCCGACTACCTCCAGGCCGCGCCCGAATTGCTGACCGATTTCGCCGGCGTCCTCAAGCGCACCATGGCGCGGTTGGACGCGGTGCTGGAGGGCGCCCAGTACAACTACTTCATCCACTCCCAGCCCCACGGCGAGGCCTTCGCCGATTGCGGCAAGAGCTACCACTGGCACCTGGAGATCTGCCCCCGCACCACCATCCCCACCGGCTTCGAGCTGGGCTCCGGCCTCTTCGTCAGCACCATCAGCCCGGAGGATGCGGCCGCCAAGCTGCGTGAGGTGGTGTTGTAACCGCTGGACTGGAAGGCCGTGAAACCGGGCTCACATTCTCCTCGAATTTGCGCTATCTTTCCCCTGTACGGAACTGAAAGGGAGAGGAATCATGCAGAGCAACAATAGCAGCCTGGCGCAGAACGAACGCAAGAAGGGGGGCGGTCTCCGTGCCTGGCTCATCCTCGTGCCTTTCGCCCTGGCCGGCTGCGTCCCCTTCGCCAACTTCGCGAGCAAGCCCCCGCCCCGGACGGAACCAGGCCCAATCCAGGGAACCCTGCCCGCAGAGCCCACGCCAGCCACCACTGCCACGCGGGAGAGCGCCCTGCTCCCGCCGGTGGAGGTGAAGCTGGACCGCGACCCGATCACCGGAATGGAATTTGTCCAGATCAAGGGGGGCTGTTTCGACATGGGCGGACCGGCGCGCGAGGTAGGGCATCAGTCATACGAGAAGCAGCATAGGGTCTGCGTCGGGGACTTCTCCCTGGGCAAGACCGAGGTCACCAACGCCCAGTTCCGGCGCTTCAATCCGAAGCACAGCAGCAGTCAATACAAGGGCGTCAGCTTCGATGGCGACAACCAGCCGGTGGTCAACATCGATTGGAACGAGGCCACAGCTTACGCCCAGTGGCTGAGCAAAGAGAGTGGCAAGAAGTACCGCCTGCCGACCGAGGCCGAATGGGAATTTGCGGCGCGGGCGGGGACGCAAACGGCGCGTTTCTGGGGTGAGACCAGCGACCGGGCCTGCCACTATGCCAACGTCCATGACCGGACCTCCAGACGTGTCAACACGGACGTTACCTGGAAGAACCATAATTGCGACGACGGTCGTGTCATGACGGCCCCGGTAGGGAGTTACCAGGTCAACCCCTGGGGCCTGCATGACATGCTAGGCAACGTCTGGGAGTGGAGCTGCTCGACCTACGACCCGCGCTACGGCGGCGCCGAGAAGCAATGCTCCGGCAAGGATGAAACCTCCCGCAACCGCTCTCTGCGGGGCGGCTCCTGGCTCAACGAACCAAACAGCGTCCGGTCTGCGCACCGCATTAACCTGTCACCCGGCTACCGCTACAGCAACATCGGTTTCCGCCTGCTTTTGGAGGGGGCTGAGCAATTGTAATTTGCTACCCAAAGCGGGGCACGGCGGATAAACTGACATCCACTCAGATCTGAATCACAGGGTCCAAACAGATGCCTCCAAAAAACAACCTGCTCGTGCTGTCCGCCCTTGGCGATGACCGGCCGGGTATCGTCGATAGACTGACCAAGGTCATCCTCGACTACGACTGCAACATCATTGACAGCCGCATGACCGTCCTGGGTGGTGAGTTCGCCATCCTCATGCTGGTGGAAGGGAACTGGAACACCCTGGCGAAGCTGGAAAAAAGCCTGCCCGAGCTGCAAGTCTCACTGGGGCTGACCATCATCTCCCGCCGCACCGAGGAGCGTCACACGGAAACCCCGGTGATGCCCTATCTGGTGGAGGTGGTCGCCCTGGACCACCCCGGCATCGTCCACAGCCTGGCCAGCTTCTTCTCCCAGCGCAACATCAATATCGAAGACCTGATGACCAGCGGCTATCCCGCTGCCCACACCGGCTCACAGATGTTTTCCGTGCACATGAGCATCGGCGTGCCCGGCGACATCCATATCGCCAGCCTGCGGGACGAGTTCATGGATTTCTGCGACTCCCTGAACCTGGACGGCGTTTTGGAACCCATCAAGCGCTGACCTGAAGGGAGGCACCGATATCGCCATGACCAAGGCCGAACTCGGGCAGATGGTACCCGACATCAAACTTCTGATCACCGGCGGCCGAGAGGCCAGGTTGAGCGACTATCGCGGCCACCACCTGGTGCTCTATTTCTACCCCAAGGCCAGTACGCCCGGCTGCACCAGGGAGGGGCTGGATTTCAGCGCAGCCCGGGACGACTTCACCGCCGCCGGTGCCCTTATCCTCGGCGCCTCGCGCGACGGGCTCAAGGCCCAGGAAAATTTCAAGGCCAGGCAGGGATTCCCCTTCGACCTGGTCTCAGATTCGGACGAAACCCTCTGCCATCTCTTCGGTGTCATCAAGCTGAAGAAAATGTATGGCAAAGAATCCCTTGGCATCGAACGCAGCACCTTCCTCATCGACCGGGAGGGCATCTTGCGCCGGGAGTGGCGCAAGCTGAGGGTCGCCGGCCATGTGGCGGCGGCCCTGGCAGCCGTCCGCGCCCTCGGTTAACCAGGCAACCCGCCCCGGAATCCCCATGACCAAAAAACTTTTCATCCTCGACACCAATGTCCTGATGCACGACCCCACCTGCCTGTTCCGCTTCCAGGAACACGACATCTTCCTGCCCATGGTGGTGCTGGAGGAACTGGATCGGGGCAAAAAGGGGTTGTCGGAGACCGCCCGCAACGTTCGGCAGGTCAACCGCTTCCTGGATGAGTTGATGTCCGGCGCCGGCAAGGAGCAGATCGATCAGGGACTGCCGTTGCCCATGCCCACCAACGGTATCCGCGAGAACGACAAGCGCGAGCGTGGCTGCATCTTCTTCCAGACCCGCAACCTGCCCCACGTCCTGCCCGACTCCCTGCCCGGCAACACCCCGGACAACAACATACTGGGCACTGCCTTGGCGTTGCGGCAGGAGTACAGGGATCGCACAGTGATTCTGGTGTCGAAGGACATCAACATGCGCATCAAGGCCGCCGTGCTCGGCCTGCGGGTAGAGGACTACCACACGGACCAGGTCCTGGACGATGTCAATCTGCTCTACCAGGGCAAGGATCAGTTGCCGGACGACTTCTGGCAGCGCCACAGTAAAAACATCGAATCCTGGAAGGAGTCGGGCCACACCTACTATCGGGTCTCCGGCCCCGATGTCGAGACCTGGTACCCCAACCAGTGCGTCTACATGGATGACGGCAGCGGCTTCGAGGCCATCGTCCGCGACAATGACGACAAGGGCGCCCTGATCGAGCTGCTGGATGACTACCGCAACCCCAAGCACGCCATCTGGGGCATCACCGCCCGCAACCGCGAGCAGAACATCGCCCTCAACATGCTCATGGACCCGGAACTCGACTTCGTCACCCTGCTAGGCACGGCGGGCACCGGCAAGACCCTGCTCACCCTGGCGGCGGGCCTGGCCCAGGTCCTGGAAAAAAACCTCTACCGCGAGGTCATCATGACCCGCGTCACCATCCCTGTGGGCGAGGACATCGGCTTCCTTCCCGGCACCGAGGAAGAGAAGATGACCCCCTGGATGGGGGCGCTGATGGACAACCTGGAGGTACTGACCCAGCCGGAGGGCGGCGCCTGGGGCCGCGCCGCCACCGACGACCTGCTGAAGAGCCGCATCCGCATCCACTCCCTCAACTTCATGCGCGGGCGCACCTTCCTCAACAAATACATCATCCTGGACGAGGCGCAGAATCTCACCCCCAAACAGATGAAGACCCTCATCACCCGCGCCGGTCCAGGCACCAAGATCGTCTGCCTCGGCAACATCGGCCAGATCGACACGCCCTATCTGACCGAGACCACCTCCGGTCTCACCTACGTGGTTGACCGCTTCAAGAACTGGTCCCACGGCGGCCACATCACCCTGCTGCGCGGCGAGCGCTCCAGGCTGGCCGATTTTGCCAGCGAGGCCTTGTGATCTGAATTACGGTGACACTTTACTAAATACACTTAATTACTAATTAAGTGTATTTAGTAAAGTGTCACCGTAATTACGTAATTATTACCCTTTATTTTCATCTTGATAAGCGCTAAAGTTAAGGCCGTATCTAGAATACATGCGGTAGAACCCAGCGAGAGGTAACAGGCCATGAACAAGATGCTGACCGTACAGACTTTTGGCGCCCTGGTTGAAGATGCTTGCCGGGCGGATGTCGATCTGCGGCACGAAATCGAGCGCTCCAAGACCTTCGACGCCTATCCCTTTGCCTTCGAGGTCGCCTATGACCTCTTTTCCCGCCACTTCCTGTCACTGCGGGAGTCCTTCGGACTGACCGAGCGGGGCTGATTCAGTGGCGCCGTAGGAGCGCTTTTCAAGCGCGATCGCGCCAGCATGGCGCTCCGCGGTTGCGGCAGGAAATAGATTTGAACAGCCCCCGGCCGATCATCGCAGTCAGCAGTTGCCTCCTGGGCCAGCGCGTCCGCTATGACGGCACGGACAAATACGACCCCTGGATCGTCGAGCTGTTGGGGCGAGAGGCCGATTTCCTCCCCATCTGCCCGGAGGTGGGCATTGGGCTGGGCATTCCAAGAGCCCCCATCCGGCTGATGCGGGTTGCGGGCCGGGTCCGCGCCCTCGGCATCGAGGACCCCAGCCTGGATGTCACCGCCCGGCTGTCGTCCTTCGCCCTGGAGACGCTGAATAAACTGCGGGGAGTAAGCGGTTACATACTGAAGGATCGGTCGCCGAGCTGCGGCCTCGGGCATGTCAAACTCTTTTCCGACGACCGGCGATTCGAGCGCAACGGGGTCGGCATCCATGCCGCCATCGTCCGGGCCGCCCTACCCGACCTGCCGATGGCGGATGAGGGCAGGGTGCAAGACCCCCGCGTTCGCGAGGCGTTCGTGCAGCAGGTCTTCGCCCGTCACCGCAGGTTGGCAAGGAATCAAGAGAACGTGCCGCGCAGTTCCCGGACCAAGGCCAGTCCCTCTTCCTCGGCATAGGGGACGAACGGGGAGTGGCCCCAGACCGGCCCAGGCCAAGCGGGGTCATCCTGGAAGCGGGCGATATGGTGCAGGTGGAGTTGGGGGACCAGGTTGCCGAGGGCGGCGACGTTGAGCTTGTCGGGCTGGAATCGTCTTTCCATGAATTCGGCCACCCGGCAGGACTCATCCCATAACAACAGGCGATCCGCCCCATCGAGGTGATGGATCTCACGCAGTCCCTGCCGGCGCGGGACCAGGATGAGCCAGGGGTAACGGCTGTCGTTCATGAGCAGGAGCCGACAGAGGGCCAGATCACCGACCGGGAAGCCGTCGGCGGCAAGGCGGGGATGGAGCAGGAAGCCCTCGCTCACGCCCCCTCCAGACTCTTGGAGGCAATCTCGAAGACATCGCGGGAGAGCCCTTCCACACGAACCACCCGCTCCAACTGGCCCTGCATCAGGGCGCGCCGGCCCGGGTCATAGCGCCGCCAACGGGACATAAGCCGCAACAGGCGCGCGGCGACCTGGGGATTGAGGCGATCCAGTTCCAGCACCCGATCGGCCAGGAACCGGTAGCCGGAGCCGTCCGCCGCATGGAAGCGCACGGGGTTGCCGGAGCAGAAGGTGCCGATGAGGGCGCGCACCTTGTTGGGATTGCGGATGCTGAAGGCGGGGTGGCCCAGCAGCCCCTTGACCTGTTGCAGGGTATCGTCGCGGCGTGAGAGAGCCTGAACGGAGAACCACTTGTCCAGGACCAGGGGATCGTCGCGCCACCAGTCGTAAAAATCGTCCAGGGCCTCCTCCCGCTCCGGGACATCGCTGTCGGCCAGCAGGACAAGGGCGGCCATCACGTCGGTCATGTTACCGCGGAAGCCGTATTGATCCAGGCAGAAATCGAGCGCCAGGCTGCTCCCGCCCGCCATGAGATAGCCCAGGGCCAGGTTCCTGAGGCGACGGCGGCCGATACCCTCGGGCGTGACCGCATAGCGCTCCTCCTCCAGGTTGGCGTCGTAGACCATCAGCAGGTCCTCCCGCAGACGCTTGCCTATGGCCTCCCGTAGCGCCTCCCGCGCCAGGAAGAGACCGTCCACGTCCACCACGGCCATCTGATCCCCCAAATAGGACTCCGAGGGCAGGGTCAGGACCTCGGCCAGCAGCGAACGATCCTCCGTCCCGCTGACCAGGGCCGCGCGGAAGGCCGCCAGAAACCCCTCGTCCAGGGCCATTCCCCTGCCCTCCCGCCGCTCGGCGACCATGCGAAGCAATACACGCTGGGCCAGGGTCTGGGCAGCATCCCAGCGATTGAAGCCGTCGCTGTCATTGGCCATGAGAAACATCAGCTCCGCGTCGCTATAGTCGTAGCGGACCCTCACCGGGGCCGAGAAGCCGCGCAACAGGGAGGGGATGGGGCGCTGGCCGATACCCTCGAAGACGAAGGACTGCTCCCGCCCGGTCAGCTCCAGCATACGGGTGGTCTCCGGCAGCAGGTCGGCCCCGTCCGGTCCCAGCAGGCCGACCGCGACGGGGATATGGAAGGGGGGCTTGCCGCTCTGGCCGGGGGTGTCCGGCGTCTGCTGCCGGAAGTGGAGCAGGTAACGGCCGGCGGCTGCGTCATGCTCAGCTGTCACATCCAGTTCGGGGGTGCCCGCATAGTCGTACCAGTGCTTGAACTGAGTCAGATCGCGGCCCGAAACATCGGCCATGCACTGGACGAAGTCATCTGTGGTCACCGCTTGGCCATCGTGGCGTTCGAAGTAGAGATCGGTGGCCTTGCGGAACAGCTCAGGCCCCAGCAGGTTGGCCTGCATGCGCACCACTTCGGCCCCCTTCTCATAGACGGTGACGGTGTAGAAGTTGTTGATCTCCATGTAGGCATCTGGACGCACCGGGTGGGCCATGGGACCGGCGTCCTCGGCAAACTGGTGCGAGCGCAGCAGGCGCACGTCCCCGATCCTTTTGACCCCGCGGGTACCCTGATCGGCAGAGAACTCCTGATCACGATAGACGGTGAGGCCCTCCTTCAGGGACAACTGGAACCAGTCCCGGCAGGTGATGCGATTGCCGGTCCAGTTGTGGAAATATTCGTGGGCGATGACTGCCTCGATCCCGAGATAATCGGCATCGGTGGCGCTATCGGGCCGGGCCAGGACGAACTTGGCGTTGAAGATATTGAGCCCCTTGTTCTCCATGGCCCCCATGTTGAAGTCGTTGACGGCGACGATGTTATAAACGTCCAGGTCACACTCGCGGCCATACCGTTCCTCGTCCCAAGTCATGGCCTTCTGTAGCGAGAAGAGTGCGTATTCGCACCTGTCGATGTTCTCCGCCTCGGTGTAGATGCGCAGGCGGACGCTACGCCCGGTCGAGGTGGTATGGTAGCGCTCCACATGGTCCAGATCACCCGCCACCAGGGCAAAGAGGTAGCAGGGCTTGGGGAAGGGATCGTCCCAGACGGCGAAGTGGCGGCCCCCTGGCAGGTCACCCGCATCCATGGGATTACCGTTGGAAAGGAGCACCGGATATTGGGCCCTGTCCGCCTCGATGCGCACGGTGAAGGCCGCCATCACATCAGGCCGGTCCAGATACCAGGTGATCTTGCGAAAGCCCTCAGCCTCGCACTGGGTGCAGAACATGCCGCCCGAACGGTACAGCCCCTCCAGGGCCGTATTGGCCTCGGGGGCCAGCTCCACCTCGGTCTCCAGGATGAAGCGGTTGCCCGGCTCCAGGAGCATCAGGTAATCAGCGCCCTCCTGATAGGCGCCGTCCGCCAGCAAGCTGCCGTCCACCCAGACCCCAAGTGTCTTCAGTCCCTCCCCGTCCAGCACCAGGGGACCGCCCTCCCCCGCCGGATTGCGCCGAACCCGGAAGCGCGAATGGACCCGAGTCCCCTGCTCGCGCAGATCGAACAGCAGATCGACCTGATCGATCAGGTAGGGGGGCAGGCTGTAATCCTGGAGGCGAACGATTGTTGGTGCTGAATCTTGACTCATGGCGCTTTGCCTCTCTCTCAAACCCTTGCCGATCATTGAATAGTTTCTAGTCTAGTCCTAGGATGAGAGGCTTGAAACTTTGGAGTCAAAAAAATGCCGAACGTCGTTGTCTACAGTACCGCTATCTGCCCCTACTGCGTCCGCGCCAAGGCCCTGCTCAAGCGCAAGGGGGTGGATTTCGAGGAGCGGATGATCGACAACGACCGCACCCTGATGCGCGAAATGCTGGAGCGCAGCCAGCGCCGGACCGTCCCCCAGATCTTTGTCGGCGACCACCATGTGGGCGGCTATGACGACATGGCGGAACTGGATTCCCTGGGCGAACTGGACAAGCTCCTGGGGCTCGACGGCGACGGCGAGGAAGAACCGACCTGACGATCATGGCGCGAGTCGAGCTACCCCGGAAGATGAAAGTAGGGGCGGGTTTCAAACCCGCCCCTACGATATTCCTGTAATTACGGTGACACTTTACTAAATGCACTTAATTAAAGTGTATTTAGTAAAGTGTCACCGTAACCCCTAATTAAGTGCATTTAGTAAAGTGTCACCGTAATTAAAAGAGGAATTTAGGATGTCCGCCGCCGAACAGGACAAGCAGGGCATGCGCCTGGACAAATGGCTCTGGGCGGCCCGTTTCTTCAAGACCCGCAAGCTGGCGGTGGAGGCGGTCAACGGCGGCAAGGTCCAGGTCAACGGCCAAAGGGCCAAGCCGGGCAGGGAGATCCACAGCGGCACAGCCCTCCAGATCAGCATCGGCGCCCTGGCGTGGGACATCCGGGTTGCGCAGCTCCCGGCCCAGCGCCGCCCAGCCGCTGAGGCCATCCACTTCTACGAGGAGGGCGAGGAGAGCCGGGACCGGCGCCAGGCCCTCATCGCCGAACAGCGCCTCCTGCGGGGGGCGCAACCCCTGCATACCGAGGGCCGCCCCAACAAGAGGGACCGCCGCCTGATCCACCGCTTCAAGCAAGGGGCCTGATTGCCATGGATCAGGACGCCTTCCGCAAGACCTATCGCGACAGCAGCGAATGCTTCTGCATCTTCGAGACCAGCATCCTCAGCCACCGCTGCGGTTGCAGCCTGGCCGACCGCTTCTGCATCGCCGAACGCGAGGGGATTGAATGCCGCTCGGATGCGGCCCAGGCGCTCTGCTCGGATTTTCTGGAGACCCTGCGGGAGAAGGCCCGCTTTGTGCTGAAGATACACCATGGGACAGGTCCCCTGGCCCACAGCAAGGCCCTGCGCCTGCAAGTGGGCGGGCTGCGCGGCCTCCATGCCCTGCTTCACCCCGGCGACCCCCTCCCCCTCCTGATCCGGGATATCCACAAAACTGTTACAGCCTGCCGCGACCGATTCGGCGATCTGGAAGAGATCCCCTACCAGGAAGTCATCAAACAGATCGCCGCCTTCCAGGACAGAAAAAGGACCCACCCGAGGCGGGGGCCATCCAACGACGATTGAGAGGGACCCTGACGATCAGGCCGCCTGGACGGGGATCTGGTCACCGGTGCGGATGACGCGATTGTGCTCGTTGGTGTAAACGAGAGTGGGCTTGAAGTTGGCCAGTTCGGCCTCGTCCAGCACGGCGTAGGCGCAGATGATGATGCGGTCGCCGGGGGATGCCTTATGGGCAGCGGCGCCGTTGACGGAGATGACGCGCGAGCCCGGCTCCGCCTCGATGGCGTAGGTGGTGAAACGCTCGCCGTTGGCGACATTGTAGATCTGGATCTGCTCATAGGGCAGGATACCGGCCAACCGCAGCAGATTGCGGTCGATGGCACAGGAACCCTCGTACTCCAACTCAGAGTGGGTTACACAGGCACGGTGAATCTTGCATTTGAGGAGGGTGAGCTGCATCCGTCTTTCCAACTTGCTTACAACAGAATCCGCAATTATGACTGGAACAATATCGAATTCAACCCCAAAGTCTCACGCACTTCGTCCTGAACCCCGTTCGCAGGGTTCTGCTGCAGCTCACTCCACCATGATCTTGCGGACGCTGCCGAAACTTCTCAGCCAGGAGGAGGCGCCGGTCAGCTTCGCTGTCCCGGCATCTGCCTCCGCCTTGGTGGGGTAGCTCCCCTGGATCACGGCGTACATGGGCTTGTTGTCGCGCACGAAGCCGAACACGGCGATCCGGTCGGATGCGTTGAAATTCTTGATGAAGCGTTCCACTGCACCAAGCTGATTGGCGGCATAGACCTGAATGGTGAGATTCTTCTCCGGCTGGGACTTGATCCACTCGACGCTCTCGGCGGGTGTTGAAACCTTCACGACAGACGACGCGGGCGGGGTTTCGCTGGGGGTGGGGACCTCCACCGGCGCGGCCTTGGCGCTACTGGTACTGGACTCGGCCCTTGCCTTTACCTTGCCTTTGGCGGCTGGCGCCACCGGTGCGGGCTTCGCCTCCTCCAGCTTGGCCAGGACCTTGGTCGCCTCTTCGGAACCGGCCTCGGCCGCCTTGCGGTACCAGCGCGTGGCCTCGTCCCTGTTCTGCTTGAGGCCCTGGCCGTGGTAGTAGAGGCTGCCGAGGTTGTAGGCGGCCTGGGGCACGCCCTGCTCAGCGGCCTTGCGCCACCACTGGGCGGCACGGAGGCGATCCTGTTCCACCCAGCGGCCGTGGTAATAGCGGTTACCCAGGTTGAACTGGGCCGGGGCATAACCGGCCTGGGCCGAACTGGTCAGCCAGGAGAGGGCGGAGAAGATGTCCTGCTCCACGCCTTCCCCGTTGGAATAGAGGGTGCTCAGATAGAACTGGGCCTGGACATTGCCCTTCTCGGCCAGGGGCTTCCAGAGTTCCAGGGATTTCTTGAAGTCGCCGGAGGCATAGGCCTGATGACCTTCCTGCATGGTGCCGGCGTCCGGGTCCACCGCCGCGCCCTCCGCATGGACCGGGGACCAGAGACAGAGGCTCAACGCAATTAACGACAGGATATAGCGAAACGGTTGGCTTCTCTGCATATTCAAAATCCTCATACTCCCGACTTCATGGATGGGGCAATGCTATCAGAAAGTTGCCGCCGGCGTTGCTATCCCTGGCCCGCCCCGCTCCACCCGCAGATTATCGATCAGACGGGTCTTGCCCAGGCGGGCCGCCGCCAGCACGACCAGATGGGGCTCCCCCCGCACGGGAAGACAGAGGTCCTCGGCGCGGCGGATACTGACATAGTCCGGTCTGAACCCCGCCTCGTCCAGACGCAGCTTTGCCATCAGTTCCAGGGCGGGATAGTCATCGTCCCCTCGCCCCAGCGCCTCGGCCAGGGCCTGCAACTCCTGGTACAAGCGGGGGGCAAGCCGGCGCTCCGCTTCATTCATATACTGGTTGCGCGAACTCATCGCCAGGCCGGACGGTTCTCGCTCGGTCGCAACGCCGATGATCTCCACCGGCATCGCCAGGTCGGCCACCATGCGCCGGATCACCATCAACTGCTGGAAATCCTTCTCGCCGAAGAAGGCCACATCGGGCCGGACCATATTGAAGAGCTTGCAGACCACCGTTGCGACGCCGGTAAAGTGGCCGGGGCGATAGGTCCCGCACAGGTCCTCGGAGAGATCGGGCACCCGGACCTCGGTATGCCCCGCCTGCCCTCCTGGATAGATGGTCTCCTCAGCGGGGATGAAGAGCAGGTCGTTTCCGAGCCCTTCCAGTAACGCCCTGTCCGCCGTCAGGGTACGGGGGTAGCTGGCCAGGTCCTCGCCCGCGCCGAACTGCATGGGGTTGACGAAGATACTGACCACCCGTCGGCCCCTGTACCCCTTGGCCTCGCGCACCAGCTTGAGATGGCCCTCGTGGAGATTGCCCATGGTGGGAACGAAGAGGATGCGCTCCCCCGTCCGGCGCCAGTCCGCGACCTGCCGACGCAGGTCCTCCAGCCTTTCGATACAGATCATCGCAGCACCTGCTCCGCCTCGGGGAACGCCCCTCGGCGCACGTCATTGACATAGGCGGCCGCCGCCTCGGCGATGGAGCCCCGACCCTTGAGAAAATCCTTGGCAAAACGCGGCATCCGTGGCGTCAGGCCGAGCACGTCATAGAGTACCAGCACCTGGCCGTCGCAATCCCGCCCGGCGCCGATGCCGATCACCGGGATACAGAGCCGACCGCTGATCTCCCGCGCCAGCTCCGCCGGCACGCACTCCAGGACCAGCATCTGGGCACCGGCCGCCTGCAGGGCCAGGGCATCCTTGCGCATGGCCTCGGCGGAATCCCCGTCGGCGCCCTGCACCCGATAGCCACCCAGCCGATGCACCGACTGGGGCTGTAAGCCCAGGTGGGCACAGACCGGCACACCCTGGCCGGAGAGGGACTTCACGGTATGGAGCTGGCTTTCGCCCCCCTCCAGCTTGACCATGTGGGCACCACCCTCCTTCATCAGCCGCGCGGCGGTAGCCAAGGCCTGGCCCGGTTCGGCATAGCTCATGAAAGGCATGTCGGCGATGAGGAAGGCACGGCCACGGGCGCGGGCCACGCAGGCAGTGTGATAGACCATATGGTCGAGGGTGACCGGCAGTGTGCTGGAATGCCCCTGCACCACCATCCCCAGGGAATCCCCCACCAGCAGCACGTCCACCCCCGCCTGTTCCAGGGCGGGGACGAAACCGGCGTCGTAGCAGGTCAGCATGGCGATCTTCTCGCCATCCCGTTTCATGCGGGCCAGGGTTGATATGGTGACGTTTTTCATCAGCCGATTGTTTCAGACCCAGGGGCTGGATTCAATGGAGCTATCAGGGCCACTTCATCTAAGGCGTCGAGCAAGAATAACTTGAACATCTTGCATCTCGTCTTCAGGCCATATTCGGCCGGATCTCAATCGCAAAATCCTCGACGTAGCGCTGCTACGCCTGCGGTTTTGCTCAATCGATTCGACCAAATCTGACCTAAATCCGAGCGCAATAGTGTCCAATTTATTCTTGCTCGACGCCTAACAGTCATCTGGGAAGAAAGATGAGGTTGCCCTGAGTCCTTCAGCCGATCCGCAGCCGATCCAGGGAGGCCAGGGCCTCGCCGCCGCTGATGTCAGGGGTGATCCGCAGCTCGATGGCATTGACGCCGGGGAGATCGACCCTGTAATCCTCGACCTCCCGGCTGGTCTCCGGCGGGCTGAAATGGAACTGCTGCCGCAGGATATCCCGGTAACTCAGGCCACCGTCGGTGGACCCTTTCAGGACGAATTCCTGGGTTCGCTGACGGGCCTGCTCGGTGAAGACCAGATGAATCCAGTGGACCGCCCGGGGCTGGTCGAACAGGAGGCGAAGGCACTGCTCCCCCGGACCGGCCGCCCGCCAGCCGCCCTCGGCGTCGAAGACCAGGGCGTTCTCGATGGGGTGTTCCGCCTGTTCGGAGGTCAGCTCCACCCGGGCCAGATGCTCCAGGTCCAGCCACTCCCGTTGGGGAATGGTGGCACTGGGCGGGTTCGGGTCTATGATTGTCTTGCGCATGGATAGGGAGTCTCTTGCTTGTGAATAGATTCGACCACCCTACCCGTTCCCAGGTTCCGGGGCCGCCACTACTGCCCTGCGATACCATCCATTTGACTCCGGACCCGATGCTTCGTAGTTTGTCGCCTTGTAACTATTCAGATCGCCCCAAAAAATGCGATTTTTTGGGGCGACCAAAGGGGAGAGTAAGACTTCTCCCCTTTGGAAACCCCAAAAGCTGTGGAGTAACCATTCAGATCGCCCAAAAAGCCGGGCGACCTGAATAGTTACGTCGCCTTTAGAATCCGGGATAAGCCGAATGTCCATGCAATGGCCGCGATTGTTGACGCGCAAGCGTCTGGGGTCCGATCAGGCGCCGAGCGAGAGCACGGCGCGGACCGACTTCCAGCGCGACTTCGACCGCATCGTCTTTTCCTCCGCCTTCCGCCGCATGCAGGACAAGACCCAGATATTCCCCCTCTCCAAGATCGACTATGTGCGCACCCGCCTGACCCACAGCCTGGAGGCATCCAGCGTCGGCCGCTCCCTGGGCACCTTAGTGGGCGAGCAGATCATCGCCCGCCACGGACTGAAGGGTTACGAGGCCGCCGACATCGGCGCCATCTGCGCGGCGGCCTGCCTGGGGCACGACATCGGCAATCCGCCCTTCGGCCATTCGGGCGAGGACGCCATCCGCCACTGGGCGGTCTACGGCTCGGGGAAGGCGCGGGTGGCGGCGATACCGGGCCAGGGCCAGCGGGAGGACTTCGTCAACTTCGAGGGCAACGCCCAGGGCTTCCGGGTCCTGACCCGGCTCCAGAACCGCGACAACCCCGGCGGCCTGCAACTGACCTGCGCCACCCTGGCGGCCTTTACCAAGTATCCCCGCGAATCCTATATCGGCGGCCATCTCGCCGGCGTCAGCGCCAGGAAGCAGGGCTTCGCCAGCGAGGATCGGGCGCTGTTCGAGTCAGTGGCCGAGGCGACCGGCCTGATCCGCCGCGACGAGCGCCATGCGGTCTGGCGCCGCCACCCACTGGCCTTTCTGGTGGAGGCGGCGGACGACATCTGCTACCGGGTGATCGACATCGAGGACGGCTTCCGCCTGGGGCATGTGGGTTTCCATGAGGCCATCGCGTTGTTCCTGGCCATCCTGCCCGAGCCCGGCCAGCAACAGGCCCGGCTCAACCACATCGGCGGCGAGAAGGAGAAGATCGAATTCCTGCGCGCCAAGGTGATCAACCAGGCGGTCAGCGAGGCCATGTCCTGTTTCCTCGACGCCGAACAGGCGATCCTGGACGGCCGTTTCGACGAGCCGCTGCTGGACCAGATCCCCCACCGCGCCGAGATGGACGAGCTGATCCGAGTAGGCGCCAAAAGGCTTTATTGCGCCCCCGAGGTGGTAGAGATCGAGGCCGCCGGCTTCCAGGTCATGAGCGAGCTGCTGGAGCGCTTTATCCAGGTCCTCGACGACATCGCCATCCATGGCGACAAGGCCAAGCCCAAGAGCAAGATGACCGTGCGCCTGATACCGGAGCAGTTCATCGGCCCCGACCGCGCCCCTTCGAAGGATCTCTATACCCGGCTCCTGCGCCTGACCGACTTTGTCTCCGGCATGACCGACTCCTATGCCGTTTCCACCTACAAAAAACTGACGGGTATCTCCTTGCCCGTGGGATAAGCGCCCACTGTTGGGTTTGTTCGGTGCTTCCTGCACCTCACCCCTCCGGGGCTTGCGCGAAAAACCGCTCCCGGCGGTTTTTTCGGCGGAAATACCGCCTAACCCAACCTACAAGGCTGGGTTAATCCTGTCTCCAATGGTATTGAAGAATGACCGAACCCTCTGAAGGCTATCAGCGCCGCTTTGGCGGCATTGCGCGAGTCTACGGCCCGGAGGCCCTGACCCGCTTCTCGGCCGCCCATGTGCTGGTGATCGGCATCGGGGGGGTGGGTTCCTGGGCGGTGGAGGCCCTGGCGCGGAGCGGTATAGGCGCCCTGACCCTGATCGATCTGGACCAGATTGCCGAGTCCAATATCAACCGCCAGCTCCACGCCATCGAGCCCGATCTGGGCAAGGCCAAGGTGGTCGCCATGGCGGAGCGGATCGCGCTGATCAACCCGGCCTGCCGGGTCGAGGCGCTGGAGACCTTTCTCGAACAGGACAACATCGAACGCCTGGTTCATGAGGGCCATGACTTCGTGCTCGACTGCATCGACAACTTCCGCGTCAAGGCGGCCCTGATCGCCCACTGCCGCCGCCGGAAGATCCGGATCATCACAATCGGCGGGGCCGGCGGACGGGTCGATCCAAGCCAGATCCGGCAGGGCGATCTGAGCCGCACCGAACATGACCCCCTCCTGTCGCGCACCCGGAAACTCCTGCGCCAGGACTACGGATTCCCCCGCAATCCCAAGCGGCGCTTTCTCGTCCCCTGTGTCTATTCGGTGGAGCAGCCTCGCCCGCCCCTCTCAGCCGAAAGTTGCGAACGGCACGAAGGGGGCCTCAACTGCGCCGGCTTCGGCTCAGTCATGACCCTGACGGCGGCCATGGGGCTCTTTGCCGTCGCCCAGGTCTTGAACAGGCTGAATGAAGCGAAATAGGGGTCTAAGAGATGTAGGATGTGGTGAGCGATAGCGAACCGCATCATAAAGGCACGTATGTAGTGGGTAGGCGCGACGGGGGGATTGTCGCCGTTTGTCAGCCCTCCGCCGCCTCCGGGGTTCTATTTTGAAAGCCCGGCCCGATCAGCCGGGCCGGCAGGCGGGGCATGCCGCTGACCAGGGAGACCAGGAGGGCTGCGCCGTAGGGGATGGCCTGAATGCCGAGCATCCAGATCCAGGCGAGGCGCTCCCGTTCCTGCTCCTCCGTCATCCAATGGACGCCGCTTGCGGCAAGCAGGAGGGCGATGAGGAGGAGGGTTTCCTCCCGCGCGGCCATGATGGCCTTCCAGATGGCTGCGGTGTCGGCCTGCTTCGGGGTGCGGAAGAAGGGGATACTGCGGGTGACCAGGCCGGCCAGCACAGCGCGGGCAATGGTATGGGAGAGGGCAAGCCCTGCCACCGCTGCTGCCAGGGTCTGGCGTAGGCTGGCCTCGACATTGGTCCGGTAGAGGAAGAAGAGCTTGCTCAGCTTGAACACGAACAGGGAGAGGGGCAAGGCAGAGTAGATGAGCTGCGGCGCATTGAAATACTGGGGCAGGGCGATGATGGCCAGGGACCAGTAGAGTGCCGCCAGATTGAAGATCAGGTTGATGCCATCGGCAATCCAGGGCAGCCAGCCGGCTATGAAGTGGTAGCGCTGGCCGGCGCGCAGTTTGCAGTGGTTGCCGCCGAAGAGCTGGCTGGCGTGGTGCTTGAGGATCTGGATGGCGCCGTATGCCCAGCGGTAGCGCTGTTTCTTGAAGTCGGTGAAGGTATCGGGCATCAGACCCTGGCCATAGCTGTTGGCGATGTAGGTGGCCTCGTAGCCCTCCTCGAACACCCGCAGCCCCAGCTCGGCATCTTCCGTGATGGTCCACTCGCCCCACTTGCCCACGTCTTCCAGGACCTTGCGCCGCACCATGGTCATGGTGCCGTGCTGGATGATGGCGTTGCGCTCGTTGCGTGTGACCATGCCGATGTGGAAGAAGCCCCGGTATTCCGCGTAGCACATGGCCTTGAAGGCGTTCTCCTTGCTGTCCCGATAGTCCTGGGGGGCCTGGACCACGGCGATCTTCTCGCTGTTGAACTGGGGCACCAGGTCGCGCAGCCAATTGGCTGTGACCTGATAATCGCTGTCGATGACCGCGATGATCTCTGCCTCGGGGTGGGTTTCGGTCAAAGCGAAGTTGAGGGCACCCGCCTTGTAGCCCGCCAGTGGGGCCTTGTGGAAGAAGCGGAAGCGTTCACCGAGCTGGGTGCAATGGGCCTCCACCGGCTGCCATACCGCCGGGTCCTTGGTGTTGTTGTCGATGACAATGACTTCGAAATTGGGGTAGTCCAGCCGCGACAGGGCATCCAGGGTCTCCTTCATCATATCCGGCGGCTCGTTGTAGGCCGGGACGTGGACGGAGACCATCGGCAGGAGCCTGTCGTCGACCCGCATCAGCTTCAGGGACCGGCGGCGGCTGTGGACCCAGATCGCCTCGGCCCATTCGTGGGCCTCCGCCAGCAGCACCAGGATGACCCCGATCATGCCGATCATGAGCAATATGCCCACCACGGCGGTGTCGATGGTCTGGTATTGAATGAGGAAGTCATAGGCCACCCAAACCGCCAGGGTCGATGCGGCAAAGGAGATGATGGCGAGGAAGCTGCGGCCGCGCACGTTGAGGGTGCCGCTGTCGATGAAGAGGAAGCCCAGGGTGATGGCGGCAATCAGCACCGAAATGGCAGCCAGGGCCTTCCATTGGGGCGTCTGGACGATGGGGGCCTGGAGCTCGAACTTGGGCTGGCGCTGCACATCCCAGACCCCCCAGTAGGCGCCGACGGCCCCCTCCAGCTTGCGTTTCCAGGGTTGGTCGAAGGCCTCCATGATATAGAAGGTGAAGTTTTCCTGAATGGCCCGATCGATGAAACGGCGCAGGAAGATGGCCTGGTTGGCCAGGGAGGCCTCGGCCTGCTTGCGGCTGCGGCCATAGCTGGGCCAGCCGACTTCGCTGATGACGATGGACTTGCCGGGGAAGGCCTTTTTCAGTTCATCCATCCTCATCAGGATGTAGTCGATGGAGCGGCCCAGAGAGATCCCTTCCCAGAAGGGCAGCATGTGTACCGCAATGAAGTCCACATGCTCGACCAGCTTCGGGTTTTTGAGCCAGACGTGCCAGGGCTCGGCCGTGCTGATGGGGATCTGGAGTTCCTGGCGCGCCCGGTCCAGGTAGGGGATCATCTGATCCGCGGTCAGATCTGCCCGCAGGATAGCCTCGTTGCCGACGATGCCGCGCACCACGTTACTGCGGTTGGCCTTGGCCACCTCGATGAAGCGCTCCAGCTCGATCTTGTTCTTGGCCTCGTTCTTTTCCAGCCAGGCGCCCAGGGTCACGTTGATGTCATGGGCGAGGGCGAGTCTCGGCACCTCGGCAAAGACCCCCTCGACCGTATAGGTGCGGATGGCGTGGCTACGACCGGCGAGCAGGGCGAGATCCTGGTCGATCTCTTGCGCCGAGGGATACTTCTTGTACATGGGATCGTGCTGCATCCGCATGGGCGAGAAGGAGAAACCCGGAATGATCGTGGGCCAGGCGGGTTCCTGGTCGGGGCGGTTGATGTAGGCCCAGATGCCGACGGTGACGAGGGCGATGAGGGTGGTGATGAGGGTGGCGACGAAGTGGTGGTGGCCTTTGCTCATGGAAGGGGATACAGCCTCAGCGGGAATCCGGAAAACATCAGACCTGGGGGGCGGGTCTCTTCGTCGGCTGGCGGCAGCGCCCTGTTCCGACCTGGAGTCGTTGAGTGCAAACTCTATCCGAGACGGGTTTATTTTTCCATTAGGTCAGGCGACAACGGCTTGACGCGGGCTGGCGTTGCGGCTCTCAGGTCGCGTAGGGGCGGGTTTAAAACCCGCCCGTACAAACCCGCCCCTACGCGATTGAGGAGTGGTGCAAGGATGCACCGGTTACGGACCAAAGGATGGAAAGGAGGTTTTAGGATTGAAATCAATAACCGCCCTTGCGATTGACGTAGGGCAGGCCGGCGATGCGGTTGCCCTGCTTGCTGGGGGCGAGGGGGAAGAGCTTGTAGAGGTCCTTGCTGGCGATCTTCTTGCCCCAGCGGTCGCCCATGGCCTTGTTGATGGCGCGCTCCATGGGCTGGCTGCCGTTGTTGTCGAAGAACTCCTCGCGCAGGTACTTGATGACATCCCAGTGTTCCTGGGTGAGTTCGATGCTGTCACTGGCGGCCAGGACCTTGGCGACATCCTCGTTCCAGTCGGCGGTGTTGACCAGATTGTCGTGGCTGTCGGTTTCGATGGTCGTGCCATTCACTTCAATGGACATTGTTTAGCTCCTTCGAATGATTGGGGTTGATAAAAGTTTGGAATTCTAACGGGGAGATTCCTCGACGTCATCCACTCCCTTCCTCGCAATGAAAGCCGCGAAGCGTTCGTTTGCTCCCTCTCCCCCTGGGAGACGACTACAGGAAGATCGTCGGTTGGCAACGCCGGGAGCATATTGCCCAGGGGTGGGGGGTGGGGCGAGGGGACGATCAGGGACGAGACGATCTTGATTTTCATTGGAGCGGTTCGGGTCGTTCCTTGATCATTACCGGGTCTATGTCCTTGTGGGGGATAAAGATCCCGCAGCCCATCAGCCGGTGCCGGCCGACGCCCTGCTGTTGCAGCCGGATCGACTCCGCGAAGGGGAGATCAGCCAGCATGAGGGAGCGGGTGAAGAGGGGGCCCTCCGGGGTGTGGAACTCCATGCCCAGGCCGCAGAGGGCCTTGCGGACATGCACACCCAAGACGGCCAGTTCACGCGCCATGTCCTGGAGAAAGGCCCCCTCGCCCTGCTCGGGTTCGCAGTGGATATGGCGGGCGAAGAGGGTTCCGAGTTTGCTCAAGGATCGGGGTAGCGCCCTGCCCAGGGTCAGGGGATGGCCGGCGATGTTCAGGGTGGTGCCGGTCAGCCGTTGCGCGTCGGTGATGCGCGTCCGGGGGAGGCGCAGGCACAGCCTGGCCCGGCGCGAGAGGTGCAGCAGTTCATCGGGGCTGTGCCGGGGCCGCATCCAGCCGTTCTGGGAACCGGCCGCGTAGACGAGGTGGATCGCCGCCAGGGGTTCCTCGTCCAGCCAGGGCAATGCCTGCCGCAACGCCGTGGATAGGGCATAGGCGTGGTCCACGGGGAGGTGGCGGCAGTTCATCTGGAAGCTCAGGTCCATGACCGCATCGGGGATGATGCAGCGCTCGTTACGGCCGTCTTCTTGCCAGAACATCTCAGGAAATTTCCAGAATAAAAAATACCGTTCGGGCTGAGCCTGTCGAAGCCTGTAAGAACCCTTCGACAAGGCTCTCCTGAGCGAAGCCGAAGGGCTCAGGGCGAACGGCGATGGTATTTTGTTTTGCGGAATTCACCTCACTCCTCCGGTAATCGCGATTGAATGAGTGCCCGGTCGAACCACCAGTCGTCCTGAACCAGTACATCGATCACATTGCGCAGGCGGGGCAGGAACCTGTCCGGTTCGTTCAGCTCCAGGCGTTCCATCCAGAGATCGAACTGCTGCTGATTCTCGACGCCGCTGTGACGGCGGGCTACCTGGCCCAGGATCTGGCTGGTGAAGAAATGGAGCTTCTCGTGGAGCCCCGGATCGCTCACCCGGTGATCCACCAGGAAGAGGGCTGTGACGGCGGCCACGGCGGCGCCGTCGGCCTTGTCGGGGGTCTCGTCCACCAAATGGGTCAGCAGGTGGACGCCCAGCTCGGGGTCCATGGGGAAGGTGACTGCCAGCCAGATCCCCTGGCCCAGGGCGGCAAGGGAGGCCGGCTGATTGCAGCGGAACAGGACATCGCAGCAGTCGGCGGCCTCTTCCCAGACCTCGCGGTCGAGGAAGGTATCGAGGGCTGCGCGGCCTAGGGGCCAGGCCTCATCGCCGCGCTCCAGGCCCATCAGAGTCCGCGCCTTCTCCAGCCGGTGGTTGGCGACTTGCGCGGGATCTGTCCTGTCGAGCAGGGCTTCCCCTGCCTTCAACTCGGCCAGGCGGCCCGCCAGCTCGGCCTGTTCCCGGGCCTTGAGGGCGGCGACGGAACCGGCGGCACTGTCCGGGAGGGGACGAGCGGGATCAAAGATTTCTGTCATGGCCTGCTAGACCCGGCCGCTGAAGGCGGCCTCGACCCGGTCCTCCCAGTCGTTGGGCGTGTCGGGGTACTGCGGTTTCACGTCGATCTGGAAGAATCGCTCCCCCCGGCGGGCGTGCTCCTGGATGAGCGGCAGCAGCTCCTCGAAGGACTGGATCTCTTGGTGGGCGATCAGTATGTGGCTCAGATAAAGCATGTCTTGATTTAGGCTTGAGGGTTTAGGGTTTAGGCTTGAGGTATTGTGGGAGGTAAGGGCGTTGGCCTACATATTCAAACACGTAGCAGGCCGGGGTTTAGGCCGACCTACAACCCTTGTGATTTTTCGTGTGCGAAGACCCAACGGACAATTCGGGTTAACAGCCTAAACTCTCAAGCCTAAACCCTCAAGCCTCCACCATCCGGATCTATCCCGAATGGGATAGGCGTAGCGGGGGCTATCCCCCTTTGGTGGAATAGGATGCGGCTGGTTCCTTGACTATATTTCCGCCCCTACGGAGGAGGCGTTCTTGGCTAGCGAACGCAACACGCGATGGTGATCCTCCGATCAGTTATGTGAGGCAGGCCGGCCAAGCCGGCAATCACGGCAGTCAATTTAAGTCAGGAGAAAAGCGAGATGGCTTTTGAGAAGCACAATACTCCGATGCTTGATCAGCTCGAAACCGGCCCCTGGCCGAGTTTCATCAGCGGCATCAAGCGCATGCGTGACGAGCACCCCAGCGAAACCATCAACAAAACAATCAACGACCTGCTGGGCCAGCTCGAACACTCCTACGAAACCCGCAAGGGCTACTGGAAGGGCGGCACCGTATCCGTCTACGGTTACGGCGGCGGCATCATTCCCCGCTTCTCCGAGGTGGGCAAGGCCTTTCCTGAATCCAAGGAATTCCATACCGTCCGTGTTCAGCCGCCGGCGGGCAACCACTACACCACCGCCATGTTGCGCCAGTTGGGTGATAGCTGGGAAAAGTTCGGCTCAGGCCTGGTGACCTTCCACGGTCAGACCGGCAACATCATGTTCATCGGTACCGACACCGTTCGTACCCAGGACTTCTTCGACGAAATCAACGATTACGGCTGGGACCTCGGCGGCGCCGGCCCCTGTGTGCGTACCGCCATGTCCTGCATCGGCGCCGCCCGTTGCGAGATGTCCTGCTTCAACGAGCAGAAGGCGCATCGCCTGCTGGTGAACAACTTCACCGACGACGTGCATCGCCCGGCCCTGCCCTACAAGTTCAAGTTCAAGGTCTCCGGCTGCGGCAATGACTGTCAGAACGCCATCGAGCGCGCCGACTTCGCCATGCTCGGCACCTGGCGCGACGACATGAAGGTCGATCAGGCAGAGGTCAAGGCCTATGTCGCCAAGAAGGGCCGCCAGCACGTCATCGACAACATCATCAGCCGCTGCCCAACCCAGGCACTGTCGCTGAACGACGACGATAGCCTGAAGGTCAACAACCGCGATTGCGTCCGCTGCATGCACTGCCTGAACGTCATGCCCAAGGCACTGCACCCCGGCGACGACAAGGGCGTCACCATCTGCATCGGCGGCAAGCGCACCCTCAAGATCGGCGATCTGATGGGCACCGTGCTCATCCCCTTCAAGAAGCTGGATACGGACGAGGATTGGGAATCCCTGGTCGAGCTGGCCGAAACCATCATCGACTTCTGGGCCGAAAACGCCCTGGAGCACGAGCGTTGCGGCGAGATGATCGAGCGCATCGGCCTGGTCAACTTCCTGGAAGGCATCGACATCGACCCCGATCCGAACATGATCAGCGAGCCGCGCCAAAGCTCCTACGTCCGCATGGACGAATGGGACGAGGCGGCAGAGGCCTACTTCGCCCGCAAGGCCGAGGCCTGATTCCGGCGCTAAACGAACAGACGGCCGGGGTATATATCCCGGCCGGGGGTCTTGCAATTCAATGACCCTTGTGGAATTAATGTTTTCTCTCTTCGGAGGACAAGATGGCCAAAGAAATGCGTGAGCCGATTGAAACCGGATGCCCGGACGGCTTCCAGTACATGCACCCCGTCATGCGCCGGAACTATGGCTTGTGGAAGTTCCACGAGCATCCCCGTCCCGGCGTCCTGAGACACGTCGCCTATAGCGGTGACGAGTGCTGGACCGTGCGTGCCGGCACCCAGCGTATCCTCGACCTCTTCACCCTGCGCAAGCTGTGCGATATCGGTGATCAGCATGGCGACGGTTACGTCCATTTCACCATTCGCTCCAACATCGAATTCATGGTCGATGACGGCGCCAAGGTCGATGGCCTGATCAAGGCACTGGAAGACGCCGGCTTCATCGTTGGCGGCACCCAGAACTCTGTAACCATGATCGCCCACACCCAGGGCTGGCTGCACTGCGATATCCCCGGCACCGACGCCTCCGGCGTGGTGAAGTCCATGATGGACGAGCTGATCGGCGAGTTTAAGCAGACCAACATGCCGAACCGCGTCCACATCACCACCTCCTGCTGCCAGATCAACTGCGGCGGCCAGGGTGATATCGCCATCAATGTGCAGCACACCAAGCCGCCCCGCATCAACCATGACCTGGTGGCCGGTGTCTGCGAACGCCCCACCGTTGTGGCCCGCTGCCCGGTAGCGGCCATCCGGCCCGCCATAGTCAACGGCAAGCCCTCACTGGAAGTGGACGAGAAGAAGTGCATCTGCTGCGGCGCCTGCTTCCCGCCCTGCCCGCCCATGCAGATCAACGACCCGATCCACACCAAGCTCTCCATCTGGGTCGGCGGCAACCACTCCAATGCCCGCAGCAAACCCAGCTTCCAGAAGCTGGTCGCCTCCGGCATTCCCAACAACCCGCCGCGCTGGCCCGAGGCAACCGCCATCGTCAAGCGCATCCTCAAGGCTTACAAGGAAGGCGCGCGCGATTGGGAACGTGTCGGCGAGTGGGTGGAGCGCATCGGCTGGGCCCGCTTCTTCGAGGAAGTGGAACTGCCGTTCACCAAGTACCACATCGATAACTGGCGCGGCGCTCGCAAGAGCCTCAACGCCTCCGGCCATATCCGCTTCTAAGTACGAGGGGAAGGTATGAAGTTCACGATCCAGGTAAACGAAGGTCCGTATCAGCATCAGGCGTCGGACTCCGCCTATCAGTTCACCAAGTCGGCCTTGGAGAAGGGACACGAGATATTTCGTGTCTTCTTCTACCATGACGGTGTCAACAACGGCACCCGCCTGACCACGCCGCCCCAGGACGACCGCAACGTCGTCCGCCGCTGGAGCGAACTGGGCGAGCAGTACAAGCTCGATCTGGTGATCTGCGTCGCGGCCGCCCAGCGCCGTGGCATCGTCGATGACGGCGAGGCCAAGCGCAACGGCAAGGATGCGACCAATATTGCTCCCGGCTTCCGCATCTCCGGCCTCGGCCAGCTGGTGGAAGGCGCGATACAGGCCGAGCGCCTGGTTGTCTTTGGTGACTGAGGGGGAATGAAGCATGTCAACGACTAAAAAGTTCATGTATGTGAACCGCAAGGCCCCCTACGGCACTATCTATGCCTGGGAGGCCCTGGAAGTGGTGCTGATCGGCGCCGCCTTTGAGCAGGATGTCACCCTGGCCTTCGTGGATGACGGCATTTACCAGTTGATCGGGGGGCAGGACACCAGCGGCCTGGAGATGAAGAACTTCTCGCCGACCTACTCCGCCCTGGGCGACTACGACGTGAAAAAGATCTACGTGGAAAAGGAGTCCCTGGAAGAACGCGGCCTGAGCATCGACGATCTTCAGCACCTCACCTGGGAAGACGAGGACGAGGACTACGCCGAAAAGGACTCCATCCAGGTCGTGACGCGCGCCGAGATGGCCGACCTCTTCGCCGACAGCGATGTCATGTTTAACTTCTAAGGGGGGATCTGATCATGTCCATGTTGCATCTGGTAAACAAGTCTCCCTATGAGCGGAATAGCCTGGACACCTGTGTGGGCTATGTGAAGGCGGGCGATACCCTGCTGCTGATCGAGGACGGCGTCTATGCCGCCATGAGCGGCAGCAAGGCAGCCGCCAAACTTTCCGGTCTGGACGTTGCCGTTCTGGGTCCGGATCTCGCCGCACGCGGCATCGGCGAGGACAGGCTGATCGACGGCGTCACCGTTGTGGATTACGCCGGCTTTGTGGACCTGGCCACCGATAAGGATAAGGTCCAGTCCTGGTTGTAGTGCTGGTTTAGCAGCATCGCTTTTTTGATTATTGCAGGAGAAAACTAAATGGCTATCGAAGTGAATGGTAAGGTCTTCGAGACCGACGAAGAAGGCTATCTGGCCGACATCACGCAGTGGGAGCCCGGCGTCGCCGATATCATGTCCAAGGAAGACGACCTGACTCTGACCGACGAGCATTGGGAAATCATCAACTTCCTGCGCGAGTACTACGAAGAGTACCAGATTGCCCCCGCGGTCCGCGTCCTTACCAAGGCCGTCGGCAAGAAGATGGGCAAGGACAAGGGCACCAGCAAGTACCTCTATGCCCTGTTCCCCTACGGCCCCGGCAAGCAGGCATGCCGCTACGCCGGTCTGCCGAAGCCGACCGGTTGCGTCTAAATCCAAAGGCGCTGTGTTCGGACTTCTGATAATTCCTTCCCTGGAATTATCAGAGGCGGAAATCAAAAAGAGTGTTTTTTGATTTCCTTCTACAGGTCCGGGGCGTTTGCGCGCCCCGGGCATGTCACAAGAGACTGAGGGTACGGAAACATGTCGTTTCTGACGGTTGTTTACGCAGTATTGTTCTATCTCGCCACGGCGGTGCTGGTGGTTGGCGTCGGTCGCAAGATCTATGTGTTCGCCAAGGCCCCCGCTCCCCTCAAGATTCCTACCACGCCGGCCCCGACGACGCAGACCGGCGTGATCATGCGCATGTTCCGTGAAGTGGTCTTTTTCGAAAGCCTCTTCAAGGGCGCCAAGTGGACCTGGCTCTTCGGCTGGGTGTTCCACATGGGCCTGTTCCTGGTCCTGCTGCGCCATGCGCGCTATTTTCAGGACCCGGTGTTCTTCCCCATCGAGCTGATCCAGCCCTTCGGCATCTATGCCGGCTTCGCCATGGTGGCGGGTCTGGCCGGTCTGTTCGGCCGCCGGCTGCTGGTCGACCGGGTCCGCTACATCTCGGCCCCCTCCGACTATCTGATGCTGGTCCTGCTGGGTTTGATCGGATTGAGCGGCTTGATGATGACCTTCGTGGTCCATACCGACATCATCGCGGTGAAGCAGTTCTTCCGCGGCCTGATGACCCTGAGCCTCAGTGAACTGCCCGCCGATCCGATCCTGCTGGTGCATCTGATGTTGGTGGCACTACTCATGATCATCTTCCCGATCAGCAAGCTGCTGCATGCGCCAGGCATCTTCTTCAGCCCGACCCGCAATCAGGTGGACAACCCACGCGAACAGCGTCACCTGGCCGAGTGGGCCAAGCGTTTTGAGCAGCAATGAGCTGTCATGACGTTGATTTAGGCGTGAATCTTTTTAATACGCGGATTTTGAGGATTATTCATGGCAAAGGCTGACTTCGAAGTCCCTGAGCTTCAGGAATACACCGAGGTGCCCAAGTACGTCGAAGGCACCATGGCGCACAGTTCCCCCTACGTGGCCAAACCGGACCACAATACCCCGCTCGGCTTCCCCGGCGAGCTGGTCCCGGATTGGCACGAGAAGACCCTGGAGGCGATGGGCGATCTGCTCGGCAAGTACCGCTCCTTCCAGGTCTATCTGGACTCCTGCGTGAAGTGCGGCGCCTGTACCGACAAGTGCCATTACTATCTGGGCACCTCCGATCCGAAGAACATGCCGGTGGCGCGCCAGGACCTGCTACGCAAGGTCTACCGCCGCTACTTCACCTTCGCCGGCAAGTACTTCCCCAAGCTGGTGGGCGCGGCCGACCTGACCCGGGAGGTACTGGACGAGTGGTACAGCTACTTCCATCAGTGTTCCCAGTGCCGCCGCTGCTCGGTCTTCTGCCCTTACGGCATCGACACCGCCGAGATCTCCATGGCGGCCCGCGAGATCCTGGACCGTATCGGTTACGGTCAGAAGTATTGCAACGAGATCATCGCCAAGGTCCACAAGGTCGGCAACAACCTGGGCATGCCCGGTCCCGCCATCCGCGACACCCTGGACGGGCTGGAAGAGGACGTGCTGGAAGAGACCGGCGTCGCAGTAAAGTACCCCCTCGACGTGAAGGGGGCAGATATCCTGTTTGTTACGCCATCCGCCGACTTCTTTGCCGAGCCTCACATCGACGGCCTGATTGGCTATGGCAAGGTCCTTCACGAGTGCGGCGTGAGCTGGACCTTCAGCACTAAGGCATCCGAGGCCGGCAACTTCGGCATGTTCATCGGCTCCTACGAGAACATGCGCCGTGTCTCCATGCGCATCCGCGAGGCGGCCATCGATCTGGGCGTCAAGCGCATCGTCTTCGGCGAGTGCGGTCATGCCTGGCGCGTTGCCTATGCCTTCCTGAACACCCTGGCCGGTCCCTGGGACTTCCTGGACCCCAACTACCCGGTGCCGCAGCACATCTGCGAATTCACCTGGGATGCGATCCAGCAGGGCAAGCTCAAATTCGACAAGTCCGCTAACGACGACAAGGTCCTGACCTTTCACGACTCCTGCAACGTGGCCCGCGCCACCCGCATGGGTGACAAGCCCGGCGGGCAGTTCGAGATCCCTCGCAATGTCATCAAGGCGGTCTGCAACAATTATGTGGACATGGAAGCCGATACCATCAAGGAACGCACCTTCTGTTGCGGCGGTGGTGGCGGTCTTCTGACCGACGACCTGATGGAGCTGCGCGTCAAGGGTATAGTCCCGCGCATGAACGCCCTGAACAATGTCGTCCAGGAGCATGGCGTGACCCACATGGCCGCCATCTGCGCCATCTGCAAAAGCCAATTCACCAAAGTGATCCCCTACTATGGCTTCGAGATGGACCAGATCGTGAGCGTCCATCAACTGGTCAGCAACGCGATTCTGTTGACGGGTCAGGGTGAATCGGACGACGACAGCGACGAAGACGACGAATAACAGCGGCCTTCGACCCGTTTCGATTGCGGCGACAAATACTTAAGCATTACTGGAAAGGAGATTATCTTGGCTACTCCTACGCAAGAGATAAACACCAAGCTGACTTGGCGCAGGTACAAGAACGGCGAGCATGAATGGGGCAGTTGGACCGATCAGATCTTTGTCCAGGACAGCTCGCACAAGTGCCCGACCTATGTCCACAAGACACCGCCCTGCCAGGGTAGCTGCCCCTCCGGCCATGATGTCCGTGGCTGGCTGGCCATCGTGCGTCAGGAGGAGAAACCCGTTGCCGGCATGGATTGGAAAGAGTACGCCTTCCGACGCGCGGCCGACGCCAATCCCTTCCCCTCGATGATGGGCCGCGTCTGCCCTGCCCCCTGCCAGACCGGCTGCAACCGCAACGAGGTCGATGACTACGTCGGCATCAACGCCGTCGAGCAGTTCATCGGCGACACCGCCCTGGCGCAGGGTTACAGGTTCACTGCCGGCCCTGATACGGGCAAGAAAGTAGCCATCATCGGCGGCGGTCCTGCTGGTTTGGCTGCGGCCTATCAGCTCCGTCGCATGGGTCATGGCGTCACCCTCTTCGAGAAGGATGCCGAACTGGGTGGCATGATGCGCTACGGCATCCCCAACTACCGCATTCCCCGTGACAAGCTGGCCGCCGAGATCCAGCGCATCCTGGATATGGGCGTCGAGGTCCGGACCGGCGTGCGCGTCGGCAAGGATGTCTCCGTTGCCGGCCTTGAAAGGGAATACGGCGCCATCCTCTGGGCACTGGGCTGTCAAACGGGTCGTGGCTTACCGATCCCCGGCTGGGAAGGAACGCCCAATTGCGTCTCCGGCGTCGCCTTCCTCAAGGCATTCAACGAAGGCCGCATGAAGGTCACCGCCAAGCGCGTGGTCTGCATCGGCGGCGGCGACACCTCCATCGACGTGATCTCCGTCTCCCGCCGCATCGGCCACAATGCCGCCGCCGGCAATCCGGAGGATGTGGTGCGTGACAGCAGCATCCAGCAGGCCCAGTCTCTTGCTGAAACCGCCGACCCGGCCGAGGCGACCCTGACCTCCCTGTTCACCAAGGACAAGATGTTCGCCGCCGAGCACGAGATCCACGACGCCCTGCACGAAGGCTGCGCCATCCTGGACGGCGTCATGCCGCTGGAGGTAATCATCGGCGCCGATGGCCGCGCCACCGGCCTCAGGGTCTGTGACTGCACCATGAATGGCATGACCCCGATCCCCACCGAAGGGACCGAGCGCATCCTCCCCGCCGATCTGATCGTCTCGGCCATCGGCCAGGGCGGCGATATGGAGGGACTGGAGGAGATGGCCAACGATCGCAAGCTGATCGACGCCAACGGTTTCCATCAGGTCCCCGGCAAGCCCGGTCATTTCGCCGCCGGCGACATCATCCGTCCGCACCTGCTGACCACGGCCATTGGCCAGGCATCCACTGCCGCCGACTCCATCAATGAGTACCTGAATCAGGTCGAGCACAAGCGCCGCCCCAAGATCGATGTGCACCACTTCGATCTGGAAGAGAAGCTGGGAGAGACCGGGCTCTCACCGGACAGCTTTATTCATCGCGAGCGCGGTGACCTGCGCGGTACCGCCGATGGCAGCTGGGCCATCCATAACTATGAGAATCGCGCCTTCGCCGAGGTCATCTCCCACGAGGAGCTGTTCCTGGGTCACTTCAAGTACGAGGCGCGCAATCTGCGTTCCGAGGACGTGCCCTCTTCCGATCAGGTCCTGGGCCATTTCCATGAGCGCATGATCGCCCTGGAGGAGGAGAAGGTGATCAACGAGGCCAAGCGCTGCATGAGCTGCGGTCTCTGCTTCGAATGTGACAACTGCGTGATCTTCTGCCCCCAGGACGCCGTCTTCCGCGTCGAAAAGGGCAGGTACACGACCGGCCGATATGTCGCCACCGACTACTCGCGCTGCATCGGTTGCCATATCTGTGCCGATGTCTGCCCGACCGGCTACATCAAGATGGGTCTGGGTGAGTAAACCGAGGGTTCCACGATGACTTCAATTCTCTATCGGATCATGGCCCTGGTCCTCGTAGCGGGGCTATCTGCCATCGCCTACGGCCATGATCACGCCGATGCGGTGAAGGGTATGGGCCTGGAGGGGACGGCCAAGGCCGATGCCCTCAAGGCCTGTGTCCGGCCGACCGACTGGATGCGCCGCAACCACATGGAGCTGATCGAACACCAGCGTGATTTGACCGTGCGTCAGGGCATCCGTGTCCAGAAGGACAGCCTGGCCAACTGCGTGGACTGTCATGCGCGCCAGGATGATAAGGGCCAGCCGGTGCCGGTCACCGCTGCGGGCGAGTTTTGCCAGCACTGCCATGGCTACGCCGCTGTGAAGCCCAGTTGCTTCCAGTGCCACTCGACTGTCCCCTCCCCCGCTGCAACAGCGCAAAGGTAAGAGACTCATGAGCAACAGCAAGGGTCAAACCGATATGGACCGCAGGGCCTTCATAGCCAAAACAGCCGGTGCCGCGGCCGCCACCCTGGTGGCGCCGGGTGTCTTTCTGCACGCCGTCGCTGCGGACCAGGAACAGGCAGTAACCGACAGGGTCCGCTGGGGCATGCTGGTGGATACCGGCAAATGCGCCGACGGCTGCACCGCCTGCGTCGATGCCTGCACCACTGAAAACGGCCTGCCGAACCACGGACGCCCTGCCACCGATCCCACCTGGATTCGCAAGGTCAGGGTACGTGACAACTTCACCGGCAAGGAGACCAACCTGCCGCTGATGTGTCAGCACTGCGAACATCCGCCCTGCGTGGATGTCTGCCCGACCGGCGCCTCCTTCAAACGCGCCGACGGTATCGTCATGGTGGACCGCCATATCTGTATCGGCTGCCGTTACTGCATGATGGCCTGCCCCTACAAGGCGCGCTCCTTTATCCATGAGGATATCGAGATCAAGCCAACCAATGCCCCGCGCGGCAAGGGTTGCGTCGAGTCCTGCAACCTCTGCGTACATCGGCTGGATAACGGCCAGGCCATGACGGCCTGCGCCGAGGCCTGTGCCAATGCAGGGCACAACGCCATCGTCTTCGGTGATCTGAAGGACCCCGGCAGTCCGGTGTCACAGGCCTTGCAACAGTTGCCCAGTCGCCAGATCCGCGCCGATCTGCAACTGAACACCGGCGTGCGTTATTCGGGCGTTTAAGGGGAGAGACAGCATGAGCAAGATTTATTACCGTGAATGGGGCGTCACCAGCCCCACCTACTGGGGCGTCCTGATCTTCCTGGGTCTGTTTATTGCGGCAGGCGGGATTTCGGTGCTCTACATGGAACACATGGGCCACTGGGTCACCGGCATGACCAACCAGATTGTCTGGGGTACCCCGCACGTCTTTGCCGTCTTCCTGATCGTCGCCGCCTCCGGGGCGCTGAACGTGGCCTCCATTGGCTCGGTCTTTAACAAGAAGGTCTATAAGCCCTTGGCGCCGCTGTCCGGTCTGCTGGCGATCACCCTTTTGGTCGGCGGTCTGCTTGTGCTGGTCCTCGACCTGGGGCGTCCCGATCGCTTGATCGTGGCAATGACCACCTACAACTTCAAGTCGATCTTCGCCTGGAACATCTATCTCTACACCGGCTTCATGGCCATCGTCGCCGCCTATCTCTTCACCATGATGGAGCGCAAGGCGAATGCCTACACCAAGCCCATGGGCTTCCTGGCCTTCGTCTGGCGCCTTGCACTGACCACGGGTACCGGCTCCATCTTCGGCTTCCTGGTGGCCCGTCAGGCCTATGACGCCGCCATCATGGCGCCCATGTTCATCGTCATGTCCTTCAGCTTCGGGTTGGCCTTCTACATCCTGATGATGATGTTCATGTACGACATGGATGGCCGCCCTGTCGGCGACGGGCTGGTGAACCGGCTGAAGAACCTGCTGGGCATCTTCGTGGCTGGCGTGCTCTATTTCACGGTGGCTTACCACCTGACCAACCTCTATGTGACCGAGAACCACGGCGTCGAGGCCTTCATCCTGCTGAACGGCGGGGTCTATACGACGGTCTTCTGGGTGGGCGAGGTGATCCTTGGCGGGCTGCTGCCCCTGGCGATCCTCTTTCATCCCGGCCTGAGCCAGAGCCGGGGCTGGATCGCCGCTGCCTGCCTGCTGGTGCTGCTGGGAGGACTGTCCAAGGTCTTCGTCATCATCATCGGGGGCCAGGCCTTCCCCATGGCCATCTTCCCCGGCATGACCATTGTGGGGGGCGGGGTATTCGACACCGTCAACAACCAGCCCTTCAGCTATGTCCCCAGCCTCCCCGAAGTGCTGCTGGGCCTGGGCGGCATTGCCATGGCCATCGCCGCCACTCTGGTTGGCGTCAGGATGCTGAAGTTCCTGCCCACCTCCCTGGCGGACGAGGTGATCGATCCCCACCATTCGGCCAAGTCCTGACAGCTTCCGGAAAGCTGTCAGTGAAAACGGAGCAAGGCCAAGCGCCTTCGCTCCGTTTTCTCTTTAGTCACTCAGGAGAGGTTCTTGCAAAACTGCAAGAACCTCTTGCGGTTCAGGGATGAACCGCCATTTTCAATGGCCTAAGCCATTGAAAATGAAGAAAACGAAAAATCGCATTTTTCGTTTTCGTCTTGCAAAATGGTCAGGAAGACCATTTTGCAAGTTCATCTCAATAATCTCAGTTTTAACCGCCAAGGAGCTGTCCGGAAATAAGTTGGACAATATCGCGCTCAGATTTCGGTCAGATTTGGTCGATCTGATTGAGCAAAACCGCCTATTTTCGCGGCAGAGCCGCTCCCACCGCCGTGGGAGCGGCTCTGCCGCGAAAAGAGATCGATTGAGGATCGGCCAAAGAGGGCCTGAAGATGAGATGCGAGATG
>JAHJDE010000020.1 GCA_018812525.1 Gammaproteobacteria bacterium
ATGACCATCGCCCACCGCCCAGGGATACGGAGCACCCCTGGCGCTGAGCCACCTTTGTCCCGCGATGAGGACGGGAGACCTTCTCCTCACTCAGCGCGGGACATCAAGGACTGTCTCACCTGATTTAGGGCGGGATGGTGAGGATGGAATAGGGCGGGACGTTACATCTGCCACGAACTGGGTGACTTGATTCATGTCGATATTCATGTAGTCATGCACGATACGATTGCGCAAGCCAATGATTGTATTCCAAGCAGGAAGGGTGGCGGAGTCTATAAAGCTGTGACTGGTCAGTGCCTTGAATGCATCATGACCCGATACGGGCACCACTTGCTGGCTGGCCTTGAGTAGTTGCTTGGCTTTGCCGATGGCGTTTTCAATAAGGATTTGCAATGCGTGCAGCACCCCGCCCTGCTCAAGGGGAGTGAGCGGTCTGCCCTGTTAGATGATGGCCCTGGCTTGCGCCAGCAGAGCACTTTGCTCGGAGGCGATGCGTGCTGTTTCTGCCTGGTAGAGATCAAGCCGCATGGCATTTCTCCCAGTAGAAGTCTTCCAGTTCGCGCCACGTACGCCGCAAGAAATGCATCCAGGCCAGCGAGTCTTGCCCTACCAGAGGCAAACCTTCTTCGGCTACGCTGGCGCGCATGGCCAAGTTGGCTCGCCGCAGTTCGATCAGATCGATGACCGAGGGTGATAGGTGCATGGCCTCTGCCAATGTATTTCGCAGGTTTTCGGTTTTGCTCAATACCTCCAGCCAATCGGGCTGCGGTGACCACTGCAAGGCGATGTCCCAATCACTTTGCGGATGAGCAACACCCGTGGCGCGGCTTCCCACCAAGACAGCCAATTGCAGTTCTGGTTGTTCGCTCAATATGTTGACCAAGGTATCCAATGCGTCTTTGGGTAGCGTCGGCGATGCCGTGAGCATTGGGGTTGTTATTTTCATGGTTGCCGATAGGTCTGAATGAAGTCCCGGTAGGCCGAAAGCAGACCTTCTTCCAAGCAAACTTTGGCCACCCCAAGGCGTTAAGGCGTGAGCTGTCCATCAGCTTGCGTGGGGTGCCGTCGGATTTGCTGGGGTCGAAGGTGATTTCGCCCTGGTAGCCGACGGTCTTGCTGATGGCTTCGGCAAGCTCTTTGATGGTGATGTCGTTGCCACAGCCGACGTTGATGTGGCTGAGCATGGGCTGGGTGTGTTGGTCGTAGGTGGCCTTGTCGAAGTTCATCACATGCACGCTGGCGGCGGCCATGTCGTCGACGTAGAGGAATTCGCGCCTTGGCGTACCGGTGCCCCAGATGGCGACGCTGGGGGCGTTGTTGGTTTTAGCTTCGTGAAAGCGGCGGATCAGGGCAGGGATGACGTGGGAGTTTTCCGGGTGGTAGTTGTCGCCGGGGCCGTAAAGGTTTGTGGGCATGACGCTTCGGTAGTCGATGCCGTGGCTTTGGCCATATTGGCGGTTGTAGCTTTCGCAGAGCTTGATGCCGGCGATCTTGGCGATGGCGTACGGCTCGTTTGTGGGTTCCAGCGTGCTGGTGAGCAAGGCGTCCTCACGCATCGGCTGGGGTGCAAGCTTGGGGTAGATGCAACTGGAACCGAGAAAAAGCAGTTTCTTCACACCGTTGCGGAAAGCGGCATCGATGATGTTGGCCTCGATCATCAGGTTTTGGTAGATGAATTCGGCGGGGTAGGTGTTGTTGGCGTGGATGCCGCCAACTTTAGCAGCGGCGAGGTAGACCTGTTCAGGTTTCTCAGTGGCGAAGAAGGCGCGGACAGCGGCCTGGTCGGTGAGGTCGAGTTCGGCGTGGGTTCTGAGGACTAAGGACTCAGGACTGAGGCCGGTTGCACGCAGGTGGCGGACGATGGCGGAGCCGACCATGCCGCGGTGGCCGGCGATATAGATCTTGGGTTGGCTGCTCATTTCTCGCTGCGCCCGTAGTGGTCTTCAAAACGGACGATGTCATCCTCGCCCAGATAGCTGCCCGATTGCACCTCGATGATTTCGAGCGGGATGGTGCCGGGGTTGGCGAGGCGATGGACTTCCCCGAGAGGGATGTAAGTGGATTGGTTTTCGGTGAGCAGAATGACTTTATCGCCATTGGTGATTTCAGCCGTGCCTTTGACGACAACCCAGTGTTCGGCCCGGTGGTGGTGCTTTTGCAGGCTGAGACTGGCCTTTGGCTTGACCTGAATGCGTTTGACCTTGAATCGTCCCCCTTCATCGATGCTGTCGTACCAGCCCCAGGGGCGGTGTACTTTCCGGTGCAGGGTGTGTTCCTCGCGCTTCTGCTGGTTCAGCGCATTCACGATGTGCTTGACGTCCTGGCTGCGGGACTTGTCGGCGACGAGGACGGCATCCGGGGTCTCGATAACGACAAGATCTTCGACGCCCACCAGGCTTACCAAGCGGCTGGTGGCGTGTACCAGGGTGTTGCGACTGTCGGTGGTCAGCACGTCGCCCAAATGTGCGTTGCCGTTTTCATCTTTAGGCAGCACATTCCAAACGGCATCCCAAGCGCCAAGGTCGTTCCAACCGGCATTGAGGGAGACCATCTTGATGGGGATGTTCCCCCTCTCCCCCGGCCCCTCCCCCGCTGGGGGGGAGGGGGGATTGGTGGTGGCGGGCTCCATCACGGCGTAGTCGATGGATTCGCTTGGAATGGCAGTGAATTCGGCTTTACCGGGGCGTACGAAATGGGCGTCGACACTGCGTTTTTCCCATGCCGCGCGCGTCGCTTGTAGGATGTCGGGACGGAACTTTTCGAGTGCATTCAGCCAGACAGCGGCTTTGAGCACGAACATGCCGGCGTTCCAGAAGTAGCCACCCTCGTCGAGGTAGTGTTGGGCGGTGGCGGCATCGGGTTTTTCGATGAAGCGGTCGACTGTGAGGATGTTATCCCCCTCTCCCCCAGCCCCTCCCCCGCGTGGGGGGAGGGGAGGTTTAGATTTGATGTAGCCATAGCCGGTTTCAGGCCTCTCTGGGGTAATGCCCAGGATGACGATGCTCCCGTGGGCGGCTTCAGTCATGGCCTGCTGCATCGCGTCGGTGAAGGCGGCAGGGTTTGCTACGGTCTGGTCGGCCGGGGTCACCACCAAAATGGGATCATCACCCGATTCGAGCGTGGCCAAGGCGGCCAAGGTGAGCGCCGGCGCGGTATTGCGGCCAACGGGTTCAAGCAGGGCAGTGCCCAGCTCGATGCCCACTTCGCGCAATTGCTCGGAAGCCAGGAAGCGATGCTCTTCGCCGGTGACGATGACGGGTGCGGCGACATTGATTTCGGGGCTACCTAATCTTGACAGCCGTTGCGCGGCTTGCTGGAAAAGGGTTTCGTCGCCGGTCAGACAAGGGAACTGCTTGGGAAAACCCGTACGTGACAGCGGCCATAAGCGGGTGCCTGAGCCTCCACAGAGAATCACGGGCGTGGCGTTAATCATACTTTCTGGGCTTTTCCGTCATTTGGGCTATCGATCGTGGGGAGAGGCGAGCTACCCCGTGTGATGAAAATTGTAGGTTGGGTCGCGCAAGCCCCCAGGGGGTGAGATGCAGCCGAATGTTGGGTTACGGCGCGCAGCCATCCTGCTGGGTTATCCAAGGCCATCGGGATTGCGCGCCTAACCCAACCATCAGGGTATCGACTTCTGATTTCAGCGGTTCAATCCGGTTGTGCCGCAAATAGCGTCAGTTTCAGCTCAGCATCGTCAAGCAGCTGAAGTTGTTTGGGGACAGCCCACGATTAATCCCCAGATGACATTATGGGCGCTCATGAGGGTTCTCTAAATACCGCTTCCAGGCTGTCCGCATCCAGGATGTTTTCGGCCCAGTGTTCCAGTTCAGCTTGGGTGGCCTGTTCGATGCGTTCTTGAACCCACGCGGGCAGGGTTTTGAAGCGTTTAATCAGTAGCCTTCCCAACAGAATACGGCCTTCTTCCAGCTTTCCCTCTTGCCTTCCCTCTTGCCTACCCTCTTGCCTTCCCTCTTGCCAACCTTGTTGCTGTCCCAGTTGGATGCCCTTTTTGATCCCTATCCGTTCCACACTCGTGACGTATTGCATTTGTCGTCTCTCCTCAAACCGATTGAGTTCTTGCCAAAGCTGCTCTTCC
>JAHJDE010000157.1 GCA_018812525.1 Gammaproteobacteria bacterium
GATATCTTTTCGCGGCAGAGCCGCTCCCACGGCGGTGGGAGCGGCTCTGCCGCGAAAATAGGCGGTTTCGCTCAATCAGATCGACCAAATCTGACCTGAATCTGAGCGCGATATTGTCCAACTTATTTCCGGACAGATCCTTACCCGGTGTCACCGGAACGGCTGATCGCCTTTCTGATCCGCAGGCTGTTGCCCACCACGAACAGACTGGACAGGCTCATGGCCAGGGCGGCCAGGGCGGGGTTGAGCATGAGGCCGGTGAAGGTATAGAAGGCCCCAGCCGCAACCGGGATCAGGGCGGCGTTATAGCCGAAGGCCCAGAAGAAATTGCCCTTGATGGTGGAGAGGGTCTTTTCGGCCAACCGGCGGGCACGGACCACCCCCTCGATGTCGCCCGACACCAGCAGCAGATCGCCGGCCTCCTGGGCTATGTCCGTCCCGGTGCCAAGGGCGAGACCGACCTCGGCCTGGCTCAGGGCCGGGGCATCGTTGATGCCGTCGCCGACAAAGGCCACTCGATGCCCCTGGGCCTGTAAACGCCGGATCTCTTCGACCTTTTGCTCCGGCGAAAGCCCTGCGAGGAAGCCGTCGACCCCCGTCGCCTCGGCCACCTCTCTGGCGGCCCCGGCCACATCGCCGGTCAGCATGAGGGTCCCAATTCCCCGTTCCCTGAGTGCTGCAACAACCTGGGCGGCATTGGCCTTGATCTGGTCTTTGACCTGAATCCTGGCGCAATAGACCCCATCGACCGCAACATGGAGCGAGGCACCGCTCCCGGCCCCACCGGCTGCCATCCCGATACCGAGGGAGAGGAGCCAGTCAGCGCGACCGACACTGACCTGAACACCTGCCACCTGGGCGCGGACGCCACGGCCGGTCAGGGTCTCGAATCCAGCCGGTTCCGCCGGTTCGATCCCCCGTTCCCGCGCGGCGGCCACCAGGGCCTTGCCAAGGGGATGCTCGCTGTGCAGTTCAGCGGAAGCCGCCAGACCCAGGACTTTCGTCTCTTCCATGCCGAAGGTCTGGATGCCGGCAACGACGGGCCGGCCCTCGGTGAGGGTCCCTGTCTTGTCGAACACCACCCTGTCGATATGGGCCAGGCGCTCCAGTGCCTCGCCGTGGCGGATCAGGATACCCTCCTCCGCGCCGTGCCCGGTCGCCACCATCACCGCTGTGGGTGTGGCCAGGCCCATGGCGCAGGGGCAGGCGATCACCAGCACGCTGACGGCGGCGACGAAGGCCTGGGCCAGGGCCTGTTCGCCGCCGATCAGATACCAGAGGGCAAAGGTAATGATCGAGGCCAGCATCACCAGCGGCACGAAGACCCCGGCGATACGGTCCGCCAACTGCTGGATCGGCGGTTTGCTGGTCTGGGCCTCCTTGACCAGGCGGATGATGTGGGCCAGCCGGGTTGCCCCGCCGACCCGCTCGACCCGGACCCTGAGGGCGGAGTCCTGGGACACCGTGCCGCAGGCGACCTCGTCGCCGTCCTGCTTCGCCACCGGCAGGGGCTCGCCGGTCAGCATGGCCTCGTCCACATAGCCCCGGCTCTCCACCACCCGGCCATCCACCGGCAGCCGTTCACCCGGACGCACCAGGATCAGGTCGCCGACCTTGAGGCTCTCCACCGGGACTTCCCGATTCCCCTCCGGGAGAAAGGCCATGGCCGGTTGCAGGGCCATCAGCTTGCGCACGGCCTGGGAGACCTGGCGTTTGGCACGCTCCTCCAGGTATTTACCGAAGAGGATCAGGGTGACGATCAGGGCCGCCGCCTCGAAATAGCGGTTGGCCGTGCCCGAGGGAAAGAGCCCGGGGGCGACCAAGGCAGTAAAGGAGTAGAACCAGGCAGCAGAAGAGCCCAGCGCCACCAGGGTGCTCATGCCGGGGCTGAGGTGGCGGATCTCGCTGAAGGCCTGGCGGAAGAAGCGGCGGCCGGCGACGAACAGCACGATGCCGGAGAGGCCCGCCTCCGCCCAGGGTCCTGCCCCGGCCGGGACCCTGTGCATCGCTTCCGCACCGGACCAGAGCATGGGCCCCATGGCCAGAATCAATACCGGGACCGACAGGACGACGGAGAGCCAGAGATCGAACGAGGGACCGGCTGGCTCCTTGCCTGCCCCTTCGGCAGCGACCACCTGATAACCGGCCTTCTCCACCGCCTGGGAGATGATCGCCGGGTCCAGCAGCCTGGCCTGGTAACGGACGAAGGCCTCGCCCGTCGCCAGGTTGACGACCGCCTCTTCGACCCCTTCCTGGCGCTTGAGGACCCGCTCCACACGCGCCGAACAGGCGGCGCAGCTCATGCCCTCGATTTGCAGCCGGAGCTCAGATGACACGGGCGTCGTAGCCCTTATCTTCCACGGCGGAAACCAGCGCGGCGGCATCCAGGTCCCCCTCGACCGCCGCCTCGCCCGCCTCCAGATCCACCTGCACGGCACCAACCCCGGCCACGCCCTTGAGGGCCTGCTCCACGGCGGCCTTGCAGTGGCCGCAATTCATGCCGTCGATTTTCAGTTTGATCATGACCTCTATCCCCAGGGTGAGTTAATTACGGTGACACTTTACTAAATACACCTGATAAGGATGAGGTGTATTTAGTAAAGTGTCACCGTAATTCCGTAATTCCTATTGTTGCACCGTCCGTCCGCCGTCCACTGCGATGATCTGGCCGGTGATGTATTCGGCATCGCGGACCAGGAACAGCAGGGTGCGGGCAATGTCTTCCTCGCAACCGGCCCGCTGCAACACCGTTCGCTCCAGGATCTGAACCCTGTGCTCATCGGTCATACCCTCCTCGGGCCAGAGGATCACGCCGGGAGCCACGCCGTTGACCCGTACCTCGGGTCCCAGCTCCCGCGCCAGGGCCTTGACCATCATGGCGTTGCCCGCCTTGGCCATGGAGTAGACCGGGAACTCCTTTTTCGGCCGCTGGGCGTGTATATCCACCAGATTGACGATGCAGCCGCCGTGGGCACGCAGCAACGGGGCCGCTGCCTGGGCGAGGAAGAAGGGACCGCGCAGGTTGCTGTTCATCAGGTCATCCCATTGGTCCAGATTCACCTCGCCGACCGGGGTCGGATAGAAGCTGGAGGCGTTGTTGATGAGCACATCCAGCCGCCCGAATCGCTCCTGAGTCTGGCGCACCAAGCCCTCCAAGTCATCGATCCGGCCCAGGTCGGCCCGGCCCAGGATCGCCGAACCGGGCCGCTGCCCGTTCAGATCGTCCCGCAGCCGCTCGGCACTGCTGATCGAATCGCGGTAATGCAGCATCAGGTTCATGCCCTCGCCGTGCAGCATGCGCGCTATGGCCGCCCCGATGCGATGGGCTGCGCCTGTCACCAGGGCCGTCTTGCCGGTCAACTCGATCATTTGCCTGATACACTTGCCAATCCAACTTTCACTTTAGCGGAAGATCCCCTCCTTGACACCCCTGCAAGCCGCGCTGGAATCGACCCTCAATCAACTGCCGCCACCCGAACCCGAGGCGTTGGACCTCAGTAATCGGTTGCTGGGGCGGATCATTGATGAGATGGCGGGGAACGGCAACCGCCTCCCCTTCGACCGCTTCATGGAATTGGCCCTTTACGCCCCCGGCCTGGGCTATTACAGCAACGGTCTGCGCAAGTTCGGCGAGGCGGGCGATTTCGTCACCGCCCCCGAGATCTCCCCGCTCTTCGGGCGCTGCATCGCCGGCCAGTGCCTGGAGGTGATGGCGCAAACCGGTGAGTGCGACATCCTGGAATTCGGCGCCGGTTCCGGACGCCTGGCCGCCGACATGCTGGCCGAGCTCGAACGCCTCGGCCATCTCCCCCGGCATTATTTCATCCTGGAGTTGAGCGCCGATCTGCGCCAGCGTCAACGGGCGTTGCTGGCGACCGAGCTGCCCCATCTGGCCCGGCGCGTCCAATGGCTGGACCGCCTGCCGGCACGGTTCAGGGGGATACTGATCGCCAACGAGGTCCTGGACGCCATGCCGGTACAGCGCTTCCGCATCGGGGCGGGAGGTGTTCAGGAACAGTTCGTGGGTTGGGAATCCGAACGCCTGCAACCCTTTTGGGATGAACCCCAGACCCAGGATCTCGCCCAGTCCCTGGCTGCTCTGGCGGAACGCTATGCCCTCCCGCCGGGCTACGCGTCCGAGATCAATCTCCGCGCCCGCGCCTGGATCGGGGAATTGGCAGATTGTCTGGAGAGGGGCCTGGTCCTGTTGATCGACTACGGTTACAGCGGCCGGGAGTTTTATCACCCGCAACGCGACTGTGGAACCCTGATCTGCCACTACCGCCATCGGGTACACAGCGATCCCTTTATCCATCCCGGTCTCCAGGACATCACCGCCAACGTCGATTTCACCGCCATCGCCGAGGCTGGGGAGGCTGCGGGCCTTGAGTGCATCACCTTCACCAGCCAGGCCTGGTTCCTGATCGGCGGCGGGCTGGAAGGCCTGCTGACCCAACTCCCCGGCTTCGAGCAGGACCCTCAGCGCCATCTGAGCCAGCTCCAGGCCATCAAACGCCTCACCTTGCCCAGCGAGATGGGGGAACGCTTCAAGGTCCTGGGTCTGACCAGGGGATTGAAGGAACCGCCCTCCGGCCTGGCCTTTCATAGCCAGCCCCTTTGATGCAGGAACCCCTGCTCATCTATCTGGGTATTGGCGCCATTGCCGGCATCCTTGCCGGTCTGTTGGGTGTGGGTGGCGGCCTGGTCTTTGTCCCGGCCCTCTTTTACTGCTTTGGGCTGCTGGGTTTCGAGCAGGGTCTGGTCCTGCATCTGGCCCTGGGTACCTCTCTGGCCGCCATCATCTTCATTTCACTCTCATCGATCCAGGCCCATCACCGGCGCGGGGCCGTGCTCTGGCCCCTGGTGCGGCGGCTGGCCCCAGGGATAATGATCGGCACCCTGCTCGGCGCCCTGGCTGCCGAACAGCTCAGCACCTCCTGGCTCCAGGGTTTCTTCGGTACCTTCGCCCTCACTGTCGGACTCCAGATGCTGCTGGCCACCCAGGCTGACTGTCCTGAGCCCAGTCGAAGGGCCTGTCCTGAGCCCAGTCGAAGGGCCGGCCGTTTCGACCTACCCGGACGGCCCGGCCAGACCCTGGCGGGGGCGCTGATCGGTCTGGTTTCAGCCCTTGTCGGCATCGGCGGTGGCTCGCTGACGGTGCCCTTTCTTACCGCCTGCCGGGTCTCGATCCGCGAGGCGGTCGCCACCTCCAGCGCCTGCGGCCTGCCTATCGCCGTGGCAGGAACGGCCGGTTATCTCTGGACGGGCTGGGGCAATCCCCTGCTGCCGCCCCAGAGCATCGGCTACATCCATTGGCCCGCCCTCATCCTGCTCGCCACGGCAGGGGTCCTTTTCGCCCCCCTGGGGGCACACCTGGCCCATAGCCTCCCCACCGGCATGCTGAGGCGATTGTTCGGATTCCTGCTGCTGGTCCTGGGGCTGCGGATGATCGCCTTTGCCCACTGAGGAACTTGCAAAATGGCCATCCTGGCCATTTTGCAAGGCGAAAACGAAAAATGCGATTTTCGTTTTCTTCATTTTCAATGGCTTAGGCCATTGAAAATGGTGGTTCATCCCTAAACCGCAAGAGGTTCTTGCAGTTTTGCAAGAACCTCCACTAGCCCGAATATTTCATAAATTTACCGCGCCCTCGCTTGTCTTTATGATCCGTCAGAAGATCTTCTTCGCTCGACCGTATAGCTCGATACGGCGCTCGTTCATAAAATTCCCTGGCAAATCAAAATCTGGCTCGATCATCACGGCAATTCATGAAATATCCGGGCTAACAGCACCTATTCGCTTTCCCTCATTGCCTTCAATGGCGTAATTCCCTAATCTTGGCCGATAGGGGGCAAGGCCATGAAAACGATAAGAGATCATTTGCTGGCGATCCTGAACGCCGAGGAAGACACGGGCTCCAGGATTCACCGGCTCCAGCAGGCGGCTAAGCGCTATGGCGCCCGCCTCTTTCCCGAACTGCTGGGCATCCTGACTTCATTGGAACTAGAGGAGCAGGAGGCCCTGCGCCATTGGGAAGGGATCGTCGGCGCCTGGCAAGGGCTCGAACAGCAGCTGGGGCGCGACATCAGCCTCCAGACGGCCGTTTGCGACTACTTCAGCACCAACTCCGGTCCGCTGAAGGCCCCGAAAATCATCGACACAGGGCTGTACGAGACGACAATGCAAAATGCCTATCTCGACAAGCTCACCGGCCTCTACAACCGCCGTTTCATCGACGAGGTCATGGGACGCGAACTGGCCCTGGCGAAGCGCCACGCCAGCGAACTCTCCCTGCTGTTCTTCGATATCGACAACTTCAAGGAAATCAATGACACCTACGGCCACGGTGTCGGCGACCTCTACCTGCAACTGGTGGCCGACATCATCAGCAATACCAAGCGCATGGAGGACATCGCCTGCCGCTACGGCGGCGAGGAGATGCTGCTCATCCTGCCCAGCGCCAGCGGCCAGGACGCGCTGAACCTCGGCCGCCGCATCCTGAAACGCGTTGAAAAGGCCGCCCTCAACTACCTCGGCCACCGCATCTCCACCACCATCAGCGCGGGCCTGGCCACCTACCCCCGCTACGGCGAGACCGCAGACGAGCTGTTGCAAAGCTGCGACGCCGCCCTCTACCGGGCAAAGGGCTCGGGCAAGAACACCATCGCCTACGCCACCATCGATAAGCGGCGTGGCCTGCGCGTGGACGTTTCTTTACCCGTCATGGTGAGGCGCTTCGGCTTCGATGGCGAACAGGACATATCCGCCTTCGGTCAGGATATCAGCCTGAGCGGGTTCAGCTTTCAGACCGACACAAGGCTCCCCATGGGGAGTTTCGTCGAGGTCCTGTTTCCCTTGCCGGAACAGGATGCCTTGACCCTCATCGGTGAAATCGTCCGGGTGGATGATTCCATCCCTAGGTCCGTAAAGGGGGCATCCATGCACCACCCCTCCTTCCAGGGCCTGGACGTGGGCGCCGAACTCTGTTTCAAACGGATGGACAAGCTGTGCCAGCGCGCCATCACCAGCTATATCGTGGAACACGGCAGGCAGTAGGGACTTCCGCCCGGGCGTTGTATCTCCGGATTCTGCAACGCACCCCCCCCGGAATCGAGAACACCTCGGACAGCAACCAGCCTACGGCCTACTTGTGTGACCAACCGCTCTCAAGAATGCGCCACAGGGGAGCCTCTATGTTTTTGAGGCTCCCTTAAAGCTGTTGGGACGGGGAGATTGAACGGGCTTGAGGGGTAATCCCCTCAAGCCGGGGCGGTGGCTGGCCTAGAATTCGATGGATGCCTTGGCCCAGATGGTGCGGCCGGGTTCGTTGACGCGGGTGTCGGCGGTGTAGTCGGTGATGGCGGCGCCGTTGCGGCTGATGTGCTCCGCGTATTGCTCGTCGAGGACGTTGTCTACGCCGAGGGAGATCAGGGTCTTCTCGGTGGGCTTGTAGGAGGCGTTCAGGGCCAGGGTAGTGAAGCCACCGGTCGGGCCAAGGTCCTGGCCGACAACGTTGCCGTAGCCCACATGGACCCGGTCCTGTTCGTCCACCATGCGCACCAGGCCACCAAAGGTCCAGGGACCGGTGCTGTAATCGAGACCTACACGGCCTTCCAGGGGAGGGGTCTGGGCCAGGGCCACGTTCATGCTGTCGTTGTCGGCATGGACATAGGAGAGGGCGCCGCGCAGGGTCCAGTGGTCGGCGAAGCGCCAGGCCATATCCGCCTCGCCGCCGTAGCGGGTGGCGTCGACGTTGCTCGAAAGGCAATTGGTTGCACTGCAAGCCAGGTTACGATTTACGATCTGCGTCAGAATATAGTCATCGATCTGGGAGTAGAACAGCGAGACCGAGGCGCTCAGGCTATCGGTGCTCCAGATCACCCCGGCGTCGAGCTGAGTGTTCTTCTCGGGGTCGAGTTGCGAGGTGGCGGTGAGACCGTTATAGGTGGTTGCCTCCCAGTGATCCATGCCGCGCTCGGCGTGCCCCAGTCCGATAAAGACTTGCGCCGGCTGACTATCAAGATCCCGCTCGTAGCGCATGAAGCCGCTTGGAAGCGTCTCGTCAGCACCGGCGACAAATGCGCCGGTGGTACTGTTGTAGCGATCAGCGGACCAATCATCGACCCGCAGACCGCCTTTCAGGCGGGCCTTGTCTGTCAGGTTGTGGGTCAACTCAGACCAAAGTCCCAGGGTTTCATCTTCCAGGTCTTTGATGCGGGGCCGGGTATCGTAGGCATCGGCGACGGCCTGCGATGCATTCGCTACCGTGCGCAAGCTGTGGGTGTTTGCCTTCACGTCCAGGCCGATATCGAGTTGGGTAGTGGATGAAAGGTTTAGCGCTGTAGAAAGGCGGCCACCATCGGTCTCACGGTCGGGGTTGTTGACCATGAAATTCACTACCGATTTGGTCCGCCTGCTGTAGTTGTCCATCACATGGTCGATGTAGTTGTGGTAGACCTGGGCCTCGACCTTTGCGACCAGGGGCGAGATGTTCTTCTTCTCGAACTTGGCCCCGTAGCCTTCCCGATCGAATTTGACGCCGTCCATGGTGCGGTCGGCGTAGTCGGCCTCGGCGCGGCTGCCGGTGGCATCGATGGAGAGCAAGGTGTCCTGATCGATCTTCCAGCCGGCGTTGAGGTTCAGGCTCTGGCGCTCGTAGGAGGAATGGACCTTGTTGCCGCCACCGTCCTCGTAGTCCTCGGACTCGGCGTGGCTGGCATTGGCCTGGATGAAGCCCTTGGCGCCGGCGGCGGTGACGCCCGCGACGGCGTCCTTCCGCTCCCAGCTTCCGGCCGTCAGGCTGGCGGAGCCATGGACGCCGGGCTGCCCGGCCTTTTCTTTGTCGCGGTCGAAGAGCACCACCCCGGCCAGGTTACCGTTGCCGTGACGCAGGGTCTGCGGACCCTTGATCACCGTTACGGAATCAAACATCTCAGGGAAGATGTAAGCGGTGGGCGGGTCCATGCGCATGCCGCAGCCGCCCAGCATCTCGGAGCCGTCCACGAGTATGTTCAGGCGCGATCCGGCCAGGCCGCGCAGCACGGGGTCGCCGTCGGTGCCGCCCTTGCGGATCACAGAGAAGCCGGGGATATTCTTCAGAAAGCTAGCGCCATCGTTGGCCGGGATGGGCTGCTGGGGTTTCTTGGGATCCAGGACCAGGGTCAGGGGGGCGTCGGTCAGGGGTGCGGTGACGATAATTTCATCAAAGCTGGTCTGGGCCTGGACCGAGACGGAAAACAGGGCGGCGATGGCGGCGGCCAGGACGGTCCTTCGGGAGACCTCATGGGGCATGTCTTGGGCTTCGAGGGTCGGGTTCGGATGATTCATGACGGCTCTCCAGAGGACGCGGGTTGAAGTGCGCCCAAGTTAAGGAGCGGCCTAGGGGGGCTCAATGCGAAAAGGGGTTCAGGGGGGCAATTGGCAAGAAATAGACGGGAAACGCGGGATATCGCGCAGGGGTCTCGCGAGATCCCCTGGAAGAGTCAGCTTTTCTTGCCTCTCATCAAGGAGGAGTGACATCCTTGTGCCTATGATGCGTACCAATACAAAGTAGGTCGTAACTGAGTGGATGGTTATCTGCCGCTGGTCTTCGCCGTCGGCCTTTTCAGCAGTTTTCACTGCATCGGCATGTGCGGCGGGATCATGGGGGCGCTGACCTTCAGCCTTCCACCGGGCGTCCGTAGCGAGATGGGCCTGATGCTGCCCTTCGTGCTGGCCTATAACCTGGGCCGGTTGTTGAGCTACGGGGCTGCCGGGGCACTCTTCGGCCTGTTCGGTGCGGGCCTGTTCGAGGTGCTGGAACCCTGGCTGGGGCAGGGGTGGCCGCAACGCCTGGCGGCCCTGGTGATGATCGCCATCGGGCTCAATATCGCCGGGCTATTGCCCCAATTGACGGGTCTGGAGCGGTTCGGCGCCTGGATCTGGCGCGGACTGGAGCCCCTCGGGCGGGCGCTGCTGCCGGTGCGGACCCTGCCCAAGGCGCTGCTGTACGGGGTGGTTTGGGGCTGGCTCCCTTGCGGGCTGGTCTATGGCATGTTGATCGCGGCCGCGGGGCAGGGGGCCGCCCTGCCGGGGGCGCTGATGATGTTGGCCTTTGGGCTGGGTACTTTGCCGTCGGTGATGCTGACGGGGATCTTGGCGGGCCGCCTGCAACATCTGGCCAGGCGGCCGGGTTTTCGGCTCTTGGCCGGGGCGGGGGTGGCCCTGTTCGGTCTGGTGGCGCTGCTCTACCCCTCCCTGGTGGACTGGGGGACGGTGGCGCCGGTTATGTAAATTTGAGCAGACCACCCCCAAAAACTCCGCTCCGCTCCGTTTTTGACCCCTCAAGGGGCAAGAAACACTTGGGGCGGCTCGGCGTGTTTCTTGTGAGGAGATGACCATGAGCGACAATCGAATGATCGGGCAATCGGCGGAGTTTCTACGGGTCGTGCATGCGGCGCGCATGGTGGCGGCGACTGACGTGAGCGTGCTGCTGGTCGGCGAGCGGGGCACGGGCCGGGAATTGATCGCCCGCGAGATCCATGGTCTCAGCCAGCGCCGGCACGCCCCCTTCTCCGCCCTGAGTTGCCTTGCCCTGGAGGACCTTGCCCAGCTTCGCGAGACCGCCGGCGGCACCCTTTTCCTGGACGATCTGGCCCAACTCCGCCCCCATCTACAGACTGGGCTGCTGGCCCTGCTGGAGCGGGGGGAGCTACGAGGCGAACGGATCGATGTGCGGGTCATCGCCTCTACGGAACCGGAGCTGATCGACCGGGTCGAGCGGGGGGAATTCCGCGAAGACCTCTACTACCGCCTCAATGTAGTACCCCTGGAGGTCCCTCCCCTGCGCGAGCGTGCCGGCGACATCCCGCTGCTGCTTAAGGAGTTCATCAAGGAGTCGGTCCGCCAGCACGGCCGCCGCGCACCCGAGTTCAGCGTCGGCGCCAGGAACCTGATCAAGGGCTATGCCTGGCCCGGTAATATCCGCGAGCTGCACAACTTTGCCGAACGCATGGTGATCCTGCTGCCGGGGCAGAGCATCCAGCCGGAGAACATGCCCCTGGAGATGCGGCGCCCCTCTCGCATCCCCGAAGACAAGCTGTTCCAACTGCCCGAAAACGGCATCGACCTGAACGCCCTGGAGGCCGACATCCTGCGCCAGGCCCTGGTCATGGCCGGCGGCAACCGCAGCAAGGCCGCGCGCCTGCTCAACCTCTCCCGTGACACCTTCCTCTACCGTCTGCAAAAATTCGCCATCGAAGGCTGATGCAGGGGCGCCGGCTTCGAAGAAGTACGTGCGACCACCCGGGAAATGAGATACAAGGATGCCCTGGCTGCCTTACGCGGCCTGATGCAGACCATTACGCGGGAGATCCCATGACAGAGACATCGTCCAGCCCGGCGCGCATCCTGATCGTTGACGACACGCCGATCTACATCGACATCCTCTGCAACGTACTGGAGGATGAATACGACCTTCAGTTCGCCACCTCGGGGGAGGATGCGCTGGAACTGATCGAGGAGACGGGCTCTCCCGACATGATCCTGCTTGATGTCCTGATGCCTGGCATGGACGGCTACGAGGTCTGCCGTCGCCTCAAGGAAGACCCCTTCACCCGCGACATCACCATCATCTTCGTCTCCGCCAAGACCGACCCCTCAGAGCAGGCCGAGGGCCTTAGCCTGGGCGCGGCCGGTTACCTGACCAAGCCCATCGATGCCGAATCCACCCGCCAGCAAATCCGTGGCCTGTTGCGGGGGCGGGGATAAATAACCCCGCATCCGTTTTGACCCCGGCATAAGAACCATCCTGGGCGTCACCAGTTTCTTGATTCCGCCATTTAAATGGCGTATGGTTTTGCGTTTCCACCAGCTCACCCAAAGGTGGTCCTTGCGGACCGCCTTTTTGCTTTTGGGACGGATAACATGGCTGAAGCATTGATGGCGACCTACAAACGGCAACCGGTCGAATTTGTCCGGGGCGATGGCCCCTGGCTCTGGGACAGTAACGACAAACGCTATCTGGACGCGATAAGCGGCATCGCCGTCTGTAGCCTTGGGCATGCCCATGCTGCGGTCCAGAAGGCCATTTGCGAGCAGGCGTCCCGGCTCGTCCATACCTCCAATCTCTATGGCATTCCCAACCAGCAGCGGCTGGGTGAACGGCTGACAGCTCTGTCCGGCATGGACCGCGCCTTCTTCTGCAATTCCGGCGCCGAGGCCAACGAGGCCGCCATCAAGCTGGCCCGGCTCCAGGGTCACCGCAAGGGGATCGAAGTCCCGGCAATCATCGTTATGGAGGAGAGCTTCCACGGCCGCACCCTCGCCACTCTCTCGGCCACGGGCAGCCGCAAGGTCCAGGCCGGTTTCGAGCCCCTGGTGCAGGGTTTCGTGCGGGTCCCCTTTGGCGACATGGAGTCTCTGGCCCATGTCGCCGCTACCCGCCAGGATATCGCTGCGGTTCTGGTCGAACCGGTCCAGGGCGAGGGTGGTGTCAATATTCCCTCGGCCGATTACCTGAACGAGGTCCGGAAGGTCTGCGACAAGCAGGGCTGGCTCATGATGCTGGACGAGATCCAGACGGGCATGGGCCGCACCGGCCGCTACTTTGCCCACCAGCACAACGGAATCCTGCCCGATGTCATGACCCTGGCCAAGGCCCTGGGCAATGGTGTGCCTATCGGCGCCTGCCTGGCCCGTGGCGAGGCTGCCGGTCTCTTCACCCCCGGCAGCCATGGCACCACCTTCGGCGGCAATCCCCTGGCCTGCGCCGCCGCCCTGGCGGTGGTCGAGACCATGGAGACCGAGGCCATTCCGGAACGGGCCGCAGTTACCGGCGCGCGCCTGCTGGATGGTTTCAAGGCCGCCCTGGGGGGCATGGCCGGGATCTCCGATATCCGCGGCCTGGGGATGATGATCGGGATCGAGCTGGACCGGCCTTGCACCGACCTGGTCGCCAGGGCACTGGATCAGGGGATGCTGATCAATGTCACCGCCGACAGGGTGGTCCGCCTGCTGCCACCACTCAATATTGAGGATGCGGTGGCGAGCCAGTTGGTCGATGGCGTCGCCGCCCTCATCCGGGATTTCCTGAAGGCGTAGGGGGCTTTGGCATGAAGAATCCCCGTCATTTCCTCTCCCTGCTGGACCTGGAGGCCGATGAGATCCGGCGGCTTATCACCCGCGCCGGCGAACTGAAGGCAATGCAGGCCCGGCAGGAGGTCTACGAGCCGCTGAAGAACCGGTCCCTGGGCATGGTCTTCGAGAAGTCATCTACCCGCACCCGGGTCTCCTTCGAGGTCGGCATGACCCAATTGGGCGGCCATGCCATTTTTCTCTCTCCTGGCGATACCCAGTTGGGCCGGGGCGAACCCATCGAGGACAGCGCCCGCGTCCTGTCGCGCATGGTGGACGTGGTCATGATCCGCACCTTCGCGCACGATCGGGTGCGAAGCTTTGCCGAGCACTCGCGTGTGCCCGTGATCAACGGCCTCTCCGATCTTCTGCATCCCTGTCAGCTACTGGCAGACCTGCAAACCTATTTCGAACACCGGGGCGATATTGCCGGCAAGCGTGTCGCCTGGATCGGCGACGGTAATAACATGTGCAACAGCTATGTGGAGGCCGCTCGACAACTGGATTTCTGCCTCGACATCGCCTGCCCCCCCGGTTACGAGCCTGCGGCGGAACTCCTCGACTCCTGCGGCAAATACTGCAGGGTCATGCGCGATCCCTTGCAGGCCGCCAAGGGCGCCGATCTGGTGGTGACCGATGTCTGGGCCAGCATGGGCCAGGAGGCCGAGCAGGCCCAGAGAAACGCGGTCTTTTCCGCCTATCAGGTCAACGATGCCCTGATGGCGCAAGCCTCGTCTGACGCCATTTTCATGCACTGCCTGCCCGCGCACCGTGAAGAGGAGGTCAGCGCCTCCGTCATCGACGGCCCCCAGTCCCTGGTTTGGGACGAGGCGGAAAACCGCCTCCATTCGCAAAAGGCCCTGTTGGAATTTCTCCTGGTTGGTTAATAAGGTTATGCGCATCCTTGGTCTCATCCTCTTCACCCTGGCCCTGTTCCCGCTGCAGGCGGAAGAGGTCCGCTATGTCACTGATGTCATCCGCTTCCCGCTCCGCGAGACGCCGGACGCCAATGGCAAATTCATCACCGGGGTACCCAGCGGCTCCAAGGTGACTTTGCTGGAAGCCGTCACCGGCGGTTCGGAATACAGCAGGGTGCGGATCGAGGACGGAAAAGAGGGTTATCTCGAAAGCCGGCGATTGCTGACGGAACCTCCTGCCAGGAGCCGCCTGGTCGAGACAGAGGCCCGCCTCACCGCCATGAACGCTTCCCCCGACCAGATCAGCACCCAGCTCAAGTCGCTCCAGGAGGAGTACGACCAGCTCAAGGCGGACCACGAAAAACAGCAGGCCGAATTCGTCTCCCAAAAGCAGGAACTCGATAACCTGAACCGCACCTCGGCCAGCGCAGTCCAGACCGCGAAGGAGCGCGACATCCTCTACAAGAAGGTGGACGAGCTTTCCCGTGAGAAGCTCGTGCTAGAGCAGCGTTACATGAGTTCCAGCAGCGTCAGTCAGCAGCGTTGGTTCATGATCGGGGGTGGTGTGCTCCTGGCCGGCTTGCTGCTGGGGCTCATACTCCCCAACCTGCGCACCTCCCGTCGCCAGAAATCCACCTATCTGAGCGGATTCTGATTTCCCTGCATCGCCGCGTTGGATTGGTCTTGGGTAAACCCGAGGGGTAAGATGCCGCCATGAGCATCCGCACCTTCATATTCTGTGATCACTGCAACCCCATAGCCATTCGCTTCGTGGAAGAGCGTCGGCGCTCGCGCTGGGAAGACCCCACCATGGGTCGGCGCATCTCGGACGGCCGCGCCTGGTTCGACGGCAACACGGATGAGGCCCGCCAGGCCGGCTGGATCATCGAGGACCAACACATCTGCCCCCACTGTCAACGCAAGGGCTTGAAGCCTCAAGCCTGATTTACCGCCGCAACTGAGACAGATCCCGCACGGCGCCCTGGGCCGCCGAGGTGGTCATGGCAGCATAGGCCAGCAGGGCTTGGGAGACGGGCCGGTTACGCCCCTCCGCCTGCCAGGCTTGATCGCCCTTGGCCCCCATGGCCTTGCGCCGTTCATCGAGTTCCCCGTCGGAGAGCGCGACCCGGATGGATCGATTGGGAATATCGATCTCGATGCTGTCACCGTCCCGCACCAGACCGATGGTCCCGCCCTGGGCGGCCTCGGGCGAACAGTGGCCGATGGAGAGACCGGAGGTGCCGCCGGAGAAGCGGCCATCGGTGATCAGGGCACAGGCCTTGCCCAGCCCCTTCGACTTCAGATAGCTGGTGGGATAGAGCATCTCCTGCATGCCGGGGCCGCCCTTGGGACCCTCGTAGCGGATGATGACCACATCGCCGGCCTTGACCTTGTCGGCCAGGATCGCCTCCACGGCCGTCTCCTGGCTCTCGAAAACCCGTGCGGGACCGCTGAATCTCAGGATGGTCTCGTCCACGCCGGCGGTCTTGACGATACAGCCCTGCTCGGCCAGGTTGCCGAACAGCACGGCCAGACCGCCGTCCTTGGAGTAGGCGTGCTCCATGTCCCGGATACAGCCGTTGGCGCGGTCTAGGTCCAGGCTTGGCCAGCGGTACTCCTGACTGAAGGCCTCAAGGGTCGGAATGCCGCCGGGTCCGGCCTGGAAGCGTTGCTTCACTTCCTTCTCGATACTGGTCGCCACGTCCCAGCGGAGCAGGGCCTCGGCCATACTTTTGCTGTGCACGGTCCGGCAATCCCGGTGAATCAACCCGCCCCGGTTCAGTTCGGCCAGGATGCCGAAGACGCCGCCGGCCCGGTGCACATCCTCCATGTGATATTGCTGGGTGGAAGGGGCCACTTTGCAGAGGTTGGGGACCTTGCGCGACAGCCGGTCGATGTCCGCCATGCTGAAATCGACGCCTGCCTCATGGGCTGCCGCCAACAGATGCAGCACGGTATTGGTCGATCCGCCCATGGCGATATCCAGGCTCATGGCATTCTCGAATGCCTCGAAAGTGGCGATGGAACGTGGCAGGGCGTTGCTGTCGTCCTGCTCGTACCAGCGCTTGGCAAGCCCAACCACCAGTCGGCCCGCCTCCAGGAATAGCTGCTTGCGGTCGGCGTGCGTTGCGACCAAAGAGCCGTTGCCCGGCAGGGCCAGCCCCAGGGCCTCAGCCAGGCAGTTCATGGAGTTGGCGGTGAACATGCCGGAACAGGAGCCACAGGTGGGACAGGCGGAGCGCTCGATGGCGGCCACATCCTCATCCGTCTCGGCCGGGTCGGCGGCAGCGACCATCGCATCCACCAGATCCAGCTTGATCTTGCCCTTCGAGGCCAGCCGCACCTTGCCCGCCTCCATGGGGCCGCCGGAGACGAAGACGGCTGGGATGTTGAGCCGCAAGGCCGCCATCAGCATGCCGGGAGTGATCTTGTCGCAGTTGGAGATACAGACCAGGGCATCGGCACAATGGGCATTGGCCATATATTCGACCGAATCGGCGATCAGCTCCCGCGAGGGCAGCGAATAAAGCATGCCCCCGTGGCCCATGGCAATGCCGTCATCGATGGCAATGGTGTTGAACTCCTTGGCCACGCCACCGGCACGCTCGATCTCGCGCGCCACCAGTTGCCCCATGTCTTTCAGGTGGACGTGGCCAGGCACGAACTGGGTAAAGGAGTTGACGACGGCGATGATCGGCTTGTCGAAATCCCGGTCCGACATACCGGTGGCGCGCCACAACGCCCGGGCGCCCGCCATGTTGCGGCCATGGGTGGTGGTTCGGGAGCGGTATTGCGGCATGCTTTCCTCCAGGGCTGGGCTTCTTGGTAAAGCCCAATTATGCCTATTCCCCAGGACGCAGGGAACGACCATGACAAGAGACTTCCTGATTAGCCCCCAAATTCAGCAAGGCGTGTTCGACCGCCACGAAAAACGGGAAATAGCGACATTCCAAGCAAATTGGCGATCTGTGCATTGGGTCAATGCGGCAGCGCGCATCATGGCGATTACCGACCAGCGGTTATGGCGCATGACCAACAACAAGCTGAATTTCACCAAGCGGAGTATCGGGTCGATACCGAATGCACCCGAGGGAAAGCGGGGGGATTATCACGACAGCAAGACTCCAGGCTTAACCTTGCGCGTGACCGAAAGCGGGGTAAAGGCGTTCACCTTCCTACGGCGCATCGAAGGCAAACAGGAGCGGCTTACCCTTGGTCGCTTCCCCGCCATGACGGTGGAGCAGGCTCGGGTGGAGGCGGAGAAATTAAATGGAGCGGTGGCCGCTGACACAAACCCAGCAGCGGCGCGACGCGGAATCCGTCAGGAGATCACGGCAGAAGCGGCCACTTTGCAGAACCCAAGAAGGCATGGGCGCGCATATTGGAGCGGGCAGGATTGGAGAACCTGCGCATGCACGACCTACGGCGCTCTCTAGGCTCTTGGTAGGCGGCTACCGGCGCCAATCTCAACGTGATAGGAAGACCCTCAACCATCGCAACGTATCGACCACCGCCATCTATGCCCGCCTCAATATCGACCCGGTACGGGAAAGCATGGAGAAAGCGACCAGTGTCATGCTGCAAGCAGGCGACATGTTGAATGGTGGCCAGATTGTGGATATCCAACGAGCAAAGAAGTAGTCTATAAACTACAATGATACCAGCCATTCAACTGCGAAAGTTTCTGACCGCCACCGGCCATTGCCCGCTGGATACATGGCTGCATGGCCTCAAAGACAAGCGGGCGGCCAAGCGCGTTCAGATACGCATCGACCGGCTGGCCCTTGGCCTGGAAGGCGACTGGCGATCCGTAGGGAGTGACGTGCGAGAGCTGCGCATCCCCGAAGGGAAGGGATACCGAGTCTATTACGCCTGGGACAGTAACCAAATTGTTCTGTTGTTGTGTGGTGGCGACAAGACCAGCCAGAGCAAGGATATCGAACAGGCCCATGATTATTGGAGACAGTACCGTGAACAACAACCTATCGGCTCCCTATAGCCCTGCTGACTACCTGCAAACCCCCGAGGACGTAGCGAACTATCTGGATGCTGCGTTAGAGGATGGTGACGAACGGGTATTGATGATGGCATTACGCAACGTAGCCAACGCACAAGGTGGGGTGGCACGAGTGGCGGAAATCACCGGCCTGAATCGTGAGGCCCTCTATCGCACCCTGTCCGAAAACGGCAACCCCAGGCTAAATACACTGACCAGCATCCTCCACGCCATGGGGCTGCGGCTTTCTGTGGCTCAAGAACAGCGTGCCAGTGGTTAAAAGGTAATTCACCCAAGTTAGCCGGGACTAGCTAGGGCGACGGCCCGAAAAGCGGAAACCTTCAACCGCCTGACCCGGCACCTACTTTGAAGGGGTGCCGGTTATGCCAATAATTCAACCAAAGGTCGGTTATAGCGATTTCGTGCGGCTGTGCAGTTACATAGTTGAATTCAGGCATGGGGTTGCTGTATTGCACCTGTATCTGGGGAGGGGTACTGGGGCAATCCCAGGCCTCAGCATGCAGATTATTTGCCTGTACGAAGCGGAGAGGTCGCGGAGCGCTGAGCAATGACTGGCACAAGACTAGACGCCACACTAGACGTGCACTAGTCATTGACTAGACAGCCATTGACAAACGAAAAATGGGTGCAATCCAGAGTGAAGATAAGAGGGCGCTAATATAGCTGGACATTGGAAACGGTGTTGTGTAAAACAGCGTGGGACAAAGCACTCATTCCAGCAGGAACCGACCATGCCCACAAAGACCAACACCCTCGAAGAACGCTTGGTTTCACAC